>JBBAFB010000033.1:0-17487 GCA_041655595.1 Bacillota bacterium
CTTTACAAAGCGGGCAAAATATCAGCGCAGCCCAAGAAAACTTACAGGCTATACAAACCCAATTAGAGGAGCTGCAACTGGAGTTAGAACAAGAAATAGATAAAATATCGGATAAGTTTGATATGATGAACGAAAAATTGGAGGAGGTAGAAATCAGGGCACTGAGCACCAATATCACCATTCAACTGGTGGGACTGGCCTGGGTTCCAAGGTAATAAAATAAAGATAGCAACTAAAAAAGACCTCAGCGGGTCTTTTTTATTACTTGGATTCGTACAGAAGTCGGTAGTGGTCGTTTTCTTTTCGATAAATTTTTTCCACTTGTTCATCAACCAGCGTGGCTAACTGAGCATGGTAATGGACGCAGGCACTTACCCCGCAATTGGAGCTCAAAGAACGGGGGACGGGCATCAATTCGCAGTCAATGTTCAGTTTTTTCATTTGCCGGTGAAACTTAATGGCTCCGGTGTGGGTAAAAAACAGCACTTGATAAATTTTGATCATCGTTTATTTCCTTGCTTTAAGAATAAATTTGGCATCAACTTGTTCGATTTCAACGGTGTAACCGGCACCTTCCATGAATCTTTGCACCGATTCCTGGGCTGTTTTGTTATCAACTGTTACGTCCAAAGCATCAACTTTGGTATCAAGAATTTTTTTTGTCATCAACACCGGTTGAGGGCAACTCATACCGGAAGTGTCTAAGGTTTTCATCGGATCCTCCTTTAATCAGCACATCAGGCTGTTTTTTTAACTAAAAACTCCGAGTTAATCCAAGAGATTGCTAATAATACCAAGATGCCAATTAATACGGCAACTTGCCCGTTGCCGGTTGCACCTTCAGCACTGGAGGCTAGCCCAAAGTTGTGGGCAATGCCGGCTCCTACCAGTAATCCCATTATAGAAATGGCAGCATCCGTGTTGCCCTCCCCCGCCAAAATCAATTGTCTCAGGGGACAGCCACCTAATAGGACGGAGCCCCAGCCAACTAAAACCATGCCTAAAAAGTTCCAAATGCCATCAGTATGGGCGATGGGCTGGCCTTCAAATCCCAGCTTAAAAAATCCAAAGCCAAAGTTAGCTAACAAGGCTACTGTAAAAATGGACAGCAGGCCTAGTAGCAAGTGGTAGTCCCTGAACAAAATCGCGTCTCTTATGCCGCCCACTGTACATAATCTTGTTCGTTGCCCAAGGGCACCTACGATCAAACCGGCAGCAAGTGAGATTAGAATTGGCGCTGTTGCCGCACCGGGACCGGATTCGCTGAAAAATAAAAAGCCGGGGGCCGCCACTAACAAAAGCAGTAACCCTAGGTTAAGAGACGGAAAAAGGTAACCCTCTAATTTTGTTAGCTGATAACTTCTTTTTAAATTGAAGCCTTTGTTCAGGAAAAGGACTCCCACAAAAATTCCCGCCACAAATCCAAATAATCCAACAATTGCATTCAAATCGCCCCCTGCAATCCTTAGAACCATTCTGAGGGGGCAGCCCAGAAAAATTAAAGCACCAATCATTACAATAATCGAAAGTATAAAGCGAGTAAAAGGGGAGGAACCCCCCCGGGATGAAAATTCCTTATTTAAATTGGCGATAATAAAAGATCCTAAAACAAGTCCAATGATTTCCGGACGTATGTATTGCACTGGGTTTGCCCGGTGGATTCCTAGAGCGCCCGCGGTATCACGAATAAAACAGGCAATGCAAAAGCCCATATTGGCCGGGTTGCCGAAGTGGACTAATAGGACAGCACTTAAACCCACCGCACCTCCTGCAATGATGATCCCCCATTTTCCTTTCAATTCAAGACCTCCTTCGGGATTTGTTCTTTATTTGTACGTCTTCAGGATAAGTTTAACAATGTTTAAAACCTGTGTAAAATAGCAATGGTTAATATCGGCGGTTAGTTGTATTATAAATTGTAATTTGAATTGCCCGGCATTTTGTGAGCAGTATATACTATTAGCAATTGATCGGGCTAAAAGGCCGGATAGATAGGGGTGCAATATGAAAAGCATTTATCTGGACAGTGGTGCCACCTCCTTTCCCAAAGCACCAGGAGTGGCCGAAAGCATTTATAATTACCTGGTTAAAATCGGCGTAAACATTAACCGGGGTGCTTATTCAAGTTCTTTTGAAGCAGAAAATACAGTTTTCGAGACCAGGGAGCTGCTATGCTCGTTTTTTAATTTTGATAAGCCGGAGAATGTAATCTTTACTAAAAATATTACAGAGAGTCTGAATGTTTTGATCAAGGGACTTTTTAAGACCGGGGATCACTTAATTGTATCCTCCATGGAACATAATGGAGTAATGCGGCCCCTTAACTCTCTTGCGGCAACAGGGGTAACATATTCCAGGGTTTTATGCGGAAAGGATGGAAGCCTTAGACCTCAAGACATATCCCCCTTAATTAAGCCTGAGACAAAGGGAGTTATAATGACTCACGCTTCCAATGTCAGCGGCACTATCTTGAATCTGGCTGAGGTGGGGCGGATTTGTAAGGACAACGGTCTGTGGTTTATTATAGATACCGCTCAGACAGCAGGAACAATCAAGGTTGATATGGAAGAACTAAGGGCCGATGCCATTGCTTTTACCGGGCATAAATCACTTTTGGGCCCCCCGGGGATCGGAGGTTTTTTGGTAAAAGACAATTTGGCCGGGGAACTAACCACTCTGATTGAAGGCGGAACGGGCAGTTTGTCGGATACCGAGTTGCAGCCCCCCTACCTACCTGATAAATTTGAAGCGGGAACGCCGAATATTCCCGGTATCTATGGGCTTCATGCCGCCTTGAAGTATTTAGAAAAGACAAAGACAGAAAATATTTTTGCAAAGGAAATGTATTTAATGGGGATATTTTTAGAAAGGCTATTAAATATGGATCATTTCGAAATCATAGGGAGGACAGATATAAAAAAGAGGACGGCAATTGTTTCTCTGAATTTCAAAAAACGTGACAATGGGGAAGTTGCTCATCGGCTTTATTCAGACTATGGAATACTAACCCGTAGCGGTTTGCATTGTGCTCCTTCGGCTCATCAAACCCTGGGTACCTTCCCTAAAGGCACGGTCAGATTTGGCTTAAGCCATTTTTTAGAGAAATCTGATATATTATATGTGACGGATCAACTGAACAAATTGAAATAATTGGAGGTGTGGCCATGGTTTTTAATTGGGTGAAGATCTTTGTAGCAGTTGCTCGGGCAAAAAGCTTTTCCAAGGCGGCAGAACAATTATTTGTCTCCCAGCCCACTGTTACCAGTAATATCAAGAAGCTGGAAGATGAGCTCGGCGTTTTGCTCTTTCACCGTAGCAATAAAAATATAACTTTAACTGAGGGAGGGGCTATTTTTTACCCTTATGCCGTGGAGTTAATTAATGTTTATGAGAATGCGGAGTATTCCCTTACGGGGCACAAAAAAAGTGTGGAAGGGAAGCTGGAGCTATATGCCAGCACAATCCCGGAACAATACCTCTTGCCATTGGCGGTTAAAGGCTTTAAAGAGAGATTTCCTTTAGTTGACATCACTATTAGGCATTATGCGTCGGAAGGGGTACTGGAAAAGGTTTTAGGTGGTTTTATCAATTTAGGCTTTGTGGGCGCAAAAAAGCCTTGCGATTCTTTGGAATACATTGATTTTTATCGAGATCGTCTCGTTCTAATCACTCCCCCTCATAAGGTGTTGCCGAAAAATCCAATCCATATCACGGAATTGGTAGGGGAAGACATAATTTTAAGGGAAGAGGGTTCCGGCACGAAATCCCTGTTTGAAAATGCCCTCAGGAAGAACAAGCTTAATATGACCATGTTCGGTTCTCAAATTATAGTGGAAAGCTTGGCGGCAATTAAAAAAATGGTTGCCCTGGGTTTAGGTCTCAGCTTTGTGCCGTACATAGCCATCCAAGCTGAGATTAAATCCGGGCAATTGAAGATGTATGAAATTGATGATCTTGACTTGGAAAGAAACTACAGCCTGGTCTATACTAAAAACAGACATCTGTCTCCCATCGAAAAAAAATTCAAGGATTTCATTTCAAACCGGCAGTGGCAATAAAAAAATCCCCGGCTGTTGTAAGCGGCGGGGATTTTTGTATCAACCGACATAAATGCCTTGGGAAAAATAATAATTAAAAGTTGAATTTGGCTTTTTGTTTTTTTCGTTTTTTTACTAGCATCGCGGTAAGGGCTATGGCAATCAACAAGGTAAAAATAAAAAGGTAAAGAGATAAAGCAAGCTTATTGGGGTTGCCGAGTATGGAGATAATACCGGTGTCATTATCAACGACTTTTCTGCCTTGGGTTTCGCTGTAATAAAGGGGCACCCAGGGGATTCCGTTCTTTTGCTCAAAGGATTGCAGGTATTGGGCCAAGGCAAACCATTCTTTTACTTCTTGCCCGTCTTTGTTATAAACAATATGCTTTTCAAAATCTGTTATCGGCTTGCCCTCCCTATCCTTCGGAATAATAGACAGCAAACCAAAGGATTTGTCGCCCACCACCGATAGCATTTGAGAAGAAAATAGGCCGGCGGCTACTCGATAAAGCTTTTCATCATCTATCTCCCCTTGAGATCCGTCAAAGTTTTGCAATTTTACAGCTGTTACTTTATTAAAAATCAAGCGATGTGGATTAAAGGTATAACTAAGGCCTGCCACATACAGTTGGGCCGCATTCATAATGGGTGAAACAGAGGCATCCACCTCTGCAATAGTTTTCAATTCTTTGCCGGTTAGATAGACTGTTAAAAGGGGGTAGCCGGGTATTTTGTCCGGTCCGATACCCAAGGAGCTGACATTAAAAGCATCGGAAGCGGTTATATTGCCCGTCACAAAAGAGCCCCGAATGGTGCCGTAGGGGGCTACAGCTACGTGGACAGTCTCATAATTTTCACCTTCGGCTTCTTGAATGGCATATAGGTAGGCATCCCCTATTAAATTTCCTAAGGTATCCTCCCTGAGTTCCTTTCCCAAAAAAGCGGCGGGGGTAAAATTGAAGGGCGAGTAGGCCAGTACTTCTTCGTATTCCAAATTAAATTGGGATAAGTATTCTTTTTCTACAAGCCGTTTGTAGCCTTCGATGGTTTTAGCAATTTCCGGATCTTCCTTTAGTTTGTTATTTATCGGTAGTAAATTGTAACTATCAAGGTCCCACCTTCCCTTTTCATTTTGCAATAGCTTCATAACCCCCAGGTTTTGCCCGTATTCTCCGGTAGAGCCAATGACAGTGTTCCCGATAACAATTGGCTGTTCAAGAACGGTGTGGGTATGTCCGCTGATGATAACATCAATCTCCGGAACCTTTTGTGCCAAAATTTCATCTTCGGAAGTTGCTTTTTTGACCGATGTACCCGAGTGGGATAGGCAAAGGATTAATTCCACCTGTTCCTCATTCCTTAGAATATCGGCGGTCCTTTTGGCGCTTTCAACTATATCTGAAAATTCCACCCCTGCCATGGGTGCATCATCGGCAGCATCCTTACCCGTTAGGCCGAAGATACCAATTTTTATGTCATTTAGGGTAGTAACTGAATAGTCTTTAACTCCATAATCATCCATAGCAGCTTTTAGGAGATTTAATTCGCTATCGCTATCGGTTGGAAAGGATAAGTTTGCCGATAGAATTTGAGGTAGTGGATCCCCGCTATTTTTGGCTGCTATTAGGCTTTGGGCCAGCCCACCGGGGCGGAAATCAAATTCGTGGTTGCCAAAGGTGGTTGCCACATAGCCCAGTTGCCCCAATATTCGTAATTGGGGCGCCTCTTGGGCAAAAATTGTTTGAAAGAGAGAGCCCATGGAAAAATCGCCGGCATCAACCAGGAGTAAGTTGGGGTCTTTTGCCCGTTCTCCTTTAATTGCGGTGGCCAACCTGGCAAAGCCCCCCACAGATGTTATTTGCCCTCCCTGTTGTATATCGAAGGGGTAAAAATGGTCGTGGAGGTCATGGGTAAAAAGAATTGTAATTGATTTGTCATTTTCTGCCGAATATAAGGTCGGGGTGTTTGCTGTCAACATAAAACTCAAAAGAAATAAAAAGACCAGCAGTTTAAATAACTTTTTCATGGCTTCCTCCTATCAATTGTAGTTTTAGCTTAGTTACTTTTGGCTAAATTATAAATTGCCTCAACTTGATTTTGCTTAAAGGCTTTGTCCATTACCAAGGCCATAATAATAACAATGGGTATGTTCATTAATAATCTGGTAAACATAAATTGGCCGCCTAGGGCTGAAAATTCAAACAGCAGCATGGGTATTTTTGTGGTAGACCAAGCCCCGATCAGGATCAAAATATTATAAAACCTGACATCCTTTTTCATAAAGGCCGCTGCAATGGGAAAGACTACATATAAAGGGCCTGCGGCAGAGGAGCCGATTATAAAAGCCAGCAGTGCACCCTTAAAGCCGGAGTTTTCTCCCATATATTTTACCATAGTATCTCTAGGAACCCAAACATCCAAAAGGCCCAAAAGTATAAAAACAGGAGGCAGCACCAATAACATTTCAACGGTGCTGAATTTTACTGTTTCAATAGCATTTGAACCCAGCTCCTTGTCCCATAAAAACGCCAAAATGATGATAAAGACCGCGATCAGAAAGATTGAATATTTTTTAATTAAGTCCATTTTATCCGACCACCTTTCCGATTACAAATGCTACTAAAAAGGCAAAGACAAAGGCTAAGGAATTTCTGAGTGCTGCAAACTTCTTGCCGAAAAACTTAACTTCTAAGGGCAGGGTAATTATCCCCACCATTGTTAAGGTGGATAAAAAAGCACTGAGCTGCATATAGCCGGCCCCGTTTTGTAAAAGTATTGCCGCCATTGGAAAGGCCACAAAAGCCGGGATTAAGGTTACGGAGCCGATTACCGAAGCGGTAACTACTCCAAACCATCCTGATGAATTGCCAATGATACTGCTGATTACCCCGGGACTTAGAAAGGCAATGATTATGCCTATAAAAGCAATCATCCCCAGCATTTGGGGCAGGATATTCTCAAAGGATTTCCAAGCCTTCAGTAAGGACTTTTTTGTTTTGCTCCTGTCCTTTAAAAAAGAAATTAAAAGCAACAGGAATGATAAAGAATAAAAAATTATATTTTGCATTTACTCTCCCTCCAAATCTAGGCTTTATGGGTACTTTGATACTTGTCTATAATGGCCATAATCCTTTTCTTTCTATCTTGTAATAAGCTGATCCAATTGTCCAAGGCTTTTTCCCCTCCGGGGGTAATAGCATAGATTCTTTTTTTTGGACCCTGTTCACTTGCGGTCCAGGAAGAACTGACTAAACCCCTTCGTTCCATGTCGTGCAGGTTTCTGTAGATCACAGAGATGCTGACGGAGTTTTTGTCAAAACCAAAAAGGTTTAGTTTTTCCATTAAACTGTACCCATAGCAAGGTTCCTCCCTTAGTAGGCATAAAACGCAGGCCTCTATAAATCTTCCCTTTTGGTGGTGTTTGTCCGGGCAAAATGGATCCGGTGTTTTGGTCACTGATAATTCTCCTTTCAACTATATACGAAGTAACTATACCCAATGTGGTTATAGTACTCCTCAATTCGGCTTAAGTCAAGCATAAAAAGGGTAATCGCCGATGACTGTCGGAGCAAAATTCACTGGGTTAAAAAAGGGGGAATTACAAAGCCGTAATTGCTGTTGACAGATGTAAGGTAGTAATGTAGACTTTAACTAATCAAATATATAGCCTCACTTTTTCAGGTGAGGTAGAGGCGCGATATTTATTAGTCCTGGTTTGAGCGGGAGCAGTAATGACAATTAGGAGAAGGAAATATCGCCGAAGTAAGTAGTATGCTCGGTATTATTTGCTGATTCTGCAGTGAAGAATTGCAGAATTGTCTTGGTAGGCGTCCCGGCCTGCTGAGTTGTGCTATCTCGTCGGGGAAAAGGGGGTATCTGGGTAAGAGGATTTTAAGACCTGAGAACCTTCGGGTCTTATTTTGTTTCTATGCTTTTAATAAAAAGGGAGGGTTTATTTGTGAACAAAAAGCTAATGTTACTTATGACAATTGCGTTGTTGGGAATGTTTTTAGTAGTGGGTTGCGGTGCAACGGATCAAGGGGGACAAGCCGGTCCAGCCGAACCTGCCGCTCCCGCCGCACCGGCTGAGCCGGCAACACCCCAGGAGCCGGTCAAAAAAGAGGTGTTTAGGGTTGGTATGGAAGCTGACTATCCACCCTTTAACTGGACCCAAATCGGCGACTCTAACGGAGCTGTCAAACTTGATGGCAGTCCGGAATTTGCTGGTGGCTATGATGTGGAAATTGCCAAAAGGATTGCCGAAGGTTTGGGCAGGGAGTTGGTAATTGTTAAAACTGAGTGGGACGGCCTTGTTCCTTCCTTACTTTCTAACAAAATTGACGGAATTATCGCAGGCATGTCACCTACCGCAGATCGTTGGGAGACCATTGATTTTTCTGATAATTATTATGAGTCTGACTTGGTTATGGTAGTAAAAAGCGGCAGTAAGTATGAAAATGCTAAATCTATCCGGGACTTTAAAGGTGCAAAAATCACCGCCCAGTTAAACACTTTTCACTACACTGTAATTGATCAAATTGAAGGCGTTAAAAAAGAGACCGCCATGGATAATTTTTCTGCCATGCGGGTTGCCTTGGAATCCGGCTTCATTGATGGATATATTTCCGAGCGACCAGAAGGAGTTAGTGCCGAGGCCGCCAATAAGAATTTTAAAATGGTTTCCTTTGAAGACGGTTTTGTAACCGACCCTGATGATACGGCCATTGCAGTTGGCTTGAAAAAGGGTAATGATTTTGCGGATGATATCAACAGGGTTTTAAATAGTATTTCCTTAGAAGAACGTTTGCAGATAATGGATGAAGCAATTAAAAATCAACCTGCTGCTGAGTAGAATTTAAGTCTAACCCACATAAAACCGGCTACCAACTAATGGAGTCGGTTTTATACTGTTGGGAAAAAGAACTGTTAAAAATTTCCTTGACATCTGAGGGGGAGAGTAATGACCTTAAAATGGTTTGTCCAGATCCTTACCGATTATTGGCCCATGTTTATAAGGGGAGCCGGTATTACCCTAGTGATTTCTATTACGGGAACTATTATAGGTGGGGTTATCGGTTTGGGCATAGGTGTTGTCAGGACAACCCCTGTGCCGGGAAAGGGTAGCGGTAACTTACTGATTACCTTAAAAAGGATTTTTCTTAAAATTGTTAACGGTATTTTAGTCTCTTATATAGAGTTTTTCCGGGGTACTCCGATGATTGTACAGGCCATGGTAATTTTCTACGGTTCGGCCATGCTTTTTGGCATTCATATGAATCGGCTCTTTGCCGCTATTTTTATCGTTTCTATTAACACCGGGGCCTATATGGCGGAGATTGTCAGAGGCGGAATTATTTCTGTTGATAAGGGCCAGTTTGAAGCGGCTCATGCTATCGGTATGAATCATTTTCAAACCATGATCAATGTAGTCCTACCCCAGGCTATTCGCAATATTCTTCCTGCCACGGGGAATGAGTTTGTCATTAACATTAAGGATACATCGGTGCTAAACGTTATTTCTGTGACAGAATTATACTTCCAGACTAAATCTATTGCCGGCAATAACTTTAGGTATTTTGAAGCCTTTTTAATCACCTGTGTTATTTACTTTATTATGACTTTCACCGTTACTAGGATTCTCCGTTATATCGAAAGAAGAATGGATGGCCCGGAAAGCTATACCTTAAATCAAATGCAGGTTGCTACAGCAGAGGATATGCTAAGGCTTAATCAGCAAAATAATTAGAAAGGAGGAGCAAAGTTGGGAAAAATTATAGAAGTGCAGCATTTAAACAAATGTTTCGGTGACAATGAAGTCTTAAAAGATATTAACTTTTCAGTGGAAAAGGGCGAAGTAGTTTGTATTATCGGCTCCTCCGGTTCAGGGAAATCCACCTTACTACGTTGTATCAACCTTTTAGAAAAACCCACCGGTGGAAATATTATTTATAAAGGGGAAAACATTTTAGACCACAAACATGATGTTTACCAATACAGACAAAAATTAGGGATGGTTTTTCAGCAGTTCAACCTCTTTAACAATCATAATGCTTTAAGCAATTGCATGGTGGGACAAATTAAGCTATTAAAACGTTCCAAAGAAGAGGCCGAAAAAATTGCTATGAAGTATTTGCGGGTGGTTGGTATGGAACAATTTATCAATGCCAGACCAAGACAGTTGTCAGGAGGACAAAAGCAAAGGGTGGCTATTGCCAGGGCCTTGTCAATGGAGCCGGATGTGATGCTCTTTGACGAACCAACCTCAGCCTTGGATCCAGAGATGGTGGGGGAGGTCTTAAGGGTTATGAAGGAATTGACCAGCCTAGGTCTGACCATGCTGGTAGTGACCCATGAAATGGGTTTTGCTAAAGAGGTGGCTAATCGAGTGGTCTTCATGGATAAGGGTGTCATTGCAGAGGAAGGTCCCCCGGAACAGATTTTTAATAATCCCAAGCAAGAACGCACCCGGGAGTTTCTGAGACGTACCCTAAATTAATAACTGAAAATATTGTACGGATGGAAGGGAGTTATCTGTGTCTACTGCCTATTTAATTTCATCGGATAAAATCGGCAATCAGGACCCTCAGTTAGGCCAGCGCTTAATGCATAGTTTTTTTATGAATTTACTGACTGCCGCTGAAAAGCCTGCCCACATACTCTTTGTAGAACGGGGGGTAAAGCTATTGTTGCCGGAGTTCTCCGCCTTCAATGCTTTGAAGATTTTGCAGGATGAATACCATGTAGAATTGCTGGCCTGTATTACCTGTTTAGACTATTATGGTATTACAGACAGCATAACTATCGGCCAAATCTCCGGCATGCCGGAGATAATAGCGGCCATGCACGAAAGCGACAAAGTTATACATCTATAAGATGCAAGGGGATGCAGTGGGGCGGTTGCTGTTGCAAAGAGATGCAGTGGTTACGGCTACTAGTGCATCTTTTTTATAGTCGGCCCCTTAAGATCTTCTAATTATTGTCTGGTTATGCTACAATTTGGTTAGGAGAAAGTTTTCACTATTAGCTACTATGCCGGGCCGGTTTTCAAGGTAACTATTAACAAAATGCCAGGTAGCAAAGCTGATTCAAAGGGCAATTGATTCCGTCGGAGAGGGGTGCGAGATGTTAATTAAGGTTGAGGATCTGGTTAAAAGCTATGGTGAGCTAAGGGCCCTTGATCATTTTGGTTTAGAGGTTATGGAAGGAGAGATTTTCGGTCTTTTGGGTCCGAACGGTTCGGGCAAGACCACCGCTATTAATTGCATGCTGGCCTTGTTGAAATACGAACAGGGCTTAATTGAGGTTTTTGGCAAGCCGATGTCCCCGGATGCCTACGAACTTAAAAGGGATATTGGAGTTGTGATGCAAAATGTAGCTGTTTTTCAAGAACTGACGGTGTATGAAAATATAGATTACTTTTGTGGTTTATATGTTGCGGATAAAAGACTAAGAAAAGATTTGGTAGAGGAAGCCCTTGCCTTTGTCGGGTTAAAGGATTTTCAGAAGTTCTACCCCAAAAAACTTAGCGGAGGTTTGTTGCGACGTTTAAATATTGCCTGTGGTATTGCTCATAAGCCCAAACTACTTATACTTGACGAACCGACAGTAGCGGTAGATCCTCAAAGCAGAAACAAAATTTTAGAAGGGATACAAAAGCTTAACCAAGGAGGTACAACCATTCTTTACACCTCTCATTATATGGAGGAGGTGGAGCAAATCTGCACCAGAATTGCCATCATGGACAAGGGAAGGATTATTGCCATGGGAACAAAGGAAGAACTGAAAAATATGATCAGCTCCGGCGAAAAGCTGACAGTGGAAATTCTGGATGTTGATGACAGTGTTTTAGAAAAGGTGAAGGGATTGCCGGGTATCGCTTCTGTAGAATACAAAGAAAACTTATTGGTGGTAAAATCACAGAAGGGCAAAAATAATTTAGTTGCTTTAATTGACTATTTAAAATCTACAGGTATTGCAGCCGGAAGGATTTACTCCGAGCCGCCTACCTTAAATGATGTGTTTTTAGAGATTACCGGCAGGGAACTAAGAGATTAGGGGGGAAAAATCATCTTACTCCATAACTACTTTTTTAGGCTCAAGTGTATTACGAGGGATAGAGAAATGATTTTTTGGACTTTTTTATTCCCCATCCTGTTGGCCACATTTTTTAACCTGGCTTTTGCTAACCTGTTTAATGCCGACAGCTTTTCTGAGATTAAAATTGGTATCATTGATAACGAAGAATTTAGGGAAAACACTAGTTTTGTAACCGCCATTCAGGCTGTTTCCGCTGAAAAGGGGAACACAAATGAAAATAGTTTATTTGTGGTAACTTACACATCCAAAGCAGAAGCGGCAAAACTGCTGGCAGAAAATAAAGTTGAAGGCTATATTCATTTTGATGGCGGTCCGGAGTTGGTGGTTAAACAGTCCGGTCTTAACCAAACCATCATTAAAAGCTTCTTGGATGATTACCAACAGCTTTCATCCACCATCACGGCTATAATCAAAGAAAACCCCGCTGCTCTTCAACAGGGGCTTTTGGCAAACGTCTTTGAGAGGGTTGACTACTTGCAAGAAACCCCTATGGGAAGGGGCCAACCGGACGCAATGGTAATTCCGTTTTACGCCTTAATTGCTATGGCTTGCTTATACGGTGGCTTTTTTGGGCTGAAAGAAATTGTTGCCCTACAGGCTGATTTGTCCCCGGAAGGGGCCAGAGTAAATGTGGCACCGATACATAAGCTAAGGTTATTCACTGCCTCCATGTTTGCCGCTATAACGGTTTTGTTAGTGGAAATATTAATTTTATTGGCGTATCTAATATTTGTTTTAAAAATTAATTTTGGAAATCAGTTTGGCTTTATTATGTTAACTTCTATTGTGGGGACCGTTACCGGTGTAACATTTGGAGCCTTTATTGCCGCAGTTGTTAAAACGGGGGAAGGTCTTAAAATTGGCATCATTATCAGTTTAACTATGACTATGTGCTTTTTATCTGGCATGATGTACGATAAAATCAAATATATTATCAGTTCCAGGGTTCCCCTACTGGGTTATTTGAATCCCTTAAACCTAATTACAGATAGCTTTTATGCTCTGTACTTTTATGACAGCTACGGACAATATTATCTGAATATCGGCCTCCTGTGCGCCTTTTGTATTTTTTTCAGCTCAGTTGTTTACTTGGTTTTGAGGAGGCGTACTTATGCAAGTTTATAAGGCCTTATTTAAAGTAATTAAAAAAAACCTGCCCATGCTGATGATTTATGTAGTAGTCTTTTTGTTTTTTGCCATATTTTTGAGCAATGTCAATACCAACCCATTGGAAGAAGATTTTACCGAGACTAAAGTTAACATGGTTTTTATAAATAACGACGGGGATTCCTTGCTGGCAGCAGGTTTGGAAGGTTATCTCGGGCAAAACGCCAACTTTGTGTTCATTCCCGATGAAAGCAAACAGCTTCAGGATGCCTTATTTTTTAAAGAGGTGGAATACATACTTAAAATACCCAAAGGTTTTACCGCCTCGTTTTTAGCGGGCAGTGAAACGGAACTGACAAAAGCCGCTGCTCCCGGCTCTACGAGTGAATTATATTTAAACAGCTTGATTAATAAGTATTTAAATACGGTTCGGATTTACTTAAGCTACACCGCTAACCTGACTATAGAGGAGCTTTTAGCCCGGGCGGAGGAAGATTTGGCTCAAAAAACAACTGTTAGACTGGAAGCTCTTACCGGTAAAACAGAAACCACCAAAAGTGAAAAATGCGCCTATTATTATAATTATCTGGCTTACTCATTGATTGCCACTCTTACCCTAGGAGTGGGTGCGGTTATGGTGGTATTTAATAATCTAGATTTAAAGCGAAGAACCCTATGTTCCCCGGTGAAGCTACGGGACCTAAACCTTCAGTTGATTTTGGGTAACTTAAGTTACGGGTTGGCAGCTTGGTTGGTGATGATTTTGGCCAGTATTATAATGTATGGCAGCTACATGTTCAGCGGAAAGGGCTTGCTGTTTCTTTTAAATTCCTTTATTTTCACCCTAGCTATTTTGAGTTTAAGTTTTTTAATTGCTAATGTTATCAAAAGTCTAAATGCTGCAAATGCGGTTGCTAATGTTATTGCCTTGGGTAGCAGCTTTATTAGTGGTGTCTTTGTTCCCCAAGCGTTGCTGGGAAAGACAGTTTTAACTATCGCCGGTTTTACACCGACTTATTGGTATGTAAAAACAAATAATCTAATAGCTGAATTGGTTTACCAGCCTCATGATTTAAAGCCGATTTTTGGGAATATGTTGATTGTTATCGGCTTTGCCATTGGTATATTGCTGTTGACAGTTGTGATTACAAAACAAAAAAGAACTAGCAGCGGCTAGAATATAGTGGGGGAAGTTCTGGATTTTCGGAAATACCTATGATATGCTAAAACACATGTAAACAGGGGAATTAATGAGGGAAACTGCTATTTCCTGATTGCTTTTTGGGGGGATATTAAAAATGCTGCAATGGCTTGCTGAGTTTACTCCGGTTACCCAAGCTTTTATGGGTACCATGTTTACTTGGGCCGTGACGGCTTTAGGAGCTTCATTGGTTTTTTTCTTTAAAAAAATCAACAAAATGGTTTTAAACGGTATGCTGGGGTTTGCGGCCGGAGTGATGACAGCAGCCAGCTTTTGGTCTTTGTTAGCACCCGGAATTGAAATGGCCGAAGATTTGGGGCAATTAGGCTGGCTAACAGCGGCCATCGGCTTTATGGCGGGGGGTATGTTTCTGCACATAGTAGATAAGCTGTTACCTCACCTTCACGCGGGTCTTGACACCTCACAAGCCGAAGGGGTAAAAACCGGCTGGCAAAGAAGTATTCTTTTAGTGTTGGCCATTACTATCCATAATATTCCCGAGGGATTAGCTGTGGGTGTAGCCTTTGGCGCTGTTGCCTACGGCTTGCCTTCAGCTTCTCTAGCCGGTGCGGTTGCCTTGGCCATCGGTATCGGTTTGCAAAATTTTCCCGAAGGGGCTGCTGTTTCCATCCCTCTTAGAAGGGAAGGATTGAGCCGAATGAAATCATTTTTGCTTGGTCAGGCCTCCGGAATTGTGGAGCCGATTTTTGGAGTTATTGGAGCCGTTGCGGTCATGTCCATGCGTCCGGTTTTACCCCACGCTTTATCCTTTGCGGCCGGGGCCATGATTTATGTAGTTGTGGAGGAATTAATTCCGGAGGGTAGGCAGGGGGAAACTAAAAGCCATACAGATATTACCACTATCGGTTTTTTAGTGGGCTTTGTAATTATGATGATGTTAGATGTTGCACTGGGATAAAAAAAGCTACCCGGGAAAGCCCAAGTAGCTACTTTTTTGCAAGTTTTATTTTACTGCTTACCATAGCATAGGATAAAAACAAAGAAAAGCCGGCAAGGAGGTAGGGGCTTGTATTTTGTTTAATGGTAATGATTGCTGCAATGGCCAACAAACCGCCTGCTATTGTTATCGGAACGCCAATATAAAAGCCTTTAAATTCAGTAACATTAAACCTTGCCAACCTAAAGGCCCCTGCCAGAATATAGATGACAGCGATAATTTTTCCGTAAATAAAAATATTATTCAGCGCCAGAAACCATAAAAGCATGGCAGGAGCTACCCCAAAGGAAACCAAATCTGACAGAGAATCAAGTTCCTTGCCAAGATCAGTAACCATTCCCGATTTTCTTGCCAAAGTACCATCAAATCTATCCAGCAAGGCAGCTATAATGATAAAGGATGCTGCCAAAAAGGGTTTGCTCTCCAGTACAAAGAAAAGCGAAAAGCAGCCCATGGTTAAATTTAATAGTGTTATTACGTTTGCATAGTTGTACTTATACTTAACGATTGTATCATAATCATTAACCGCTTGTTTCATTGGTGATCACCCCGATTATAGTTTTTCCACCCTTTACCTTATCTCCCACAGTTACATTTATGCTGATCTGATTAGCAGGTATGACTATTTCGGTGCAGGAACCAAATTTAATCAGGCCAAAAGTATTTCCCTGGGGTAGATATTCACCAACTTTTATCCAATCTACGATTCTTCTGGCGATAAAACCTGTGATTTGTATCACCAATAGGTTTAAGTTTCCATAGTTGATACCGATAATGTTTCTTTCATTATATGCAGAGGCATGGCTTTTAAATGCAGGAAAAAATTTGCCCGGTACATACTTTTTATAGAACACGGTCCCTGAAATGGGAACCCGATTTACGTGAACATTAAAAATTGATAAAAAGATTGATATTTTATAGGCTTGGCATTTTAAAATATCATCATAATTTAGCTTTTCTATACTCAACACCTTACCATCGGCCGGCGATAGAATATTATTGTCATTAATTTCAACTTTTCTTTGGGGGTTCCTAAAAAAACAAATGGTGAACAGGGTGAGCACCAAGGGACCCAAAGACCAAAGGGGAGAGACGAGGGCCGTCAGGCCCGTGATAACCATGCCAATAAAAATATAAGGCAAGCCTTCCGGAGAGATGATAAAGCTTCTCATGTTTTCCCCCATTTCTTTGAAAAATCAACTAAATAAGTACAAATTTACAACCCTAAAAACCCTTTTAGGAGGTAAAAAAGGCCGAAGGATGCAATTATAGAGCCGATTACTTGGTTGAATTGGTAGAGCCTTATAATATTTATATGATCACGCAGCTTGCTCAGAAGATTAGTGGCAACAAACCAAAATAAAACTGCACCGCCAAAGATAGATAAAACCATAGTGAAATTCGCAAATAGGCTTGCGGTGTCAAAACCAAAATCCCATTTGCTAAAAATAAATAAAAAAATCAGCAAAGTAAAAGGATTAGAAAAGCCCAATAAAAAATGGGAAAGGGCGGGGTGAAGATTACTGTTTTCTCTGTATTCGTTGGCATGCCTGTTTTTGATCGCATTTACAAGGATACTGACCCCAATAATCAGGAATACCAGGCCTATTAATTTATTGATCAGCGTTCGGTGAGAATTAATAAAATCGTGAATATAGCTTAATCCAAATACCGCCCCCGTAGAATAAAACATGTCGGAAACAGCCGCACCAACACCTGAAAAAAAGCCCCTTTTCCAACCGAAGTTAATTGCTCGTTGGGTCGTAATAATCCCCAGGGGCCCAATTGGAAAGACAACAATCATTCCAACAATCATTCCTTTTAAAATTACTGACATTACTGGATGACCACCTCAAAATCCTTCAAATTTATTATTATTTCTCCAAAAAAACACCTCTATACTAGTATACTTTGTTTTTTAGTATTTTGCTAGTACTACAACCAATTTAACAGAAATGGCAAGGGGACGTCAGACTGTGTGAAAACTCCCTAAAGGGATTCCATAATTTAGCCAAATATGATAGAATCTAGATATAAACTATCGAAAAAGGTGATAATTATGGATTACATACAAGGTGAAAGCAGAT
>JBBAFB010000034.1:0-17378 GCA_041655595.1 Bacillota bacterium
CGCCTCCGCCCTTTAAAATAGCGGTCAAAACGCCCAAATCCATCGTGTTAACGGGAAAACCGGCGATGTTTAGGGCAGTTAGGGGTTTCCCCCCCATGGCATAAACATCGCTTAAAGCATTGGTAGCGGCAATCTGCCCAAAAAGATAGGGGTCGTCCACTATGGGGGTAAAAAAATCTACGGTTTGCACCAAGGCCAGCTCCTCTGTCAACTGATAAACTCCGGCATCGTCCATAGTGGAACCGCTAACCAACAGACGGGGATCTGTAATAGTTTCCAAATCCTTTAATACTTCTCTAAGGGTCCCCGGACCCAATTTAGCTGCTCACCCGGCAGCTTTTGCATACTTAGTCAAACGACATTCCATTTTTGCATACCTCCTAGCTGCTTAAAAAAACCTTATAGGCTTTGTAGCACATATATAAATCGGCTTTACTGGCAATTTCAAAGGGGGAATGAACGCTTAACAGAGAAGGGCCACAATCTAAAACATCCATCCCAGTCCTTGCCAAGTATTGGGCAATGGTGCCTCCGCCACCTTGATCCACCTTGCCTAACTCACCGGTTTGCCAAATTATCTGATTTTCATTAAATAGATTTCTTATTTCGGCCACTGTTTCAGCATGGGCATCACTGGTGTCATACTTACCCCCGTGGCCTGTGTACTTTATAATTACCACCCCATGACCCAAAAGGGGTGCATTGTATTTATCTAAGACACCCGCCCAACTGGGATCTTCAGCGGCCACGGCATCCGCAGATAAGGCTGTGGTTCGATCAAAGATTTGCCAAAGACCCCGGGGAATTTTTTCAGCGGCTAAGGTAGCCAACCAGGCTATTGCATCTTCTAAAAAGCGGGACTGGGCTCCCGTATTACCTGTACTGCCTATTTCCTCTTTATCAACAAAATAGGCAACTGCTGTATGCAAAGGGTCCTTTAATTCCCGAATGGCCTTAAAAGCGGCATAGGAAGCCCCTCTGTCATCTTGTCCGTAACCGCCTACCAGGCTCTCATCAAAACCAACGTCCCTTGCCGGACCGGCAGGCACTAAGGTAAGTTCCGCGCTGATCAGATCCTCCTCCACCAAACCGTATTGCCGGTGTAAATGATTGAGGACCGCCAGCTTAATTTTATCCTGCACCTGCTCATCATCATAGGGCAGGCTTCCGGTTAACACATTGAGATCCTCGCCGCCTATGGCCTCATGCATTTTTTTTTGCAATTGGGTTTTAGCCAAGTGGGGCAGCAAATCGGTTACAGTAAACACCGGCTGGGCCTCATCCTCCCCGATGGCTAATTTAATTTTTTCCCCGTTCCCTTTAATCACTACTCCGTGGAGGGCCAAGGGTATAGCGGGCCACTGATACTTTTTGATGCCGCCGTAATAATGTGTTTTGAATAAAGCCAGCCCCCGGGATTCGTAAAGGGGCTGCGGTTTAACATCCAAGCGGGGAGAATCCAGATGAGCTCCTACTAAACGAAGCCCTTCCCGAAGGGGCTTTTTCCCCATCACTCCCAAAAGCAAAACCTTTTCCCGATGAAGCACATAGAAGGCTTGACCGGGGTTAATATCGGTCAGAAGCCTTAAATCCCTAAACCCTGCCTGTCGGGCCTCCTCTAATAATATTTCGACCGCCAGCCTTTCCGTTTTGGCCCGAGACAAAAAATCCTTATATTTTTCTCCAAAATCCGCTGTCTGCTCTTTTTCTTCAGTACCAAACTTTTCCCAAAGGGTCTTTTTTTTATATATTAGTTTTTCTTCCAGAATTTGCCCGGGGGATTTATCTTTTTCCATTTTACTACTCCTCCCTTTATTTCGCAATTATTTATTTGTTAATTGCCGGAACTGACTAGATTCCGGCAATCAAGCTGCCCACCAAAACCCCATAAAGCTCCAGCAAACGGGGATAAAAATAGGAGTTTTTCAAGACAAAAACTAAGGCTTCTTTTCCTTCCGTCGGTGAAGTTAACAGCCAAGGGGCTGTTAAGCCAATAATAAGAATAAGTAATGCCGACACCGTAAAAAAACCCAGGACCATCCCTAGCAACCGATTAAAAAGACCGATAAATGTCCCCCCCAGTAATAAATCAAAAATCCTCACCACCAGCCGCAGCAGAATTCCTCCTACAAACAGCAGGGCAATGAAGGCCAAGGCGGTTAAAATCATTAAGGCCACTTGATGGGCCATTTCTTGGGCGACAGCCACCACGGAAGCGGAACCGCTGGCCGCCAACTCGGGTACAGCTTCCATTAGCTTAAATTTGATAATGGGCGGCAGACTCAACTTGTCCAATAGTTCAGGTAGTTTTTGAGCAGTGATTCTGCCCATCTCCGCTTCTGACAGCAAATTAGCGACCGGCAGGGAACCTTCCAGTTTTTCTGCCAGCCAGGGCAAAGCACCCAGACTCGGTCCTGCCCAATTGGCAAAGGGAGCAGCAAAATACCAGGCCCCCAGAAAAATTAAAAGCTTGCCGATAACACCGGCTATCAAAGCAATTGCTCCCCTGATATAACTTACCCAAAGAGTAATTAAAATAATTATAAGCAAAATTAAATCAAAGTAATTCATAAGGCACTCTACTTCCTTTTTACAGTTAAATCTATTTTCTCCCTTTTGCCGCTAATACCTCTTTTAAAAGGGTAAACAGCGCCATAAAGATAGCAACAGAGCGGCGATGCCTCCGGCCATTAAGGGGCCAACAGGAATCCCCCCGAAAAAAATAATTCCGGTCAGGGACCCTACCACAATGCCCACCATCAAGGTGGGTTCGAATTGCAAAAGGTCCAGCCCTCTGCCGTTCATATGGGTTGCTAATGCACCGCTTATAATAGCAATTATACCTGAAAAGCTGATAAAACTCTTAAAAATTTCTTTGCTTTGGATTTTACCCGTGGCAAAAGGGGTCAACACGGAAAGCATTAAAAAAAGCAGACCGATTTCCAAACCCCTTCTTTCGATTATGGGTAAGTAATGCTCCAGCCTGGCGAATTTAATGATCAGTAAAATCCCCGCCGCCATGGCAACAATATTTGACCTGCCCAACATTCCTATTAGCATGATTCCTAGCAAAATAGCGGTAGCGGCCATGAAATCACATCCTTTTGTATTGACAGTGGGTTTAGTGGTGGTTTAGTAGTGGTCTAGCAATGGGTTAACGTTGTCTAACATTGTCTAATGTGGTCTAACGTGGTCAAGCCGATTGCCAAGCGATGGTCAAGCAGTGGTCTAGCAGTGGCAATCACCCAACAAAGGTCTCCTCCCCCAAAAGCTTTAAGTCTTTTACTAGCATATGCAGGGAAAAGCCCGCTCAGTAAATTTTTACCGGTTTATTTTTTGACTGTATGGGTAAGCCTAAACATACAGGGAGCATGGACTGCCGGCCTCCGGTTCCCTTTTAAATAGAAACCGCCTATGATAGGCGGTTTCTATTTTTATCCCGAACTTGACTTTTTTAAGCATTAGTCTTACGATGGAAAAAATTATTCTTACTACCCATAGGAGGTGGGCCCATGGAACAACAAAAAAAGATGGAAACTAATTTGAAAGTTTTAGATATGACCTGTGCCGCCTGTTCAGCCAGAGTGGAACAGGGTTTGAAGAAGCTGCCCGGTGTTTTGGATGCCAATCTGAACTTGGCAACGGAAAAGGCCCATATTCGCTTTGAGCCGGCAGCAATCAGCGAACAAGATTTAATTGAAGCCATTGAAGACATCGGCTACCGGGTTTCTTTGGATAAAACAGAACTGAAAGTGAAAGGCATGACCTGCGCCGCTTGCTCCGCCAGAGTGGAAAGAAAGCTCAACTCTACAGCGGGGATTTATAAGGCGGCAGTCAACTTGACAACGGAAAAAGCCACTATTCAATATAACCCCCTGCAGTTAAGCGTTAAAGACCTGATTAAGGCAATCACCGAGGCAGGCTATGAGGCGGAAGAAGATAGTGACAGCACCCGGGACCAAAACGCTTTAGAGCAGGAGCTGGCAAGCAAAAGACAGAAAAATGTCTTTCTTTTATCTGCCGTCTTCGCCTCACCCCTTTTGCTGGGCATGATTTTTGAGATGTTAGGTTTTGCCTGGAGCCATTTTTTAATGAATCCCTATTTGCAGTTTTTACTGGCGACTCCCGTGCAAATAGTGGGTGGGCGACAATTCTATAAAGGCTCCTACCATGCCCTCAAGGCTAAAAGTGCCAATATGGATGTTTTGGTAGCTTTGGGCACTACCGCGGCCTATGGTTACAGCTTATACCACACCTTTGTTACCACGGGAGCACTTTACTACGAAGCCTCAGCGGTTGTAATTACCCTAGTCCTTTTGGGCAAAATGCTGGAAGCCAATGCCAAGGGGAAAACATCCGAGGCTATCAAATCCTTAATGGGACTGAGGGCCAACACTGCTTTGGTTGAAAGAAACGGCAAGGAAGAAATCATTTCCATTGATGATGTTTTGGTAGGGGATATTATTATTGTTAAGCCCGGGGAAAAACTGCCTGTTGACGGCACAATCACCGAGGGCAATACAACCATTGATGAAGCAATGCTGACAGGGGAGAGCATTCCCGTGGAGAAAACTGTCGGTGATCCGGTTGTCGGTGCCACTATCAATAAATTCGGTGCCTTTAAATATCAGGCTACAAAAGTAGGCAAGGACACCACTTTAAATCAAATTATCCGCATCGTGGAAGAAGCACAAGGCTCTAAAGCCCCCATCCAAAGAATGGCAGACCTGATTTCCGCCTATTTCGTTCCGGCCGTGTTAGGAGTGGCTGCCATTACCTTTTTGGGCTGGTTTTTTTGGGGGGAACCGGGGAACACCGCAACAGCAGTCCGAAACATGGTGGCTGTTTTAGTAATAGCCTGTCCCTGTGCCTTGGGTTTGGCTACTCCTACCTCCATCATGGTAGGCACGGGTCAGGGAGCTAAAAAGGGAATCCTGATCAAAGGAGGAGAACATCTAGAAAAGGCCCACAGTATTAATAGCGTACTGTTAGATAAAACGGGAACCATCACCAAGGGTGAACCGGAGGTAACGGATATTTTACCTGTACGGGAGCTGGAACCTTTAGAACTGCTTAAACTGGCGGCCATGGTGGAGAAACCCTCGGAGCATCCCTTGGCCCAAGCAATCGTTAAGAGAGCCCGGAGGGAAAATTTAGAACTGGGTGATGTAAAGAACTTCCAAGCTCTGCCTGGCTTTGGGGTAGAAGCTTTCTATGGAGGAAAGGAAGTCCTGCTGGGCAATTGGAAGCTACTGGAGCAAAAGGGCGTTTCTTTTGCCGCCGGAAATTCTTTTAAGGAACGCTTGGAAGAAGAAGGCAAAACCGCCATGCTACTAGCCATTGATCACCAACTTGTGGGGGTTCTGGCTGTGGCGGACGGCATTAAAGACACTTCCCCGGAAGGAATTGCTAAGCTGCAGGAAATGGGCATCGAGGTCTATATGATCACCGGCGACAATCAAAAAACAGCGGAAGCAATCGGGGGGCAAGTGGGCATCAGTCAGGTTTTAGCGGAGGTTTTACCCCAGCATAAGGCAGCTGAGGTCGAGAAGCTAAAGGCAGCCGGAAAGGTAGTAGCAATGGTTGGTGACGGCATTAACGATGCGCCTGCCTTAGTTGCAGCGGATATAGGCATTGCCATCGGCACGGGCACTGATGTAGCCATGGAGGCCGCGGATATTACCCTGATGAGAGGAGATTTAAGGGGGGTGGCTGCCAGTATTGCTCTAAGCCGAGCAACCATGCGCAATGTCAAGCAAAATCTTTTTTGGGCCTTTATTTATAACACCCTAGGTATACCTTTGGCCGCTTTGGGTTTTTTATCACCCATTTTGGCAGGGGCCGCAATGGCCTTAAGTTCTGTTTCGGTAGTTTCCAACGCTTTGCGGCTAAAGGGATTCGACCCCTATAAAATCTACAACTAAAGATTTATTTACAAGCAGGATAAGTAAAATTTATGGAGAAATAGTTTATCATTGCGGAATAACTATAAGGAGGGGAAAGAAATGGCTCAAAATAACGAAACCCCATTACTGCAAACTTACTGGCTGCCGGAAAATCAAAACGAGGAATCCTCTGCCTTTATACTTGCCTGGCTATTGTTCGGAACTGTTTTTTTGTTTATCCTTCTGCTTACTGCTAGTTTTAGCTAACCCCTATCGGGGTTTATTTTTTTGCCGGTTGTGGGGGTTTTTCAAACTCCCTTAGATTCTGCTTAAAATTATTTACAAAATATAATAATCTTTACAACAAAGCTATTGTATATTTAAGATCTTAGGGCTAAAATAGAGATTGTTAATAAACTCTCTTTTTCAATTTAACAAAAATTAGGAAGGCAGCCTATGCTTTTGCTTTTTACTCTTAGAACCGGATTTATTCTAATGTGGTAAAACTCCCCGGTATAAAAAATTGTTGTTTCAGGTTTTTTTGCCAACAATAGAGAGTGAGGGGACTTTGCCCTTCCTATCAAGGAGGTGAACAGGTATGAAAGTTTATGTTGATCAGGATACTTGTATCTCTTGTGGTGTATGCATTGATATTGCTCCGGATGTATTCCATGAGGATGATGATGGACTAACTGAAGCGATTGAAGGCGAAATTCCAGCCGATCAAGAAGAATTAGTTCGGGAAGCAATGGATTCCTGCCCCACTGAATCCATTATAGAAAAATAAGCATTAAAAAAACCCCAACAGGGGTTTTTTTAATGCTTATTAGGGTATTCAAAAATTCTTTTTTCCCAGGTCCTGATGAAAATTTTATCTTTACCGCTAGAAACAAGATATTCCGGTAGCATAGGTGTTTTGCCATAGCCATGGGGGGCGTTGATAATATATGAGGGAACAGCCAACCCGGAGGTATAGCCCCTCAAATGTTCCATAATTTCCAGCCCGTCATCAATGGAGGTAACAAAATGCTGCGTACCCACTACTTCCTTCGCATGAAAAATATAATATGGTCTGACTCTGGCCTTTAAAAGCTCATGGTTAAGCTTTTTCATTATATGCTTGTCGTTATTAATTCCCTTTAGTAAGACTGCTTGATTACCCAGCACTACCCCGGCCTTGATTAAACGGTTTAAGGCCTCCACACCTTCCTCAGTTACTTCCTGAGGGTGATTATATTGGGTGTTAAGGTAAATAGGAGGATGCTGTTCTAAAACTTGGCACAGCCTGGGAGTAATTCTTTGGGGCAAAGTTACCGGAACTCTGGTGCCCAACCTTTTAATTTCCACGTGAGGAATTTTATCCAGTTCACTTAAAAGCCAGTCCAGTTTTTCATCAGAGAGCATTAAAGCGTCCCCGCCGGTTAGCAATACATCCCTGATTTCCTGATGCTCCTTGATATAATTTATAGCTTCCCTTAGATCACCTACCCCGCTATGATGATCTGTTTCCCCGATATTTCGGCGTCTTTGGCAATGCCTGCAGTACATGGCACAGGCATTAGTCACATTGATAATAAGCCGATCCGGATAACGCCTGGTAATCCTGGGGGCCGGATTAGTAAACTCCTCTCCCATGGGATCCTCCTCCCCGGAACCGGGAACCATTTCCGCCCTTTGGGGAATAGACTGCAAGCGAATGGGATCCTTGGGATTCCCCGGCTCAATCAAACTGAGAAAGTAGGGAGAAATGGCCCAGCGAAAATATTTTCCCACCTGGTTAACCTCTTCAACTTCCCGGTCCGTCAGCTCAATTATCTGCTGCAAAATCTCTGTCTTGTTAATCCTATTGCGCATTTGCCACTTATAATCCCGCCAGTCTTCATCGGTTCCCCCCAGATAGTGCAGTATCCTTGCCCTTTGTGCGGCAATTCGTTCCCCCAGTTCCCTGCCGCTGGGAATATTAGGTCTGGCCTCAAGGTAATCCTTAATTCGACTTCCCAGCTCCAAGGATCTTTTAATAGAAATTTCCCTTTTTTCTTCCTTGGTAAAGACGGGTTTTTTCCCTTTTAGCTGTTCCTTGGCAATAGTCACCCCCACAGTAAACTCTTTGGTTGCCATTGACATGACCCCCCTTTCTACTTATTTTAAAAAACAAAGACCCTGGCCGGAAAGCAGGGTCTTATAAATAGCATACCTAAAATAGGCTTGGTAAGCTCCTACTTTCTACGCTTACGAGGTTAGCTGCCGGATTCGGGCAGAAAGCTAACCCTACTCTTGTCGCCAAGAGATTCACCCCTAAAACACTGGTTCCCCCGCTTCTTATCCCTGGATAAGAATTCAGCGCAGCCTATAGTTTTTATGTGGCTAAAATTTTACCACATTTCTCGCCAAAAGTAAAGGGTTTACCATTATTTACAATATAAAAAAGGCCCAAGGGCCTCTTTTAATAATTTTGGGCGTGAATTTGAAAGTAGGCTTGAGGATGGGCACAGACGGGACAAACCTTCAATGCCTCCACCCCTTCGTGGATATGCCCGCAATTACGACAGTACCAGCGGACAGGTTCATCCTTTTTAAAGGCCTTCCCTTCTTCTAAATTCTGCAACAGCTTCAAATATCTCTTTTCGTGTTCGGCTTCTACCAGGGCCACTTTTTCAAAGAAAAAGGCGATTTCCTGAAAGCCTTCTTCCCTGGCATCGATGGCAAAGTTCTTATACATTTCCGTCCACTCGTAATTTTCCCCTTCTGCCGCAGCTTTTAAATTTTCTGCCGTATTACCAATTCCATTTAAAAACTTGAAGGCCCTTTTGGCATGCTCTTTTTCTTGCTCTGCAGTTTCTAAAAAAATTGCAGCTATTTGCTCATAGCCTTCCTTCTTGGCCACAGATGCAAAGTAGGTATACTTATTTCTGGCTTGGGATTCCCCTGAAAAGGCTTCCCAGAGGTTTGCTTCTGTTTTTGTTCCTGCTAGTTTCATAATAATCCTCCTTTGATAATTATTCTTAATAATGCTAGTTATAACTTCGTTAAAAATATTTCATTTCCTGCAAAATTTCATACTTTCAAAAATTTTTTGCAAGAAATCTTTCTTTTCAACATAGGCTTTAGTAGGGAAGGACACCCTCCGGTGTTCACTGGCAGGAGGCCGGTGGTTCCCGATAGCTAAAATTATTAATGTTGAGAGGTGGTAAAAGGTGAGTTCTCTAATTGTCCGACCTGTGGAAACCCCTAGGGATTGGAGCAATTTTGCCAAATTTAAAAACAGCATCTATTTGGACTCTTTAAATAATAGAAGCCAAACTCGGGAGGATATGAAAAAGCTGCAAGCCTTCAGTAAAAAACATGCAAACAATCAAGCAACACTTTTTTTAGCGGAGAAAAAGGGGCAAATACTTGGAAGAATAGCCGCCCTATATGATGAGCAACATAACTCGAAGGAAGAAGGTTTTTTTGGTTTTTTTGAATCCGTTGAGGAGCCAATGGTAGCAGAGGCTTTGCTTCAAAAGGCGGCGGAAGAATTGTTTGGCTGGGGAAAAAAACAAATGTTGGGGCCCATTTCCCCCAGCACCAATGATAGGGTGGGAATTATCACCGCGGGTTTTGATGTTCTACCCCACCCTAGTTTAAATTATAATCCCCCCTATTACCAAAAATTATTGGAACAAGCGGGCTTGACTAAATCAATGGAGCTATTATCCTACCTTTGGACAAAAGATGCCGCCCCCCCCAAGCATTTTAGTTCTCTGATAATGTCTGCAATAAAAAAGCACGAGGTATCCCTTTACTACCCTGCCAAATACTCCCCTAAAAAGGAAGCACCGGGCCTTTTGCAGCTATACAACCAAAGTTTGAATCAAAATTGGGGATATGTTCCCTTAACCCTTGAGGAAGCAGAAGAAATTTTGTTTTCGTATAAACGTTCCGGCATAGCGGATTTTTTGTTTTACCTGGTGATAGACGGGGAATTCGCCGGTTTAGTCATCATTCAGCCTAATCTCCATCGCTATTTAACTGAAGAATCCACAAAGGTCAGAGTGGCTGTGATGGGTCTGAAACCAAAATTCAGGCAAAGGGGCTTAAGCAGTATTTTAATTCTCAAAACTATTGATTTTTTGCAAAGCCATAATTATGCCACCGCAGAGGTTTCTTTAATCATGGCGAACAATGATACGGTCAGAGGTTTGTTGGAAAAGACCCTCAATTACCCTATTTTACATCGCTACCAGGTCTATCAGTGTGAACTACCCGCTTGTGGGAGGTAGTGGTTGGGTGTGGCTAGTGTGGATTAATGTGGTCTAACGTTGTCTAACATTGCTTGCATGTGTTTGAGTAGAAAGTGGAAAGTAGAAAGTAGAAAAAACCTTTGATTGCATTCCTTTGATCGAAAGCAGTACATTCAAAGGTTTTGACAACTATTAGACCACATTAGACAATGCTTGACCATGTTAGACAAAGGCCTTTTTCTACTTTCTACTTTCCACTGACCCCAAAGAAATACCCTAAAGAAACACCCCAAATCCCCACGCTTTCAACCTCAAAAAAGCC
Source organism: Bacillota bacterium (assembly GCA_041655595.1). GTDB lineage: Bacteria > Bacillota > DULZ01 > DULZ01 > DULZ01 > JBBAFB01. The sequence goes on from JBBAFB010000034.1 coordinate 10,431, forward strand.
GAGGCTTAGCCCCGGCTTTTTTTTATACTTTTTCAATTTTAACCGCACTCACCTTATATTCAGCTGTGTTGCTGACCGGATCATAGGCCGAGTTTGTCAGTTCGTTCACCGGGGATTCCCAGTAATGAAAGGTCATAAACATAACCCCCGGAGCAACCTTATCGGTAATAGTTACTTTGGTAATTATTGAGCCCCGGCGGGAGGTCACCCTGATTTGGTCCTCCTCTTTAACTCCCAAGGCCTCTGCCTCTCTGGGGTTTATTTCCGCCAATTCATAGGGGCGCAGCCGATCCAGGTTAGCAGAATATCTGGTGCTTACATTATACTGATACAACATTCTGCCCGTGGTCATTAAAATTGGGTATTCCTCATTAGTTAATTCCGCCGCTTCTTCATATTCTATGCCACTCATTAAGCCCTTACCCCTAGGGAAAACCCCTGCATGGAGGAATTTGGTTCCCGGGTGAGTTTCTGTGGGGCAAGGCCACTGAATACCGTCTTTCTCAATTCGGGGGTAGGTAATACCCGCATAAATAGGCGTTAGCTTCCGCACTTCCTGAAAGATTTCTTCCACATTACTATAATTCATTTCATAACCCAGACGCTTAGACAAGTCGCAGATAATTTCCCAGTCGGCTCTAGCCTGCCCTAGGGGCTCAATGGCCTGACGAACTCTTTGTACCCTTCTCTCCGTGTTGGTGAAGGTGCCGCTTTTCTCCGCATAGGAAGCCGCGGGTAAAAACACATCCGCATACTGGGCTGTCTGTGTCATGAAAAGATCCTGTACCACTAAAAACTCCAAATTTTCCATAGCCTTACGCACATGGTTGGCATCCGGATCGGTCAGCACCGGATCCTCACCCATAACGTACATGGCCTTTAATTTGCCATAAACAGCCATATCAATCATTTCAGGAATAGTCAGACCCATTCCCGGGTTGAGTTCAACCCCCCAAGCCTGTTCAAAGGCCTCTATTTCCTTAGGCTGGCCTGCTGAACGATAACCGGGGAAAACATTGGGCAAGGCTCCCATATCACAGGCGCCCTGAACATTGTTCTGCCCCCTGATGGGGTTAACTCCCGCACTTTCAAAGCCCACGTGGCCTGTGACCATAGCCAAATTAGCTAGGTTCATAACATTGGCAGTGCCGGTGGTATGCTCTGTAATACCTAAGGTGTAATAAATGCCGGCCTTCCTTGTTTTGGCATAAATCTCTGCCCCCTCGATAATCAGCTCCTCGGGAATCCCGGTCAGTGCTGCGGCTCGATGGGGCGGATAGTTTTTGACAACCTCCCAAAGCTCATCATAGCCCTCGCATCTTGACTCAATATATTCTCGATCCTCCCAGCCATTGGAGATAATCACATTCATCATACCATTGATTAAGGCGTTGTCGGTGCCGGGAATAATCTGCATCCAAACATCCGCCATTTCCGCCAGCTCAGTTTTTCTGGGATCCACCACTACAAGCTTGGCACCATTTCTTTTGGCCCGCTTCATTTTACTGCCGATAATGGGGTGGGCCTCCGGCGCATTGGAACCAATAATGAATAAAGCATCATTAAATTCAATTTCGCTGATAGAGTTTGTCATTGCACCGCTTCCAAAGGTAATAGCCAGACCGGCTACCGTGGGAGCGTGTCAGGTACGGGCGCAGTGGTCAACATTATTGGTGCCGATGACTGCCCGCATGAACTTTTGCATAATAAAATTTTCTTCATTGGTTGCTCTGGCAGAGCTTAAGGCGGCTAAGGCATCCCCACCGTCCCGCTCTTGAATCTCCTTAAATTTTGAAGCCACCAAACTAAGGGCCTCATCCCAGGAGGCTTCAACGAATCTGCCTCCTTTTTTAATTAAAGGAGTGGTAATACGTTCGGAACTATAAATTAAATCCGTATGGAAACGCCCTTTAACACAGAGAGAGCGATTATTGACAATTCCATCGGGATTGCCGGTGGTTACCCCAACTATTTTGCCGTCCCGGACGTTTAAATCAAAGGTACAACCGGTGCCGCAGAAAGGACAGGTGGTTCTCACCTTTTCAACCTGCCAGGGCCTGGTACCCTCAAACTGTTTGTTAGTTAAGGCCCCTGTAGGGCACATCTCCACACATTGACCGCAAAAGCGGCAGTTATCCAAATTGAGCTCTAAATTAAAGGCCGTATCCACAATGGTTTCAAAACCTCTGCCCACGAAATCATAGGCATTAGTACCCTGGATTTCTGCACAAACTCTGACACATTTGCCGCAGAGAATACATTTATCAAAATCTCTTTCAATTAAGTGGTTACCGGTATCCTTTGGCAGGCTCCGCTTCTCCCCTATAAAAGAAGTTTCTTTCACTCCATAGCGGTAGCAATAGTCCTGCAACCGGCAATTCCCAGTTTTCTCACAAGTCAGACAATCTAAGGGGTGGTTTGCCAACAGCAGATCTAAAATCACCCTTCTTGCCTCTGCAATTTCAGGAGTTTCTGTTAAAACCACCATGTTCTCGGCTACAGGGGTTGTACACGAGGTGGTTAGGCCTCGGAAACCTTCTATAGAAACCAGGCACATACGGCAAGCACCCACAGTGGTCAAAAGAGGATCGTAGCATAAATTAGGAATATGAATGCCGATCTGTTTAGCCGCCTCCAATACCGTTGTCCCCTCCGGCACCGATAGGGAGCGCCCGTCAATTGTTAAGTTAACCATCCTTTCTCCTCCCTCTAAGTTCACATCTTTTGCTAGCTGATAAAAATAAAAATACCAATACCAGCTTATATAAATGGCTGCCAAATGTCAACAAGTCCCGAGGTTAAAAACCTGTTAATCGCTGCCATTATGCTTGGCTGCTTCGGGCCCCCTCTGCAAAGAAACGGTCCCCGTCCTAACAATTTCTATAATGCCATGTTCTTTTAAAACATCAAACAGGGCTTCTATTTTGTCACTTTCCCCCGTTAACTCCACCACCATAGTGCCCCTAGTCACATCCACAATCTTGGCTCGAAAAATATTGCAGATATCCACAATATCGCTTCTTTTTTCCGATGAAGCCCTGACCTTGATTAAGGCCAGTTCCCTGGCAATACTTTTTTCCTTAGTTAAATTGGTGACCTTAATTACATCTACCAGCTTGGCTATTTGGTTTTCTACTTGCTCTATTTCTTCAGGCTCGCATTCCACCACCAAGGTAATCCTGGTAATCCTTGGGTCCTCCGTAGGACCAGCAGCAATGCTGTCAATATTATATGCCCGGCGACTGATTAGACCGGAAATATGGGACAATACCTTTGGTCTGTTGACCACCAGCAAGGCCAGAATATGGTTCAAGACATTCCCTCCCTTAACTTCTTTATTTGTATTATAAATCAAGGAACAGGAATGTCAATTTAAACCGTCGGTTCTCTAAGAGGATTTGAAGGGCTTACTAACAGCTCCAGTCCTTCTGATAATGGTTTCAACCTCTACCTTTACAGGCAGTTCCGGAAAATGATCTCTCCAGTTTTCTGCAATTTGGTGCCAGTATTTTGGATCCTTTCGGTAAATTGACTGGCCGAAACCAAAGACATCGGCCTTTAAGGATTTTGCTTTCTCTACAGAGGCCATTACCTCTTTCTCTATTTCATGGGATATTTCTCGACCGATCTTCTCCAAAAAGGCGGTATCAACATCATAATCCCCCGGGCATAACTCCTCAATATGACCCTCCGTTTTAATTTTAAGTTCAATTTGAGGCTGACCTTTTTGCATCTTCATCGAAGTTTTGCTGGTGCTTCTCAGGATTCTGACACTACATTCAAAAACCGAATCCGTGTCTAATTGTAATGGGATAACAGTAACCTTGACATCCCCTTTTGCAAACAGATAACCCCTTGTTTCATGGTCATCAAAAAAGCCTGCCAGCTTGTCTCCCGAGAAAACCGCTGAACCATGAAGCCTAACACTTTGAGCCTCCTGGTTTTGTTGCCCTTGTTTTTCTTGTTCTCCGCTGGAAACAGGTTCCGGGGTTTCAAAAACCTCCAGTTTGCTGGCAATGACATCCCTCCCGGAACTTACCAGAGCATCCGCCACCTCCTTTAGGTCGGCAACAACCGCCTTGGATAACCGGAGGCTGGTCTCATCCGTTAGATCCTTTATTTCATCTGCCAGGCTGTCCTCCAATTCCCAGACGGAGGATAAGGTTTCGAAGGCACTTTTTTCAGAAATTAGAACATGGTTACGCAAGCGAAACTCTTTAAAACCAAAAAAGATGGGTAAAATATCTGTTAGTTTTTCCTTTTGAGCTGTTTCTTTGCCGATAATAACGCAGTGGGTGTGGGCATAGAACAAAATTCTTGGAGTACGGGAGCTAAGGTTATTAGCGGCTTCCTGAAGGGTGTTGCCCACGGAAGAAGTAATCCAGGTGGCGCTTTGTCCTCCGCCCCTGCCCCCTCCTTCCTCCCCGCTGGCGGCGGCCATGGCTTTTGGCAAGTAAACCTCTAAGGTGATTTGCCACTTACTGCCGTCTTCCGTTTCTATACGATCAATTCCAACCGCGGAAACAATAGCCAGGTTTTCCACCTCCACCTTGCTCCAACAACCGGACTGCAAAAGCAGTAAGATGCCCAATGGGATAAGCAATAGCTTCCTTGAGATCAAGTTTTTACCCCCTTTTTTCTTGCTAAAGCCGTCAATAATAATATTGTCGGCAAAATTAACTGAAAGACCAAGGAAAGACCGGTAATAACCTTTTCCAAAAACCAGACTACCTGTTCATCACTTTTAAAAATATACAAAGCCCCCGGTATCAAAAATAAAATCAAGGGCAACATCAAATACCAAGAATTTCGTTTCCAGGAGAAAGTTTCTTTCATGGTAATCAGGGCAATAAGCAAAAAAACGCTTGACTTAACTATCACTCCCGCAACCCAAAGGGCCATTACCAAACCCTCAACCCTATTCAGGACCATGCCCATACGGGCGTACCGGATTAAGACCAAGGTGGGAAAGGTTAATTTCGTGGCTAACTCCTGCCCCATTACTCCCACAACCAAGATGGCATCTATAGCCAAAGTGACACCCAAAAAAATGACCGCCACGGCACCTGCCTTAAACCCATCCCTAGGTTTTTTTAAACAGCAAACCAACCACAATAAGACAAACACTTCACCCCGGAAAGCAGCGGGCACAATAGATGCCTCCAGCAACTCAATGGGTTTGTGATCAAAGAAGGGTAGGAGGTTTAAAGGATCAACATCAGTTAAAGTAAAAACAAAGGTTAATGTGAGGGAAATAATTGCCAAGGGCAGCAAGAATTGATTCATCCTGGCAATAACCTCTAATCCCCCTACGGCAGCAAAAGCCGCTAATACCAACAGGGTAAAGATGAAGACAACCATAGGAGTCTCGGACATAAAGGCGGCACTTAAAAAACCCCCAAACTCCCTGGCAATAACCAGCAAAATGATAATTATGTATGCCAGATATAAAACACCTACCAGACGGAACAACCAATTGCCCAAAATGAGCTTTGTATATTGTCCAAAGGTCATTCTTTCAAAACGCAGGGCTAGCTTTGTGGTAATCCAAATTACTGCCAGGGCATAGACAGTAGCAATAATGGATAAGGAAATCCAGGCATCCTGCTTTACCGCCCCAATGGACATGGTAGGAGCAAACAACAAGGCCGTAGAACCAACTAAGGTGATTAATAAAAGAGACAGCTGCCCCCAGGAGATTTCAATTTGTCCATTTCTCACCGCTCCTCACCTCCCTCCCGGGAAGGCTTTTTCGGTTTTTGACCCCTTCTTTGCCTTTTGCTATTTTGTAAATCATAATAACCGGCCCTGTTGACAAGCATCCACCAAGGTGTTCTAATAAAAGCGTTTTTGAAATCACCCAACATCAAGGGAGCAAAGGGAGACAAATAAGGTATGCCAAAGGAGCGAAGGGATGAAAGGTGAATTAAAATGGCCATAATCCCCAGCATCACCCCGTAAAACCCCAGCCCCGCCGCTAAAAACATAATGGGGAAACGCAGAATCCGGATGGAAAACGCCGCCGGCTGGGAAGGGATAACAAAAGAAGCCAGGGCAGTTAGGGCTACCACTATCACCATCACGGGGGACACCAAACCTGCGGACACCGCTGCGTTGCCAATGACCAGGGCACCCACAATACTAGTGGCCTGGCCCACCGGCCTGGGCATCCTGACCCCCGCTTCCCGTAAAATCTCGAAGGTAGCTTCCATCATCAGCGCCTCAACAAAAGCGGGGAAAGGCACAGGCTCTCTGCCGGCTGCAATGGAAAGCAGCAGGTCTGTTGGCAAAAGCTCCTGGTGAAAGGTAACAATGGCTATATAAAATGAAGGCAAAAGTAAGGCTATATTAACAGCTACAAAACGAACAATTCTGGTAAAGCTGGCGTAAATATAACGGATATAAAAGTCCTCCGCAGCATGCAGAAACTGAGTGTAAACCACGGGCACCAATAAGGTAAAGGCAGCATTATCTATCATAATGGCCACCTTCCCCTCCAAAAGATTAGCTGCCACCCAATCCGGCCTATCTGAAACATCCAGCTGGGGGAAAGGAGACCAGGGGGAATCCTCCATATATTCCGCTAGATAATTACTGGCCAAAATACCGTCTAGATCAATTCCTAATAATCTATTCTTAACCTCTTCCACCAGTTTTTTATTAGTTACCGTCTCTAAATAAACAATGGCCACATCGGTTTTGCTTAATCTGCCCAGTTGGTACTTTTCAACTTTCAGTGACGGGGTTTTTAGCCTTCTTCTCAGTAAAGTGAGATTAACCCCCAAATCCTCAATAAAACCGTCCCTGGGACCCACTACCACAGGCTCTGTAACGGATTCGGAAATTGATCTTATTTCTAACTTTTTGATGCCTATGCCAATAGCGGAAGTAGACCCGTCCAGCAACAATAGGCCCTGGGCATCTAAAATAGCATCAAGGCCTTTTTCT
>JBBAFB010000035.1:0-17083 GCA_041655595.1 Bacillota bacterium
GCCGGCCAGAAATTTCTCATCGGCTTTTCCCCCGGAAAAAATAATTTCCGCATTACGAATCGCTTCTTTAGTAATGGAATCGTAAACTGTACCGGAAATAGTGATGTCCGGAAGCAATACTTCTCCAAAATTCATGACCCCAGCCGCTTCACCGGATTGGTTTTCTGCATATATTACCGAATCTTCCCCGACTTCCTCGGCTTGGGACTCATCTATAATTTCTTCCTCTAAGGAATTATCTTCGCTGTTTTCTTCCTCATTTGCCCCATCAGCGATTTGTTCCTCCTCCGGCTCTTCGTTTTCCACAGAATCATTGGTTGTTTCATCGTCAACCGCCGCTTCACTTTGTTCTTCAGTTACCGGCCCAGCTACATTTTCCCCTTCCTCTGTAGCTTCATCCCCTTGCTCGCCTTCAGAAGTACCATCGGCTCCCCCATCAATAGGGTCCGCCTGTTCCCCGCCTTCGGGGGCCTCCATATCCTGTTCATCATCTATAATCCCTGTACCTTGCTCACCTTCAGAAGTACCACCGGCTCCCTCATCAATAGGGTCCGCCTGCTCCCCGCCTTCGGGCACCTCCATATCCTGTTCATCATCTATAGCCTCTGTACCTTGCTCACCTTCAGAAGTACCATCGGCTCCCCCATCAATAGGGCCCGCCTGCTCCCCGCCTTCGGGGGCCTCCATATCCTGTTCATCATCTATAATCCCTGTACCTTGCTCACCTTCAGAAGTACCGTCAGCTCCCTCATCAACAGCACCTGTTTGCTCCCCGCCTTCGGAAGCATCTGCATCCTGCCCCACCGCAGTATCTTCTGCTACCTGTTCATTAGCCAAGGGGGTTTCCGTAACAATCGGGTTATCGGCCTCCGCATAGGCTTGGACAGTGGGAAAAGCAAAGAAACACAATAAACCCAAAATTATCGGGCCAAGATATTTAAACCATTTTTGCATTTTTCCCGATTTCTCCGATTTTAGTTCTTGCATTTTAATACCCCCTAATATTTTTCTTCTCTCATCAGTTTGAGAATTTTTTCTGTTTCTTCTAAAATAATTGCATTTTCGGATATTTGCGCCACCTTTTCAAAATCGGCAACTGCCTTTTCAACTTCATTTAGGTTTAGAAAAGCTATGCCCCGATTAAAGTAGGCCAGATCCGAACTGACACCGGATTCTATGGCATGATTGTAATCTTGGGCTGCTTCCGAATATTTTTTCTCCAGCGAGTAGAGATTAGCTCGTTGGAGGTAGGCCTGAGCCAGGGTATTATCCAGTTCAATTGCCTGACTGAGATAGGCCAGCGCCTGATCATAGTTCTCAACCTTTAAAAAAGAGAGCCCAACCCGATAATTAACTTCCGCATCCTCACCATTATGCCGGAGATATTCCTGCCAATCCTTGATCGCCTTCTCATAATCAGCCATTTGAAAATAGGCCAAGCCTCTTTGCTGGTAGCTGCCTGTAAGCTCGGGATTATTTTCAAGCAGTTGAGTAAAACCGGCTATGGCCTCGGAAAATGCGCCTTGTTGCATATAGACCAGGCTTTGGTTATAAATAGCCAAGGCATTATCGGGATCTTGCCCAAGAACTAGCTTGTAATCCTCTAAAGCAGCAGCAAAATCTCTTAACTGAAAGCTGATACCGCCCCGGACTGTATAGGCCTCTAGATAACCAGGCTCCAATCGAATTGCTTCGTTTAAATCTACCAGGGCATCCTCCAAATTGCCAATATCCCGGTATGCATTTGCTCTGTTGTAATAAAACCTCGGATCGGACGCAAAATGTTGAATGGCCAAGGTATAGTTTTCAATAGCCGGTTGGTACATTTGCTGTAAATAATAAACGAAGCCTAAACTATAGTAGGCACCGGCTTCTTCCGGGTTTAAACGTATCGCCTGCAAAAAATCATCAACCGCCAAATCGAGTTTGCCCGTTCTTCCGTAAGCTACCGCCCTATTAACATACAGAAAGGCTTGGCGGTCATCGAATTCCAGAGCCTTTGACCACTCAGCAATAGCGGCACTATAATCCTCTGCTTCAAAAAGAAGATTACCTCTATTGGCAGATACTATGTAAGATGGGCCCTCCAGCTTTTCAACCCAGTTCCAATCTGTGAGGGCTTCTTGGACATGGTATAAATTTTGGTTAGCAATTGCTTTCATTGCCCAAGCGCGGACATTGTCTTGATCCAGATCAATAATAGCCCCCGCATCCCTTAAAACTTGATCCCATTTTCCCAAGTTTGTAAAGATGCTGCATCTGTCAAGAAGGGCGGTAATATTTGAAGTCTCCTTCTTTAAAACTACGTTTAAGTCGCTAAGGGCTTTATCCGGTTGTTCCAAAATAATATGTAATTGACCACGAACAAGGTAGGCTACAGTTAAATCGGGGTCCAAGCGAATGGCCTCATCAAAATCTTCAAAGGCCTTTTTAATATCCCCAAGAGCTAGATACACTTGCCCCCTTTCAAAAAACAAAGGAGCAGCTTCCGGGATAAACTCCACAATCTGATTGTATATAGCTAAAGACTCGATAAAATTGCCTGAACTATAAAAATCCCTTCCGTTCTTGATCAGTTCCAGTAAAAAACTAGCTATGTCCTCCTCAGTAATTTCAAAACTTTCTTCCGGCAGTTCATTTTTACTCTCCGGCAACTCCCTTTGTCCGCCCTGGTTAACATAGGAATTTATCATCCACCCGGGCATGGGTAAAATCCCCAATTGCTGCAACCTAGATGCAATAGGATCGGGGATAAAGACATCACCCTGCTGCCCGGATTGGGAAGCGGGGCTCGCCTGTTTTGATTCGGGAGAAGAAGAAGACTCGGCACGACCCCCGCAAGCAACAGTAAGCATACTAACCAGAAAAAGAAGTAATATGACCAGGGCTGAAAGATTAAGTTTTTTGCTCATTACCTTGCCTCCGGATTCATTGTCCCCTGTTTTTTAACCTATTTTGTCGTTTCGGGATAAAGTCCATAAAGATGGTGTTATGTAACTCGATACAAAAAACCCACTCTATATACAATTATAAAGTGGGTGCCAAATGTTTTCCCCGTTCAAAGGGATAGGTTTTTTATTATTTATCTAATAAACCGGGCAGTTTACTCCGCCGATCAATATCAAGTTTAGAAAACACCGAGCGAAGGTGAAATTTAACAGTTGTTTCTGAGATAAATAACCCACGGGCGATCTCCTTATTGCTCATCCCTTTAGCCGCCATGGTGGCAACCTTCATCTCCTGTTCTGTCAACCCGTAGGGAAGTGGGGCCTTCTCTGAAATATGACGTATCAAAAGCTTCCAGTTATCTTCGAAGGCTTGCCCTTCGCTGATAACCTCTTCCGGCATTTTTACACCTAAGGCGGAAAATGCCCTGTCAACCAGATCACCCAATAACCATTTAAGCTCCATGAAAGGTAAAAAAATCTCATCCTCTAGGGCGCTGGCAAGAGCTGCCTGCACATGGTTGAAGGCCGACTCCAGCTGCCCTATTTTGAAATAGCCAATTGCCGCTACCAGCCGATTGTACATCTCCGCCATTAAATATCCCATTTGTCGGCTTTCGACGATAGCCGCTTCCGCTGCCCCCAAAAGACGTGTATATTCCCCTTCCTGGAGTAAAACAACAAGGTGGGCGTAACGCTGCTTTGCCTTAAACCACGTGGGGGCATCGGGAAAACACATTTTACCCTCTCTGATCCATTGGGCAGTTAATTGAACAAGTCCGGTCCAAGAAAAGTAGTCGGCTTGCAACAATTGATTGACAAATTGGCTATGTGCATCCCTACCCACGGACTCTTCCAAAGCCTTTGTATACCTAGTTAAACTAGCATTACTGCCACGCTTAAAAGCTACCTCGGCAAGTATGCTGACTGCGCCGGTACGAATTGACCATTGGTCGGTTTTGTCAGTTAGATAAATAACCCGGTAAGCCAGCAGCTCCGCCGCCTTCACATCCCCCCGGTAAAAAGCCCACTCGGTTTCCAACTGCACATCCGCACCGCTGTTCACCCCGGTAAGAAGGGTAAGATATTCCACCACCTTGGTTAAGGTTGAGAGCACTTCAGCCATCCCACCGGCCCTTTTGTAAAAGAAAACCATCAAGGGCATGCCAAAGGCAAAGGGTTCCTGGGCGGTAATGGTTTGGCATCTTCCACCAATAATTTGTGCGGCCCTATGGATAATCGGTTCCATTTTTACGATATCCGGAAACTTTTCAAAAGCTGAAATCAGCGTCCATTCACCCAGTAGTTCCCTGCGTGCTGCTTCATCCTCTATTGCTTCTATCATAATTCTAATTTCCTGCATTAATGCCGAAGCGGCTTCCCTTTGGTCAGCACCGAAAAAGGCATAGGCAATACGAAGCAGGGAAATGGGATACCTTCTCTTAACTTCCTGGGGACATTCTGCCAAAAATTTAGTTGCCTGCTGGGTAAAGGGTACCCCTTCAACACGAACCATTGTTAATTTGGTCAGGGGTAAAGAAAGAACGGATTCATAATCCTTAACCTTCAGAAAACAGGACAGGGCGGATATATTTTGGTGCTGCTCCGCATACCATCGGCCTGCCTGTTTATAACAATCGGTTTTAAGTGTAATATCCGCTAGCTCAAGCCTGCTTTGCAGCATCTCTTGCAGTATGGCGTGAAACACATAACGCCTGCCCTCGGCTTCATAACTTATAAATGGCGTCCGGGCCAACAAATCCAGGGCCCCTTCTTGTAAAGAGTTAGACTGGAGCAAAAAACAAATCTGTTCCGTTGTCACATCGGGGAAAGGGGCAAAATGTAACAGAATTTCCTTGTCCCGGTCATTCATACTTTTCCAGATAATATCATCCATTAGCCGGATAATGTCCAGTCCGGGGAGGAGCCCTTCCCCCCGCTTTAGCTGTAGCATGGTGAGGTAGAGGGCCACAATCCAGCCCTCGGTGAATTTATAGATCTCGAAGGCCTCAGCCTCAGAGATACTGATACCGCATAACTTATAGTAGCGGCGAATGTCATCAACATGTAACTGCAAGTCATTTGTATGAATATAGTGAACATTCATCTTCGCAAAAAAGGCCCGCTCAAAAGGCCATATTGTTTGCGTAATTATTATTAGTTTGAGATTAGGCTCGTTATATGTCAGCAACGCCGAAACAACGGTTCTAGGCAGTTCCTTTTGCAAAAATTGAAAATCATCCAGCACTAATACTGCCGGCGTATTACTGCGGAGGTCTGTAATTAAGGCAGCAATCTCCCAGGAGTTGGTCAAATTAGGAAAACCGGCTGCTACAAGCTTCATACCCCTTTCCTCATCTATACGGGTAAATTCCCGGCATAGTCTTGCCCAGGAAAAGGCTGCCGAGCTTTCCTCAGCATTCCACCAATGTAACACTGTGTTTGTCGAAAGATTTTTTTTCAGGTAATCCCGCACTGCTGTTGTTTTGCCATGTCCGGAGGGTGCCTCTATTACGGTTACAGGCATAGCAAACATCTCGGCCAATTTTCTTAGTAGCCTAGGCGAGTAATAATGAACATTGGATGGGGCGGCCTTTGTTGCGGCCATTTTGCATACCCCCTCTTGTTTTTGCCTGCAACAGGACGATTTAATCTAAAGCTTACTAGTTAATTCTACCATCAGTATAATGTATAATATCTTCTGTTTCAATCAATTTACACGGTCCACTCGGTCAACCAAGAATAAGCATTATTCCGATTAGCAAAGGTAAGGCTCTGTAAAGTTTGCAAGCCCAAGGTGAATTTTTATACAAATGAGAAAAAGACAGGGGGAAATTTCCCCCTGTCTTCCCTCTTTAGAAGCCCCTGTATTGGGGTTCTTCCAGTTCAATTTGTTGGACTCTTGTTTCAATTTGTTCTACAACTTTTTGGGTGCTTTTTGCTGCGTTTTCAAAAAGATTTTTTGTTTCTTGATTTTGGGTACCGAGGGCAAATTGCTCCAGGCTGGCTTGTGCACTTTTCAAAGAAGCCAAACAAGTTTTTACATTCGTGGAAATAGTCATCCCTTACCTCCTTTCAAACCTTACTATTTTTTATTATTTGTTTTAATAAAAATCCAATGAGCGGAAAACAAAGGAAATGCCCAGAAGAATTTTTAACGCCAAAGGATAGAACAATATAAAAAAAGCCAGCTAAAAAGGTGGGATGGTTAGTGCCCCAGTGGATAGAAATAATGTTGCGTACACTGGCAGCCATAATTGCACTCTTTCTATTAACCAAGCTGCTAAGCAAAAAGCAGCTTGGAAAGCTCTCTTATTTTGAATACATTACCGGCATTGCAATCGGTGGTATCGCCGCCGCCGTTTCAACCGGCATTTGGCCCAACTGGTACCTGGGCTTCATTTCCATGTCTATTTGGGTGGGGGTAGTTGTTGGATTAGACTATCTCAGCTTAAAAAGTAAGCTTGCCGGGGACTTTATTAAAGGTAAAGGCCTGGTGCTAATAAAGGATGGCAAGGTTTTAGAGGACAACTTGACAAAGACCCGCTACACCGCTGACAACCTATTAGGCGGGTTAAGGTCAAAAAACGCCTTTGAGTTTGCGGATGTTGAATTTGCAGTATTAGAACCGGATGGAGAATTAAATGTTTTGCTCAGGAGAGAAAATCAGCCTCTTACCTCAAAAAATCTTGGAATTAAAATAGCTAATGAGCAAGAACCACAGACCGTAATCATTGATGGCAAAATTATGGATGAACCCCTTGCCACCTTGGGCCTAAACCGAGGTTGGCTGTCGGCAGAGCTTGAAAAGATAGGTGCTGCCATCGAAAATGTTTTTATCGGACAAGTGGATGCCTCCGGCCAGCTAAAAATAGATTGTTTTGATGATAAGCTACAGCTGCCCGTACCCCAGAAAAAGGCCCAATTGCTGGCAACAATTAAGAAATGTGAAGCTGACCTTGAAATGTTTGGTCTCAGCAGTAAAGATAAAAGCATCATCAAGATGTATGAAAATTGTGCTGAAGAGCTACAGAAAGTTATTTCAGCCCTAAAGCCCATTTTAACCAGGTAGGAGGTTTAAAATTTGTCTAATAGTAAAATGAAAAAACTGACTCCGACTCAACAGGAATATCAGAAGTTAGCATTGGCTAAAGAACCTAAAAGGCCCCTGCTCATCAATTGCTGGCATGCCTTTGTAGCCGGGGGAACTATCTGTCTAATAGGTCAGGTGGTACAAACAGCTTTTATTAAATGGGGTGGCTTCGAACAAAAGGATGCAGGCAACCCCACTGTGGCTGTAATGGTTATTTTATCAACCATTCTAACAGTTTTGGGTGTTTACGATAAATTGGCCCAATGGGCGGGGGCCGGTTCCGCTGTCCCAGTAACAGGCTTTGCGAACACTATGTCCTCGGCGGCACTGGAACATAAAAGTGAAGGTATGGTCTTGGGGGTTGGAGGAAAAATGTTTAAAGTGGCGGGTCCTGTTATCGTTTTTGGGACAGTGGCTGCTTTTATCATCGGGATTTTACACTGGGTGTTTAACCCCAGTATGGGAGGAATGGTTTAATGCTACAAGGACACCAAACCTGGGTTTTTCAAAACCAGCCGACTATTAGCGGCACAGCTACGGTAGTTGGTCCTTTTGAAGGCCAGGGACCTCTGTCCAACGATTTTGATATTATCCACGGCGATCTGTCCGTGGGACAAAAAAGTTGGGAAAAAGCTGAACGAACCCTCTTGGAAGAAGCCAATAAGTTGGCTATAGAAAATGCCGGTCTAACTAAGGAACAAATTAATTTTTATCTGGGCGGGGATTTAATGGATGAAATCATTAGCAGCAGTTTTGCCGCCAGGACCTTGGCAGTGCCTTTTTTAGGGATTTTTGGTGCCTGCTCGACAGCCATGGAAGGGCTGTCACTTGCATCATTAATTATTGATACTAATTCAGCAAACTATGTGCTGGCCTCCGCCTGTAGTCATAATGCCAGCGCAGAAAAACAGTTTCGCTATCCTACTGAATACGGTGCCCAAAAACCTCCTACCGCTCAATTTACAGTGACCGGTGCCGGCTCAGCTGTAGTGACCAAGGGGGGAAAGGGACCAAAGGTTCTGTCAGCTACAATCGGACGAGTTATAGATATGGGCCTTAAGGATCCTTTCAACATGGGGGCAGCCATGGCTCCCGCGGCGGTAGATACAATTCAGGCCCATTTTAGAGATCTGAAGCTTGAGCCAAGCTACTACGATTTAATAGTAACTGGTGACCTTGCCAAGGTGGGCTACGAATTGGCCCTGGAGCTATTTAAAAAACACCATTTCCCCATTGCGGAAACCCAATATAATGATTGCGGTATGATGATTTATGATTATGAAACCCAGGATGTCCAAGCCGGGGGAAGCGGCTGTGGTTGTTCAGCCGTGGTGACCTACGGCCATTTGTTTAAAAAACTTCGCCGGGGAGATTATAAAAGAATCCTAGTGGTTGCTACAGGTGCTTTATTATCTCCCTTATCTTTCCAGCAGGGGGAAAGCATACCCTGCATTGCTCATGCCGTGGCAATTGAAGGAGGAAAGGAGTAAAAAATCAATGGATTTTTTTTGGGCCTTTGTTATAGGCGGCCTGATCTGTGTTTTTGGCCAAATTTGCTTCGATGTTTTTAAGCTGTCACCTGCTCACACAGCTACCCTGCTGGTAGTTTTGGGGGCAATAGTGGGAGGTCTGGGACTATATGAGCCTTTCATAGAATTTGCCGGGGCGGGAGCTTCTATTCCCATCACCAGTTTCGGAAATTCTTTAGTTAAAGGTGCACTGGGAGAACTCAAGATCCACGGCCTTGTGGGTGTGGTTACGGGTATCTTTGAAATTACCAGTGCCGGTATTTCATCAGCTATTATTTTTTCTTTCTTTGCCGCCTTAATTTTCAAGCCCAAGGGTTAAAACAAGTTTGCAAAAATGAACTTGCCACAGCTAAACTTTAGCGGTAACCGAAGCTAATCCGGCATCTGGGCCATTTTTTAATAATAACAAACGGTACGATCGTACAAAATTTGCACATAAATTAACCTATTTTGGCAACAATATTTACAACCGACAGACTAGGGGTGGCCAGTTGAAAAAGATGACGCTTTTTTTAAGCATTTTATTTTTAGCCATAGTGTTCAGTGCCGGTGCCGCTGTCCAGTTAACTGAAAGTGCGGAGTTTTGCGGTTCCTGCCATATTATGACTGCTCATTATGAAACCTGGGCCCATTCTTCCCATCGGGAAGAAACCAATTGTAACTCTTGCCATGTTCCCGAGGGTCTAATCGAAAAACCTTTATATAAAGCAAAATCCGGCTTGACTGATGCGTATGTCTTCTATATTAAGGGCTCACCGGCCCGGCTTGAATTAAAAACCGATAGCCGAAAAATAATTCAAAACAACTGCATTAAGTGTCACAGCACCTTGGTCAGAGAAATAAGTAAGGGTGATGGATTAAATTGCTACCACTGTCACCTTTCACCCCACGGAAAAGTTAAAAATTTGATTTACTAATAAACTAACAGCAGGTGATCCGGTGAATAAAAAGATAATTGCTTTGGTGGGTATAATTTTAATAGCTGCTATTGTGGGAATAAGTGCCTATCGAGCAGGAATGAAGGCCAGCAAACCCCAATTGCCCCCCCATACGGTGGCCCTAAACTCCGGAGAGACAAGCAATGAGGTTTTTGGACAATACTACCCCCGGGAATATGACAGCTATCTAAAGAACTATGACATGAGTCAGGGACCTAGTGTTTACGGGGGGTCCCACGAAAAAAGTAATTTGGATGTCTATCCCTATATGAAAATTTTGTGGAAGGGCTACGGTTTTGCAGAAGAATATTTAGAAGATCGGGGCCATGTTTATGCTATTGAGGATGTCAAAAAGACGAAAAGAAACCCGCCCAGAGCTGTCTGCTGGGTCTGCAAAAGCACGGAAATTCCCCAAGCCATTGAAGAAATGGGAGATGCATTTTATGGGATGCCCTTTAAGGAAGCAGCGGAACGATTTGTCAACCCTATTGGCTGTAGCGATTGCCACGACCCGGAAACAATGAATCTTAGAATAACCCGGCCTGCCCTGGTTGAAGCTTTAGAGGAACAAGGAATAAATGTGGCAAAAGCCGGCCTGCAAGAAATGCGCTCCTATGTATGTGCCCAATGCCATGTGGAATACTACTTTGAAACGGATAACTTTGTACCTGTCTTTCCCTGGAAAAACGGTATGGACCCGGAAGATGTATATGAGTACTATCAGGAAATCAACTTTGCTGATTTTACCCACCCTGATGCGGGCACGAGACTTTTAAAAGGGCAGCATCCCGATTTTGAAATGTTTACTGACGGTCCACACCAATCCCGAGGGGTATCCTGTGCTGATTGTCATATGCCTTATATAGTGGAAGGTAATACGAAAATATCCTCCCATTGGTGGGCCAGCCCTTTAAAACAGATGGAAAACTCCTGTGGTGTCTGCCACCGCGGCAGCATGGATGATCTGCGAGATAGAGTACTCTACACCCAAGACAGAAACAAGGATCTGTTAGACCGAGCGGGGCAAGCCAGCGTAGAGGCAGTTCGGGCGATTACTGTAGCCAGCGAATCTGCAACTGTTGATGAACAACTGCTGGCAGAAGCCCGGGCTTTGCACCGGGAAGGACAGTGGTATTGGGATTGGGTCAGTGCAGAAAACAGTATGGGCTTCCACAACCCACAAAAGGCAATGAACACCTTGGGTAAATCAATAGACCTATCCGGTAAAGCTAGAGATTTAGCCAAAGAGGCGGCCAGATAACCAAATTGCAATAATTAACCTGGGTGCTAAAAAGGGTACAACCTCTTATGCAACTTAAGCGGTAGTACCCTTAGAAATAAATATTTTCAATTAGACAGATAGACAGACAAAATTAACACAATCAAATGCTATCTACTTTTCAACATTGACGGGGATTATTAATTCATTTAACCTGGAACCGTCCTTGGCACTTGCTTCATAGAGAACTACACTGGCCGAGCCATCTACCGCATCATCCAAACCTATTACAATTTCAAACTCCCCCCAGGCCGGGGCACCTTCACTGGCGGTAACAAAACCCTTATCTAAAATAAAGTGCCCATCCTCAAATTCATACTGCACCGTTGCTTCCCAGATTCTTGCCAAACCCTTGACAATAATTTTATCTTGTACCTTTGTCCCAGGAGCCGGTGAGAAAATTTTAAAGATCTCATTTTCTACGACTATCTTTGGATCTTCCCCTTCAAGCTTTGGGTCCGGCTCACCTGTTCCCGGATTCAATTGATTACATCCGACTACAAAACCCAAACTGATCAACAATAGAATAGCTATCAAGAATACCTTTTTCATCTTAGACCTCCTTGTAAAGGCTCTAATTTCTTTGACGAGAAAAACAACAGCTTAGTTCCGCAACTTTTGTTGAGGTATTTTTTAGACTACATGGAAAATCCCATAACAACCGCTGGGCAAAAACCAAGACATATTTAGTTTGCCCTAAACCTTAAATTTATTGATCATTTCCGAAGTTTCTTTGGCTACCCTTTCCAAAGAGAGAACTGCTTCTTCAATTTCTTCCATGGAAGCTAATTGTTCTTGAATTGATTTAGAAAAGGCATCCGCCGTTTGCGCCGTCTGAGCACCAAACCTTGAAACTTCATTAATAGAGGCCGATATTTCTTCACTGGCTGCGCTTTGCTGCTGAGAAGCAGCGCTGACACCTTGAATATTGCTGCCAATCTGCTCTATCCTTTGGATGATAGATTTAATCCTTTTCTGGGCTTCTTCAACCTCTTGTTTACTGTGGTTAACCGCTTCCCCTGATTCCTGCAAATGATTATTGGCAGCCTGGGTTTTATCCGCAAGCTCCCTAATAATCTGGGAAATTTCTTTAGCGGCCTGAGCCGAATGCTCCGCTAAACCCCTTACCTCCTCCGCAACTACCGCGAAGCCTCTGCCTGCTTCCCCCGCCCTTTGGGATTCGATAGCTGCATTTAAAGCCAACATATTTGTTTGCGTTGCGATATCATTAATATTTGTAACAAAGCCCGTTATTTTATCAATAGATTCCTTTAACAACTCAAAAACTGCTTCCAATTCACCGACTTTGTCATGCACATGACTAACTGAGGATACCACCCTATCCATACTTTCCCCTGATTCAAGGGCTTCTTTGCTCACCTCTTCACTTTCCTCAAAGGATTCCTGAGTCAAAATTGATATATGGGTAGCGCTATTGGCAACCTCCTCCGAGCTGTGTCTGATTTCCACAAGATTTTCGGCCAAAGTAGCCGATATACCTACAAGCTCGCTTACCTGTTCGGAATTGTTGGCTAGTAACTGCCTAGTACTGACTATCCCCGCGGATATATTAACGGCCGCCTGCTCAAGTTCGCTGGATGAGGCATTGATTTGAGTAAACATCCCCCTCAAGAAGGACAAGAAAGCATTAAATTGCCCCGCAATTTTCCCGATTATATCTTCCGACTTAGCTTTTAGTTGATAGGTTAAATCGCCCTCTCCGGAATTCAAATCCTTTAATTGTTTGTTAATTTCATTTAGGGGTCTGTTAATCACCCGCCTAGATACAAACCACATAAAGGCCCCAAGCAAAATAATAATCAGACCACCTGCCAAAAACACGAAAGTGGACATTAGCTTTGATTGAGCAATTAAATCATCTAAAGAGGTTGTCATGCTAAAAACCCCGTGGACATCCCCCACCCCACCGGCATGGCAGCTTAAACAGTATTCGTCAAGTTTGATGGGCATGGCATATCTTAGGTATGTACTGTTTTCATCCTCAAGAATTTCATAGCCCTCAAGTAACTTTTCATCAGCCTTAAATCTCCCTATTACACTTGTCTCCCACTCATCGGCACTATTTTCCCTATTTTTAGGATTCTCGGCACTGATTCCTACACTGGTGTTTTCTGTTTTCATTTTTTCAGAAAAACTGCGGACAGTGGCGATTGCTTCATACATGCCGATGCTGGCAGCATTGTAAGAATTAATATTGGTCTGGCGTAAAATATGTTGATGGGTGCTTTCCATATTGCCCCAAATGGAATCCAGTTGAATAGCAACACTTCGCAACCTGCTAACTTCTTGTTCCATAGGTAGCTCTTTTAAATAGTTAATGATTAAAGCAGAGCCGGCAAAAGTAGAAACAAGGAGAACCATGATAAAAGGTATTAACAACTTAACCAACAGACTCTTTTCTAAAAATTTTTTTAGTTTCATTTTTTCCACCTCGCTTCCCAAAAAATCAGTGTATGATAGTAGCCCCTTCGATATCTTTTCCGGTTAAAGCCTTGTAGGATTGTTGCAATAATTGTGCGGTAAAGAAGGGGTTATGAATCCCTTTGCTTCCGTCATAATTTATTAAAGTGTAATTATAGGCTGCCAAGTACAGCTCTTTCGGAACATCTTGGAGGAGGTTTCCCTCTTGATCGTAAAAAAGAAAGGCCCCCCTTAAGGCTTCGAAGTGACCGCCTTTTAGACTCTGATTAATTGCCCGTAGCAAAATAATCATTAAACCTGAAATTTCATCTTGCATTCCTCCGATTACACCATCCCCATCATAATCTTCGTTGGCTTTTAAATTAAAGCTTGTGACATTTTCGTGGCAAGCTCCACAAATTAACTCCGCATTTTCCGCTTCCATCACAAAACTATGACTGCGCAAACCCCCATCCAGCTTCGGCATGTGGCAATCTATACAGGAATTATCCAAGCTGATATGACCAAAGGTATTATTGTATTGCAATTCTTCGTTTAATTTAATACCACCGGTGCCGGTTAAAATATCCCCCTGAGGACCGTAATGAGGTTCCGACCAATTGGGATCATCAATACTGGGGTTTCCCCTACTATTATGACAGCTCATACATAATGCCCCCGCCCCGGAGATGGAATTTTCTTTTGTTGGTATGCTGACTATTCCCGCCTGCTTTAAATCACTTCCGAAGCCCTGATGGCATGCAAAACAGTTCTGCCCCGTAGCCAGCTGTAACTCCCCGGCCTGAAGCAGTTGTTGTCTAAAGGCTTCTCCATCGTGGCAAAGAACGCATCCATCTCTGCCTATAGTTGCCGCTACCGGGTTGGCATGAGCTGATTCAGACCACTGCTTAAATATTTGATCTGAGTGCGACACTAATGAATAATTTTTTGTACCATTGGTCCTTGCCAAAACCTCCCCTTCCTTAAACTCCAACTCCTTTACCAAACTATTGTTACACCCCATTGCCAAGGCTATAATCGCAATAGCCAAAAAAATCACTATGTATCTTTTCATAAACCAGTCACCCTCTTTTTTAGTACAAATACAAATAGGATAATAACAAAAACTATTATTATCCTATTTTCAAGGCTTTCAACAAAATTCCTCTTTTTTTTAAAAAATACTACAGTGACACAGGGGGACGTTATCACTGTATCATTAACGCAACATAGAAAAAATTTCAACTCATCCCGGTGGCGGGATCAGCACAGCGTAAACCCCGCAGTTACCTACATTTTCGAAAATATTATTTATAACAAGATATAATTTGGGCAAAGCCTAGACTTTTAACTCCAACAGAAAATTTATTTTATCTCATGTGGCTGTTTTAAAAAGGTAGAATGGAGTATACATGGAAGAAATTATATGTCATAATTTGTAGGGAACCAGAAATATCTGGCTTAATTTCATTTTATTATTAACAGGAGGGGTTTACTTGGATGACCTACTAGCTTTGCGCAAAAGAAACATGTTAATGGTCCAAATCATGTGGCTAGTTTCCCTTCTTCAAATAACCTTTGCTAGCGTTACCGGCCTAGATAAAAAGACCATCTATATAATGGGCCCTGTTTTGATATTTATAAGCATCATAATGACAGTACTTGTACGCAGAAGGGTAATAGAAAACAAAATAAAATACCTGGTGGCGATAGGTCTTGGTATTGTCCATTTTTTATTTGTTTATCTGTTCCATGATTTAAATGGTTTCTTGATGGCTTTCCTAACCATGTTGATAATTGCCTTGTACCAAGAACATACAAGCACGATTCTAATGGCGTTTTTGGTTACGATCAATGCAATTTTTGGATACTTCTATGGTGGAGAAAAAATGTATGCCTCCTTTTATGATACAAAGGGCCTGGCCATAGTGGTAACAATCTTTGGGATAGCCACTTTTTTGATCAGTATGCAGGCACGCACATCAGAAACCCTACGAAAGGATTTAGAAAAGCGGAAAATAGAGGTAGAAGAATCTAACAACAATATGGAAAATATCCTTGCCGATTTAAAAGGAGCAATTGATCACCTTGTTAGTTTTAGCACGAATCTTCAAGCTAATATAAATGCCACTAGTGCAATTTCAAAACAATTATCTTCAAATTTCAAAGAAATAAATTCAAATGTTGGTACCCAAACAAAATTGACTGCAAATGTCGGCGGGGAAATTGATAAAGAAACCGGTTACATAGGGGAAATGGCTTTGCAATCAGGGTCCATGCATATGCTATCCCGGGATACCACAACAAAGGTAAACCAATGTAATGAGGACATACTTCTTTTATCAGCTGAAATGACAAAAATGAATCATGGTGTGACAAATGCCGTATCCTTAATGGGGGAACTTAATTTGCAAACAGAAAATATTGCTACTATATTGACTGCTGTTAACAATATCAGTAGCCAGATTAACCTGCTGGCTTTGAATGCGGCAATAGAAGCTGCCAGGGCGGGGGAACAAGGTAGGGGATTCGCTGTTGTTGCAGATGAAATTAGAAAGCTAGCGGAGGAATCCAATAAATCCAATTTGCGCATTTCGAATATTTTAGGGGATATCAAAAATGGGACTAGGTCTTCCTTTGATGAAATTAACATCGTGCAGAAAGCCTCCGCTAATAGCGAGCAAATAGCAAAAAACATCGAAGACACGTTTAGTGAAATCAACGTCAATATAAAGAATATAGCCCAAAAATCTTCTGGCATGGATCAAGGAATGCTTTTTGTCAGGGACATTTCTTCAACTATATTAAAAGATGTAACAGAAATAGCGGCATCTTCCCAGGAAAATTCCTCCGCAATAGAGACTATTTTAAGCTGGATTAATGAGCAAGATATGAGGCTGTCAACTATAGTTACCAGTTTCCAGAACCTTGAGAAGCTGATAGCCGGACTAAAAAATATTAACAACAATTAGTATGTGGATATGAGGGAAGGGCAGGCAGGGGGTTTTCGTTGTATGCGTACCCGGGCAGGCAGGCATACATAGAAAATGCCCCTCCCCCTCCATCATCGTGGCTTCTTGATCGGGTGTCGAATCACGGTTTTAAGTTTTTCTGGGGCCGTTTTTCGCGGATCACTTAGATAAATTTCATGGTGCCGGCGCGGGCCACCCATGTCTTCAATGTAGCCGTTATCGTTTATAAATTTACCAAGTTTGGCTATGGTTACAGGTTCATCATCGTAAGCCCCTATATGCATGATCTGAGCACACAGTCCTTCCGTAAAACTCTCCAACCGTACAGCCGACAGGTCAAGATGCGGTTTCTTTTTAACTAGTGTTATCTTGGCATTTTCAAACACATCCACAGTGACGAACTCCGGTTGCCGTATCATAGATGTCCACAAAAATTTACTTTTGTCCGGGATCGTTTCCCCCGCACCCCGGAACTCTCCCCCATCATCAAGACTCCAAAGACCTTCCAATGGTGGTACTACATAATCAAAATACCCCTTCGGTTGATTTCCTCCCATTTTGCTCATCTTGATGGAATAAGACAGCCCGTATAGGATTTCAACAGCGGTGGTATATTCCGGGTTCGTGTTTGGGTCTCCCTTCCCATCAATCATTAAAAATAACATCTGAGGCACATCGATAATTTCCGGAGTTGTCTTAGGCCGATAGAACTGCTTTTCTGTTTTCTTAAAATCAACTGGCATTGCAATGCCTCCTTTCTCGTAAGGGAACAGGGGGGATACAGGGGGACGTCAGGCCGTGTTAAAAGTGTCCCCTTTGCCAGCCAGTTTCCCGCCCTTTTTACCATCTTTACCATGAAAACCGGTCAAAAATGCCATTTTGCTTTTTTTACAGCAAAGGATAAAA
>JBBAFB010000036.1:0-17016 GCA_041655595.1 Bacillota bacterium
AGATTAAATCTAAGATTAGGGAACTGGGGCAATACACCGTAATTGATAAGTTAACCGTAAGGCTTAATGAAAAAAGGGATGTCTATGAGGCTGAATTTTCCAACCTAGGTCTAAGAGGGGTGGAAGTTGCCGCTAATTATGTCAAAGAGTTTGAAAAACTGCTGGCCGGGGGAATTTGGTGTATTCTCAAAATCCAATACTATTATGACGAGGAAGCAAGAAACTCTAACCCCTTTATTATTAGTAGCCTTAATCCCATTCAAATGCCCAATTTGGATCTGCAGGAGATTTTTGCAGGAAGAAGACATTTTTCAAAAAATGAGTGGCTGGATATCCTTTTAAGATCCGTGGGGATGGAGCCTACCCAGCTGCAGGAAAATGTAAAATGGCATTTAATTGCTCGCATGATTCCCTTGGTGGAGAACAACTACAATGTTTGTGAACTGGGGCCAAGGGGAACAGGTAAGTCACATATATATAAGGAAATTTCACCTAATTCAATTCTGATGTCGGGGGGCCAAACCACTGTTCCCAATTTGTTTTATAATCTCAACACCGGGAAAATAGGGTTAGTTGGTTTATGGGATGTGGTTGCCTTTGATGAAGTGGCCGGCATTAGTTTTAAAGATAAAGATGGTATTCAGATTATGAAGGATTACATGGCCTCCGGCTCATTTGCTAGAGGCAAGGAATTGAAAAATGCTTCCGCATCCATGGTTTTTGTCGGCAATATTAATCAAAGCGTGGATGTTCTTTTGAAGACATCACATCTGTTTGATCCATTCCCGGAGGCTATGGCCTATGATGCTGCCTTTTTTGATCGTATGCACCATTATATTCCCGGTTGGGAAATACCTAAATACAGGCCGGAGTTCTTTACAAATGAATATGGTTTTATCACGGATTATCTAGCGGAATTTTTTAGGGAGATGAGAAAAAGATCCTATGCCGATGGCATAGACAGCTATTTTAAATTAGGGAGTAATCTCAATCAAAGAGATGTTATTGCGGTTAAAAAAACCGTTTCGGGTTTGGTTAAACTTTTATATCCCCACGGGGAATTTACTAAAGCAGAGATGGAAGAAATTCTGAAATATGCCTTAGTGGGCAGAAGGCGTGTTAAGGAGCAATTGAAGAAGATTGGAGGAATGGAGTTTTATGATGTTCATTTTTCCTATCTGGATAAAGAAACCTTCGGGGAGGAGTTTGTTGCCGTTCCTGAGCAAGGCGGGGATAAATTAATTCCGGAGGGTATGGGGAAACCCGGTCATATTTATACAATCGGACATGGTGATTCCGGCATGATCGGGGTTTATAAGATTGAAACCGAGGTTGTAACGGGTGCCGGCAAGTTTAAATGCACGGGCTTGGGTAGCAGTCGTGCTGCCAAAGAAAATATTGATACTGCCTTTAATTATTTTAAGGCCAATAGGAAAAACATTTCCGGCAGTATTTCTTTAAATAATAACGATTTTTTAATGCATGTTCAAGATATGCAAGGTATTGGTATGACCGGTGAACTGACTTTGGCCGCTTTTATCGCCCTTTGCTCCGGCTCACTAAAAAAACCGGCCTTAAGCCAACTGGCGGTGCTGGGTTCGATGAGTATCGGCGGTACTATCAATAAGGTAGAAGAATTGGCATCTACTCTGCAAGTCTGTTTTGACGCGGGGGCAAAAAAGGTGCTGTTGCCCATGGCTTCTGCCGTGGACATTAACACGGTTCCACCGGAACTGTTTTCTAAATTTCAAATCTCCTTTTACCAGAGTCCTGAGGAAGCGGTTTTTAAGGCTCTGGGTGTGGAATAGAGCAAAAGCTTGTGAGTGAATTTAAATTTTTGGGTACTATCATGCTATATAATCGGCCCAAAATTATTTTTAATTATTTTGGGGACGGTACTTGAATTATCTAATTAATAATGTTATAGTAAGTTAGAAAAACCAGTTGCAGCGAAATTTATACTTAGTATAAAGCAAATGACACTGCTAATTTAAAATGAGGTGTTGGTAGTGGCAAGAAAAGCTAGAGAGAAGGATGCCTTTGGGGTTTATTATATACAACAAACAAGTGCCGGCCCGAAGGCCTTGTTTGAAAATGATGATGAGCGAAGCTATTTTTTAGAAATTCTTAAAAAAGCCCAGCAGCAATTTGCCTTTAAACTTTATGGTTATTGCCTTTTAAGCAGAAATTCCTATCACCTGGTGTTGGATGTTAGCGGCGGGGATTTATCCAGTATAATGAAAAGTATTAATATCAGGTACGCTATGTACAAAAAATGCACTTATCCCCTTTTTAAAGATAGATATAAAAGTCGGTCGTTACTAACCTTGGAGGAAATTCATAAAAAAATTGACAAGGTAAATAAAGAAAGTAGTTCCCATTTTAATAGTTTTTGCCATTATAATGAATCTGCCCCGGTTAATTTGGATTGGATAGCGCCTTTGGACAATCCAGACATAACAAGAGAGGCTGCTAATAAAGGACATCCGGAAGACAGTAAACAGCAAAATTGTATTAAATCCCTAACCGAGGCCCAAAAATACCTAGTTATCCTTGCTAAGGAAGGGAAGACTACTACTTCCGAGCTGCTGAAGGATAGAACATGTCGCAATCAAATTATCAAAGATTTAAGAAAGGGCTCGGCTTTAACTTTAAAAGAAATCGGGGCCGTGGTTGGCGGGTTGTCCGAATCCTCCATTTCTAAAATTCTTAATGAATAATAGCTTTAAAAGTAACTTTGTTTAAACAGGAGGCGAACCGAAAATGGATTTAAGTTTCTCTTTTCGAATGAATGATCTGAAAAGTACCTCATTGCAGCAAGATAAAGTTTATGATTTTTTGGCAATAGGGGCCGGCCCTGCCGGTCTGAATGCTGCTCTGTATGGAAAACGTAAGGGCCTGGATGTGGCTGTTATCTCCAAGAAAAAGGGTGGGCAAATAGTAGATACCTCAGTTGTGGATAATTATTTGGGGATTTATGGTTTAACCGGTGAGGCTTTGGCAGGTAAATTTTTAAGCCATTTAACAGATTTAGAGGTGCCGGTTTTAGAAAACACGGAAGTTGTTGATTATTTTTCTCAAGGTTTGTTGCACAATGTGGTGCTATCTACAGGAGAAATCTATCAGGCAAAAGCCTTGCTGCTTGCCACGGGTTCTAGACCCCGGCTATTGTCTGTGCCGGGAGAATCGAAGTTCTTCGGAGAAGGGGTTTCTTATTGTGCTATTTGTGATGGCCCTCTGTTTAAAGGTGGGGATGTCTTTGTAGCGGGTGGTGGCAATTCTGCAGTTGAAGCGGCTCTGGATCTGGCCAAGTTGGCCAACTCGGTCACAATAGTTCACAGAAGTGAATTCAGGGCCGATAAAATCCTAGTGGATAAATTGGTTGCCCACCCTAAAATCAAGATCTTCTTGCAGACGAAAATAACAGAGATAGTCGGGGAAGCAAGAATGACCGGACTTTTGGTTGAAAACCTAAAGACCGGGGAAAACCAAGTATTAATGGGTAGCGGTATTTTTATCGAGATTGGCAACATTCCCAATACCGCGCCTTTTGATAAACTATTAAAATTAAATGAACGGGGTGAGATTATAACCAATACTAAAAAAGAAACAAATATTCCAGGAATATTTGCGGCCGGCGATGTGACAGATTCTCTATATAAGCAGATAATCATCTCCGCCGGAGATGGCGCTATTGCAGCTTTGGCCATCAATGAATATATAAACCAAACAGAATTTTAAAATTTAAACTTAGGAGGTAGAAGAAATGAAAATGTTTACTGCTGAATTAGAGGATCAATTAAGAGAGGTGTTTCAGGACCTGGTTGATGATGTAACAATTGCCTACTTTGGTGATGGCGATTGCTATACTTGCTCCGAAACAGAAAGTTATATGGAGGAAGTGGAGGCTTTAAATGATAAAATTCATTTAAAAAAGTATGAGTTAAAAACGGATGTGGCCGAAGCCGCAAAATACAATGTAACAATGGCACCTAGCATAGTTATTCTGGATTCTAAGGGGGAATACCGAGGAATCAAGTTTAATGGCATTCCCGGTGGACATGAAATCAACTCCTTTATTCCCGCCCTGTTGGAGGTTTCGGGTGCAGGTAATTCATTGCCCAAGGATGTGATGGATCGAATCGAAGCTATTGATAAACCGGTTAATATCAAGGTTTTTATTACCTTAAGCTGTCCCCATTGTCCGGGAGCCGTACACACAGCCCACAAGCTGGCATTGCTCAATAGCAATGTTGAAGCAGAAATGATAGAGGCCCAAACCTTTGATGAGTTATCCAATCGTTTCAATGTGTCGGCAGTGCCTAAAATTGTATTTAATGATGACAAGGAGCTATTAGGCAACCAGCCGATACAGCAATTTTTAAGCACCATAGAGGCCATGTAAGCTTTTATTGTAGTAAATTGGGGCCTAAAAAAGAAGTTGTACCGATTATTTGACGGTAATAGCCCCATCAAAAGAGCCATAACTGCATGGCTCTTTTTTTTAGCAATTAACAAAAAAAGACTTTACAAAGTTACTGAACAGTGTTAGAATCTCTACAATAGTTGCAATAGTCAGAAAATTCTTAAGACGCAGTTGTTTGCAACCCCGGGTTTAGTCGAAGCAAAACAGTAGTTGGAGGTGGAAAAGGGAAAGAACTTTAGTGTCCATACTTGTTTTTTGCCGGTTGCTTTGAATTAAAAAAAATAGGAGGTAAGACATGGGAGATTATCGTGCCAAGAGTTGGTGGTTTGAAACGCTTCCAGAGACAATTGTTCCGAATCCTTCTCTTAAGGGCTCGGAAACGGCGGATGTGGTGATTATCGGAGGAGGCTATACCGGTCTTTCAACTGCCTACCATCTAAAAAAAATGAAGCCAAATTTAGATGTTCGCGTGGTCGAATCCGATATTTGCGGTTATGGTGCTTCAGGTAGAAATGGCGGGTTTTCTATGACTCTTTTTGGATTGACTAAGGGGATTACCAAGCTACGTTTTAATGATCAAAATGCACGGGCTGCCCACCAATATATGGAGCAGGCAGTGGATTATTTACATGATATGATTACCCAAAACGAAATTAACTGTGATTATGAAAGGAGCGGTTATTTGCTGGTGGGAACCAGCCCTGCCCAGGAAAAGCGGATTGAAAATGATTTTAAAATAATTGAGAGATGGGGTCTCGGCGGGGTGGAAAGGTGGTCTAGGGAGCGCTTGGCTGAAGAGTTTAAGACAGATTTTTACAGGGTGGGCTGGTTTGAATCCAGATGTGGGATTCTTAACCCCGCAAAGCTGGCTAGGGGCATGAAGGAGCTGACAGAATCAACAGGTGCGGTTATTTACGAGTCTTCCCCGGTGAAGCAATTTGCCCGCAAGGAAAAAGCGGGCTTTATAGTCGAAACAAATGAAGGCAGTCTTGAATCCGAGTACTTGGTTTTTGCAACCAATGCTTATTCGATTTTGTTTCCTCAATTAAAAAATTTACAACGCCCCGCCTTTACTCATATTGTCATGTCCGAGCCTTTAACAGCAGAACAGTATGATAGTATCGGCTGGAAAAACCGCACGGGTCTGGAAGATGCCAGGGATTTGATTCATTATTACCGACTGACGGCGGACAACCGGATTATTATGGGAGGGGGGGATGTTTCCTTAACCTACGGTACCGATTTAGACAGGGATTTAAACGATGCCGTCTTTGCCCACCTTGAAAATCATGTGACAGAAGTTTTTCCCCAACTGGAGGGATTACAGTTCACTCATCGTTGGGGAGGACCGGTATCCATTACTTTGGATATGGCCCCCGTTATCGGTTACCTCGGAGAGGACCACAAGGCACTCTTTTCTTTGGGCTGTATGGGCCACGGGGTTTCCTTAACAACTCTTAACGGTAAAACCATTGCGGAGTTGATTGCAGGGGAACAGACCGAAAGAACGGAAATGTTTTTTGTGGGTCGAAGAACATTTCCCTGGCCTCCCGAGTTGATTTCCTACGGTTTAAGCCATGCAGTGCGTGGTTTTATGAAGGCAGAGGATAAACTTCTTTATAAGTAGGATTTTGTTTCTGCCCATCAAAAAAACTTCTTTATAAAAAAGGAGTTTTTTTGATGCAGTTCACATCATAATTAATAAACAAAGGTGGATTATGATTGTCAATCAGAAACTGAGCCAGTCGCTCTTTTAAAAGTGAGCCACTAAACGCTCGCTTGAAACTGAGCCACCCGCTAAACTATTGGTTCTTCATCGTTTGTTCAAGACGGTAAGATTCTCCGTTCATATTGAGAACATACGATTTGAAGGTTAAGCGATCGACGAGGGCCGCAACCATAGTCGTATTCTCGAATAGATCAGTCCACTGAGAGAAAGATAAGTTGGTTGTAACAATTACACTACCCCTTTCGCTACGGTCAGATACCACCTTAAAAAGCAACTCAGATTGATGTCGGTTAAAGCTTAT
The DNA here is from genome assembly GCA_041655595.1 of Bacillota bacterium. Taxonomy (GTDB): domain Bacteria; phylum Bacillota; class DULZ01; order DULZ01; family DULZ01; genus JBBAFB01. The sequence continues at coordinate 6,457 of JBBAFB010000036.1, forward strand.
GTAACTAAGCTCGTCCAGAATAAGCAAATCAGCTTTTTGTATCCTTTTTTCAAGCCTTCCTAAAGAATAATTATCTCTTGCCTCTGTAAGCTCGTTGGAGAGTGTAGCAGCATTTTTGAACAACACATCTAATCCCAGCGAACAAGCCTTCAATCCTAAACCTATGGATAAATGAGTTTTTCCCCGGCCGGGGTTACCGATCATAACGATGTTTTTTCTCTCCGAAATAAACTTGCAGCTAGATAGTTCGTTAATGAATATCTCAGTTATTGAATCGCCATAGCGGCTTAAATCCAAGTCATCAAGTATCTTTTGGTATGGGAAGCCTGCTGCCTTTAGTCTCCTACGGTTTTGGTTTTCCTGACGTTGAGCACTCTCAGCTTTCATTAGTTCCAGTAGAATGTTCTCAAATTTATCATCTGGTTTCATACAACGTAGGATATCCTGGTAATCTCCAAAGGTAGGGATTCTCAGTTGCTTTGCGTACAATCTAATCTGATCGCCTGCGGGATTAACCGACATGCTGTACACCCACCTTTCGACTCGTGAGTAAATCATATTTACCTAGGTTGACAGGTGAAATTGTAACAATATCGGTAATAGCCGGTTGAGGGTTTGCAATTACATTGTTTTCCCAAACATTTTTCCAGCCATATTCTACACAATCCCTCAGAAGTTGTATTAACTCTTTGTGGTCAGTGGAATGGCTTGTAAGCCATTCGAGGAATTCTGGCGGCAGATTCCGGCGTACCGGGGCTGCATTGAATATTGCCCTTCCCCGTTGTTCTAATATGGGGAGATAGTGCTCAAGGTTGTATGTTGGGGTATGGCGTTTGAAACAACGTTCGTGGCTTGCAATCAATCGCCCTTTGCTATAAATATCAACCTTTTCGGCATACCCTTTAACGCTGACATTGCTGCCACAATAGGAAACAGGGACGGAGTAGTCATTAGTGTCAAAGCGTGCAGTAGCAAAGGTACTGACCCTTACATTAGAACATTTAGCCGTTTCAAATTCGTATCCTGGCAACATTCTTAGGGATTGCTGCTCTTTTTCAAACATTTCACCAACAGTAGCTGGTCTACCTGTAATCTTGTGATTGCGATATTCCAGGCAGCGTCGTTTAAGTAACAGATTTAGCTCTTCAAGGCTGCTAACCCTTGGCACTGGCACAAGTGTATTGCGGCGTGCCCAGCCAACTAGTCCCTCAACGAGGCCTTTTTCATGACCCTCTGCTGGATTACAGAAGAGAGCATCGAAACCATAATGGGCTGATAAAGCAGTATAACCATCTTGTTTTTTAGCATGTGCCCCAAAACCATCTTTAACTGCAACTTTAGCGTTATCAAAGATAACTTTTTCAGGTACCCCTCCGAAGAAGCGAAATGTTCTTACGAATGCCTCCAAAAAGCTTTCTTGGTTCTGCCGCCGATAGGCAAATACGGTTGGTGCACAGCTTGAGCAGAGTCTAGCACAGAACAAATTAATTACCGTTTTCTCGCCACGTAAGTAGACAGTTGCCTCACCCCAGTCTATTTGCATTGCTTCTCCTGGCGAGAACTCTAAGGGAACAAAAACTTGCGGCTTAGCCCCTCTCATTTCGCTGACCTTGCGCCTTACGGTGGATTCCCCGCCGGCAAATCCCTTCTCGCTAACTAAACGGTCGTATATACGTTTAGCTGTATGACGCTGTTTCTTCAGGTTTTCTCGCTTATCTTCATCAAGACAGGCCTGGATAAACGCCACCACTTCATCTGTTAATATTGATGATTCTCGTTCCGGTACCTTACGTTCCCACGGAACAACATAGCCCTCACAGTATTTAGCTACTGTATTTCGTGATATGTGTAGCTGCCTGGCTATTTCACGCTGACTCATGCCGGATAGGTACATTTGGCGGATCTGTTTGTAATCTTTCACTGTTATGACCACTCCATTCACCTCTGTCTCAGCCTAAACTTCGTCAGAGTATATTTCAAGTGGCTCACTTTCAGATGAGCGTTTTCATCTTTAGTGGCTCAGTTTCAGATTAGCATTTATAGTGGATTCAGGCAAAGCAGGTCCTTAGTTGTAGGGCTGTTAACTGTGCACTCCGTCGGGGCTTTTAATTAAAAGACCGGCAAGGGGGAAGGCTAGGGTAACCTTGGCTAGAATTGCAAATAAATTGGCGTTGGTATGGCATAAATACTTGACAGGGAGGCCAAGATCTCATAGCATTAATTTGTCACCGGTCTTTTTTGGGTGCTACACAAAAGCAGTGGCACCTTAGGTGAAGATTGTTTAAGAAATGGGAATGCAAATCTCCTTTAAACGGAGCATAGAGGGAGGCAGTAATCGGTGCGTAAGATTCGAGTAGAGGATGCGGTAGGGCTAAAGCTTTGTCATGATATTACAAAGGTTATTCCCGGGGAATTTAAGGGTAGGGCTTTTAAGAAGGGTCATTTAATTCAACCGGAGGATATCGAGCAACTTAAAAACATCGGCAAAGAACATATCTACATCTGGGAGGATAAGCCGGGGGAGCTGCACGAAGATGAGGCGGCAGTCAGGATTGCCGAGGCCATAGCCGGGCCGAATATTGTTTTTGATACTCCGGTGGAGGGGAAAACAATTTTATCGGCGGCAATTAAAGGGGTTTTTCGCTTGAATAGCGATTTGTTAAGGCAACTCAATTCCATTGACCAGGTTACCATCCCCACTATTCCTGATTTTTATAGGGTGGAAAGAGGGCAAAGGGTGGCAACCGCCAGAGTGGTACCCCTAGTAATTCGGGAAGAAAAAATTAAGGCTGTAGAAGAATTATGTAAAGAAGGGGATGTTGTCTGCCAAATCAAGCCTTACCAAAAATTAAAAGTGGGCTTTATCATTACCGGTAATGAGGTTTATCATGGCCGAGTTGAAGATCAATTTAAGCCGGTCCTACGCCGAAAGATGAAATATTTTGGAGCTGAAATTTTAGATGCAACATATTGCCCTGATGATCTCCGGGAAATAGAAAAGGCTATTCATAAATACAAAGCAGCCGGGGCTCAACTGATTGTTTTAACGGGGGGTATGTCGGTAGATCCTGATGATTTGACACCGGGAGCCATTAGAAATACGGCTACAGAGTTGGTAACCTACGGGGTGCCTGTTCAGCCCGGCAATATGTTTATGATGGCCTATTTGAATGACAGTCTGATGATCGGGGTTCCCGGGGCGGCACTTTATTACAGAACTACTATTCTAGACTTGGTTTTGCCGAAAATTTTTATAGGAGAGAGATTTACCAAAGGGGACTTCGCTGCGATGGGGGAAGGTGGCTTGTGCATGACTTGTGCTAAATGTACCTACCCTATTTGCTACTTTGGCAGGTCCCGATAACCGAGCCAAAAAATACAAAGGGCTGTCTTTTCGCGCTGGAAATTGACAGCTTATTTGTTTTATACTATTATGATAATTATTAACAACTGAATTGCCGATCAGTCGAGAAATAACAGGCCGGCGGCAAACCGGGTAGAGTTGTCACTGAATTCAGAAATATTAGAGGATTTTTAATTCTTTTGTATAATTATCTAGGAGCAAATTAATTATATCAGAGGAGGTAGTACCCTAGTGCAGAAAGATGTCTATTTAGCTAAGCCGTGGACCAAGTTTTATGTTGAAGGGGTGCCGGAGTTTGTAGAAGTGCCCCAAGTGCCCTTGCTGGAGGTATTTGAGCAGGTGGTAAAAAAATATGCTAAAAATACGGCCATTAATTTTTATGGCAAAAAGATTACCTATCAAGAATTGGGAGATCACATTGATCGCCTGGCTACAGCTTTGGCTGACCTGGGTTTAAAAAAGGGCGACAGAATAGCCCTTTATCTGCTCAATTCTCCTCAGTTTGTGATTTCCTACCTTGCGGTTTTGAAAATAGGTGCAATTGTTACTCCTATTAACCCGGTTTACACCAGTATAGAGGTTAAGCACCAGCTAAGCGACAGCGGTGCAAAAACAATTATTTGTCAGGACATACTGTATGATAATGTGCAAAAAACCGGCTTAAAACTTGATAATGTCATTATTACCGGAATTGGGGAATACCTTCCCTTTATAAAAAAAGCCCTAGGCAAAAGTCTGATTGGTAAGATTTCTAGGGATATGGAGATTCCCGATATTAAAATAGCGGAAGAAAAAGGCCTTTATCAGTACCAGGAGCTACTAAAAAAATACCCGGCCAAGCCGCCTCAAATTGAGATTAACCCCCAAGAGCATTTAGCGGTTTTAGCTTACACCGGCGGGACCACCGGACCTCCCAAGGGCGCTATGCTCACCCATTATAATTTAATGTCGGTCTACAAACAGGTGACCACCTTTTGGCCTGTGATGGAGGAAGGAAAAGAGGTTGTCATCGCTTTCTTGCCCTTTTATCATATTTACGGTCAAATTGTAGCCATGTTTAACAGTTTGTTTATGGGTGCGACCATTGTACTGTTTACCACCGTTGATTTGGATGATATTTTGCTGGCCATTGACGGGCAAAAGGCCACCTTTCTTTTCGGGGTGCCTACCTTTTTTGAATACCTGAAGGAGCATGATAAAACCGGCAGAACCAATTGGAAGCGTTTAAAGCTGATTACCTGCGGTGCGGATACCCTCCATGAAACCACAGTGGATAGCTGGAAAAAACGCACCGGTACAAATATTGTAGAAGGATATGGAATGACGGAAACTACCGCCGTAACCCATGCCAATCCCATGGGCCGGAGCAAAAAGGGTTCCTTCGGCCTGCCCATGTCCAATGTGGTTGCGGCTGTTATAAATCCCGATACCAATGAATTCATTCCCCAAGGGGAAGTTGGCGAAATGATTGTCAAGGGCCCCAATATTATGCAGGGCTACTGGCAGGCTCAGGCTGAGACAGACAAGGTGTTAATCGAAAAAGAAGGGGAGCTTTGGTTAAAAACCGGGGATTTTGTTAAGATGGATGAGGAAGGTTATTTCTTCTTTTATGACAGGAAGCGAGATTTAATCAAGTATAAGGGCTACTCGGTCTTTGCTAGGGATATAGAGGATTACCTTTATCAACATCCTCAAATCAAACAGGTTGGAGTGATCGGAGTTCCCGAACCCACTGTGGGACAGTTGGTCAAGGCCAATATTGTGCTGCAAAACGAGGCTAGGGGTAAGGTGTCCGAGGAAGATATCCTAGATTACTGCCGTCAGGGATTAGCCCATTATAAAATACCCAAAATTATTGAATTTAGGGGGGAATTGCCCCAAACGGATGTGGGCAAAATATCCCGCCGAGAACTCAGGGAAGAATTGGAGGAGTTTTAATGGGACAGGAGTTTTTTCAGGTTAACAACTTGGTAAAAACTTTTGGTGGCTTGGTAGCTACCGATGATGTCAGCTTTTCGGTTAACCACAATGAAATAGTTGGTTTAATCGGGCCCAACGGAGCCGGCAAAAGCACCTTGGTCAAATTGATTTTAGGCATTTTAAAGCCGGATCAAGGCTCCATTATCTTTAAAGGACAGAACTTGGTGGGCCTTAAAACTTGGGATATCGTCAACTTAGGCATAGCCGGTACTTTTCAAAACACCAGACCTTTTAGGCGGCTGCCCATTATCGCTAATGCAATGGTGCCCTGTCTAGCCCCCAGAGGCAGGAAACGAGGGGAATGGGTGAAAAGGATTGAAAGCAAAGCCCAGGATGCCTTAGAGTTTGCAGGTATTTCCGATTTGGCATTGGAACCCGCTTCTCATTTATCCCACGGTGATTTAAAACGGCTGGAAGTTGCCAAGGCCGTGGCAACGGACCCGGAACTGTTGATTCTGGATGAGCCCTTTGGGGGATTAAACCCAACCGAAACAGAGCTGTTGGCAAAATCCATTAGAAGACTTCACAAAGGAGGCAGGTTTGGTAGGCTTCACAGTGATGGTATGGCAATGATTATTATTGAACATAAATTGTCGGAATTGATGAAAATTGTGGACAGGGTAGTTGTTTTGCAATTCGGCAAACTAATCGCCACCGGTACGCCGGAAGAGATTGTGGCTAACGAACAAGTTATTGAGGCCTATCTTGGAAGGGAGGGGGCCTAATGTTGCTGGAAGTAAAAAACATTACGGTGGATTATGATACGGCTATGCTGCTAAACGATGTGAGCCTAGCAATGATGCAAGGTGAGCTGTTGAGCTTGGTCGGTCCTAACGGGGCCGGCAAAACCACCTTGCTGAGGGCCATAACTGGCTTGGTCAGATGGGATCGGGAGACAAAACAAGGGACAAAAGCCGGCAATATCGGCCTGACCGGTCAGGTGCTTTTTAACGGGGAGGATATCAGCAATTTGCCGGCCTATGAAATTGCCAGAAGGGGTTTAATACTTTGCCCCGAAAGGCGGAGGCCCTTTACCGAGATGACAGTGCAGGAAAATTTAAAGGCCGGGGCTTACTTGTATCCCAAACATTACGCGGGAACCTTAGACTTTGTCTACCACCTTTTCCCCCGTTTGAAGGAAAGAGAAAAACAAATTTCAGGCACTATGTCCGGTGGGGAGCAGCAAATGTTGGCCATTGGCAGGGCTTTGATGTCCAAGCCCAAATTGCTTTGCATTGATGAGCCTTCCACCGGCCTTGCCCCGCTGATCAAACGGGATCTTTTTGACAAGATTAAAGAAATAAACGAGGGCGGAATTGCCCTATTGTTAGTTGAGCAGGATGTGGCCTTAAGCTTTTCCTTATCAACTAGAGGCTATATTTTATCCCATGGTAAAATCGTGGCTCAGGGCACCAGTCAGGAATTGTTAAAAGACGAAACAGTGCGGCGAGCATACTTGGGCTTATAGGGGGGAGTAAAATTGTTAGCAAATATTTTCGTCAACACCTTAATACATGCCAGCGTTTATGCCCTATTGGCACTGGGCTTTTCGCTTACCTTCGGGGTAGCCAGAATTATTAATTTAACTCATACAGCCTTTTATATGTTGGCCGCCTATCTGATCTTTACCTTTGTGGGTACTCTGGGCTTAAATTCGGCTTTGGCCATCTTACTTTCCATTGTGCTGGTGACCATCATAGGCATGCTCAGCTACAAGGTAATTATCGAGCCTTTACACGAACATGATACCACGGTATTAATCGTAACCATTGCCTTGGCTTTGGCCTTTCAGGAAGTAATGCTCATCCTGTTTGGTGGGCATTTTCGGGGTGTGCCGTCTTTGGTAAAGGGCTTCGTCACCTTTCTAGGTGTTCGAGTTACCAATCAATACCTGGTGGTAATAGCTGTTTTATCAGTAATTTTAGTGTTAGTGTGGCTGTTACTGTTAAAAACTCGTCTGGGCCTAGCGATCAGGGTTACTGCTCAGGACCGGGAAGTTGCCAATTTAATGGGTATTAATGTTTCCTTGATGTCCATGGTTACCATGGGTTTAGCTACTATGTTAGCTGCCACCGCCGGGGCATTGGTGGCACCCATATTTATCCTTGAACCCAGAATGTGGCTGCAACCCTTGACAATAGTGTTGGCAATTGTGGTGCTGGGCGGGTTGGGAAGCTTAAAGGGCAGTGTCTACGGAGCGATTATTATAGCCTTGGTAGAAACCTTGGTCGTTTTCCTGGTTCCCATGGGTTCCTTTTTAAGGGGGGCGGTTTCTTTGGCTATTATGATTATTATTTTGATTATACGTCCGGAAGGATTATTTGGAGTAAGTTTTGAGGGGGAGCGCTAGATGACAGGTTATTTATATCATTTATACCAGGCGTTTAAAGAAGAAATTCTGTTTTTGCCCAGCAGATTGATTGCCCTAGTTGGAATCATAGCTTTAGTATTATTACCCTTATTTAGCCAAAGTCCCTATACCTTAAAGGTATTTACCCTAGCCTCCATCTTTGCTATTTTGGCGGCTAGTTGGGATTTATTATCCGGGTTTGTAGGTCAGCTAAATTTGGGTCATGCTCTCTTTTTTGGAGTTGCCGCTTATACCTCTGCTTTATTAAATCTTCATTATGGCTTATCCCCTTGGATGACCATTCCCCTGGGGGCCCTAATGGCAGTGGTAACAGGGATGCTGGTGGGTATTCCTGCTCTCAGATTGAGGGGGCAATACTTAAGTCTGGCAACCTTGGCTTTCCCCCTGATTTTAACCGGCATCATCTATGTTTTTCCCGATTTTACCGGAGGGGAGCTGGGGGTTTCCGGTTTAAGCCGTTTATCAAACAGCAGACTGGCAGATTATTATATTACAGTCGGTTTGGCCTTGGGCCTCGGTTTTTTAATGTGGAAAATTACAGATTCCAAGATTGGGCTGATTTTTCACGCCATTAGGGAAGATGAAATTGCGGTCAGGGCGGCAGGAATCAATACCACTAAATATAAACTGCTGGCTTTTGCCTTCAGCGGTTTTTTTGCAGGTATTTCAGGAGGGCTATATGCCCATGTGATGCGCTTGGCAGGGCCCTCCACCTTGGATGTTTTTATGTCCTTTCAGCCTATTATTTGGACTGCTTTTGGCGGTATTGCTACCATTTACGGAGCAATTATCGGTGTCTACCTGCTTTACCCCTTTATGGAGGTTTTGAGAATAGTACCTGAATACAGAATGCTGATTTTTGCGGTAATTATAATTTTGGTTTTGCGAATCATGCCCCAAGGCCTTTCGCCCTGGGTTATTGAGCGCATTCAAAAAGAGTGCCCCCGTTGTAAAAGACATAACGCCTTTACCCGTAAAACTTGCAAAGCATGCGGTACTTCTTTGGAGAAACCATCTTTAGGAGGTGATTCATTTAAACTGGAGGTTAAAACCAGTGAATAAATTATTTAACAGGTAAAGTCAGAATAATGAGAAAACAAAAAATGGAGGTAATGGGTGTGAAACAAAAGAAAGGCTTGGTTTGGATAGCTTTAATTTTACTATTGGCTTTTGCGGCAGCGGGATGCGGTTCGTCCGGTGAGGAGCCTACCGCTAAAGAGGAGGTCATCAGGGTAGCGGTGGCCGGTCCAATGGCTTTTGTCCAAGGTGAACATCATTGGATGGGTGCTGAGATGGCAGCCCAGGAAATTAACGATGCCGGCGGAATAAAAGTAGGGGACAAAAATTACAAATATGAGTTGATTAAAGTTGATACCAATGAACTGATGAGTGTTTCCGATGCCGCTACGGCTGTTGAAAGAGCCATTACTGAACAAAAAGCAGATTTTATCACCGGTACCATACGAACGGAAGCTGCCTTAGCTATTCAGGATGTGGCCATGGATTATAAAAAGATTTTTATGGTGGCCGGTGCTTCCTTTATTGGCTTGGCCGATAAGGTAGAGGAGGATTATGAACGCTATAAGTATTGGTTTAGGATTTCTCCCATTAATGGTAACTTGCTGGCGCAAACTTCCTTGTTGCTATTGCAAGATGTCAGCAAGGTATTAAGAGAAGATTTAAATATTGAAACACCAAAAGTGGCCTTGGTTTTTGAAAAGGCCCAGGCCGGGGATGCTTTAGCGGCGGCGGCTCAGCAAGTTGTCCCGTCCTTTGGTATGGAAGTGGTAGGGCTTTGGCGGCCTTCTCCAACAGCCACCGATTTAACGGCTGAACTGACGGCAATTCAGGATTCCGGTGCCCATATTATTTATACCTATTTTTCTGCCGCTTCCGGGGTCCCCTATGCCAAGCAGTGGGGTGAGCTGCAGATACCGGCAGTTTCCGTAGGCATTAATGTTGAGGCCCAAGCCCAGGGCTTTATGGCAGCTACAGACGGCAGGGGTAACTATGAATATACCCTCAATACTTATGGGCCGGTTGAAATTACCGACAAAACCCTTCCCTTCTATAATGAGTTTATCAAGAGAAACGGGGAATACCCCACTTACAATGCCGGCGGTACCTATGACTCTCTCTATATTCTCAAGGAAGCCATTGAAAGGGCAGGCACCTTGGATCAGGATGCCATCGTAGTTGAAATGGAAAAGACCGATATGGACAGCACTATCGGCAGATTTGTCTTCGACGAAAAGCACGATGTCACTTGGGGCCCCGGTTATGTTACAGCAGTAGGGACTCAGTGGCAGGACGGGAAACTGGTTTGCACCTGGCCCAATGGCTGGCAGGGCATTACCTACCCCGGTACCGTAGAATACAAGCTACCTCCCTGGGTAGTTGAAGCCTACAAATAAAAGAATAAAGCCAAAATAAAATCCAAAAACCCGGACCAAATCAGGCCCGGGTTTTTAACCTGGCAGGGGGACGGCAGGCCGTGTTAAAAGTGTCCCCTTTGCCAGCCAGTTTCCCGCCCTTTTTACCATCTTTACCATGAAAACCGGCCAAAAATGCCTTTTTGCTTTTTTTACAGCAAAGGATAAAAAAAGCGGCGTCCTAGTTGGACACCAGTGGCCTTGTCTTAGCCAACCTTTTTAAAATCCCCTCAACTCCCAGGATATTAATTACCCTTTTTAAGTTGTAGGCTAAAAAGGTTAGTGATAGCTCCCCTGTCACTGAGGCTTTACCCCTCGTTAGTAGATAGGAGGAATCAAACCCCCGTTTAATCGTTCCAAAGGGGTGTTCCACAATTGTTTGCCGTAATCGATATTTATCTTTGCAAAGTTCG
>JBBAFB010000037.1:0-16522 GCA_041655595.1 Bacillota bacterium
AAGGGGTGGCAATCACTTCCCCGGAACCGTGACACTGGGGGCAGGTTCGGACACTTTGGAAATGACCAAAGGGTGTACTTTGAGTCGTTTTTACCTGTCCCGTGCCGCCGCAAGTGGAACACTTGCTGGGATTGGTTCCGGGAGCAGCCCCGGAACCATCACAGGTTGAACAGTTTTCCATTCGGGGTATAGAAAGATCTTTTTTAAGGCCAAAGGCTGCCTCTTCAAAGCTAATTGTCAAATCATAGCGCAAGTCCGAGCCTCTTTGGGGACGACGTTGGTTGCCTCGTCCGGCCCCGCTAAAACCGGAACCTCCACTGAAAAACATATCAAACAAATCATCCAGCCCGCCAAAGCCACTACCCTGGAATCCACCAAAGCCCGAACCTTGAAAGCCTCCGAAGCCTGCACCATTGGCCCCGGCATGACCGAATTGATCATAACCCGCCCGTTTTTGCTCATCACTTAGAACTTCATAAGCCTCGGAGGCTTCTTTAAATTTTTCCTCCGCAGTTTTATCATTAGGATTAACATCCGGATGATACTTACGAGCCATTTTTCGATAAGCCTTTTTTATTTCATCTTGAGAAGCATCCTTTGAAACCCCTAGGATTTCATAGTAATCCCTTTTGGCCAAACCCCTTCCCCTACCTTTACGACTACTTATTCTTCAACATTAAAATCAGCATCTACCGTTTCTTCCCCGGTATTTGCCCCTTCAGAAGCCCCTTCCCCTTGATTTGCTTGGGCAGCTTGGGCGGTCTTTTCATAAACCTTAGTAGTAACGGCATAAATGGCCGTTTCTAATTCTTCTTTTTTCTTCTTGATTTCTTCCAAATCATCAGTTTCCAAAGCAGCCCTTAAGTTAACCTGAGCCTCTGCCACCTTTTCTTTATCGCTTTCATCCACTTGCTCTGCAAATTCCTTCATAGTTTTTTCTGATTGGTAAAGCAGGGAGTCCACATCGTTAACTAAATCAACTTTTTCCCGACGTTTTTTGTCCTCTTCAGCCATCGCTTCCGCGTCTTTCACCATTTTTTCAATCTCGTCATCACTTAGACCGGTTGAGGATTGAATGGTGATCTGCTGCTGTTTACCCGTACCCATATCCTTGGCGGAAACATTGACAATGCCGTTGGCATCTATATTAAAGGTCACTTCGATTTGGGGGATACCCCTTGGTGCCGGCGGAATCCCGTCTAAGGAGAACCTTCCCAAAGTTTTATTGTCGGTAGCCATACTTCTTTCCCCTTGCAACACATGAATTTCAACGCTAGGTTGATTATCAGCTGCAGTGGTAAAGATTTGGCTTTTGGAGGTGGGAATGGTAGTGTTGCGATCTATCAGGCGTGTAAATACCCCTCCCAGAGTTTCTAAACCCAAGGACAAAGGAGTCACATCCAAAAGAACAATCCCTTTCACTTCTCCTGTTAAAACACCGGCCTGCACAGCCGCTCCCAGAGCCACACACTCATCCGGGTTAATCCCCTTGTGGGGATCCTTACCGATAAATTTTCTGATGGCTTCTTGTACAGCAGGAATACGGGTAGATCCGCCAACTAAAATTACCTTATCAATATCTTTGGGCTCCAAACCGGCATCAGCCAAAGCCTGTTTTGTGGGGTTCATAGTTTTGGCCACCAAGTCCGCTGTTAATTCATCAAACTTGGCCCGTGTTAAATCAATATCCAAATGCTGCGGTCCACTGCTGGTAGCGGTAATAAAAGGTAAATTTATATTGGTGCTGGTTACGGAAGATAGCTCATGTTTAGCTTTTTCCGCCCCTTCTTTTAATCTTTGAATAGCCATTTTATCTTGAGCTAAATCAACGCCATGGCTTTTCTTAAAACTTGACACCAGATAATCCACTACCTTTTGGTCAAAATCATCTCCACCCAGCTTATTATTACCGTTGGTAGCCTTTACTTCAAAAACCCCATCTCCTAATTCAAGAATGGAAACATCAAAGGTGCCCCCACCGAGGTCAAAAACCAAAATGGTGTGGTCGTCCCCTTTATCCAAACCATAGGCCAAAGATGCTGCAGTAGGTTCATTAACAATTCTTAAAACCTCTAGGCCCGCAATTTTTCCAGCATCCTGGGTAGCTTTTTTTTGGCTATCGGTAAAATAAGCCGGAACGGTAATTACAGCTTGGGTAATTTTTTCTCCTAGGTAGGCCTCCGCATCCGCCTTTAATTTTTGCAATATAAAAGCAGAAATCTCTTGGGGAGTATATGTTTTGTTATCAATTTTTACCTTTAGTTCGGTACCCATTTCCCTTTTAATAGATAAAACAGTGCGATCCGGGTTAGTAATGGCCTGCCTTTTAGCAACCATACCAGTCAAACGTTCACCTTCTTTAGTAAAAGCAACTACTGAGGGAGTGGTACGGGAGCCTTCCGCATTAGGGATTACAATTGGCTCGCCCCCTTCCATTACAGCCACGCAAGAGTTGGTTGTTCCTAAGTCAATTCCAATTACTTTACTCATTAATATCTCCTCCTTAAACTTTACCTCTTTTTAAAAGAAATCAATTGTCAGCCTCTTTTTTTGAAACGCAAACTGTACTGGCTCTGATAACCTTGTCATTTAAGAAATATCCCTTTTGAATTTCCTCCACAATAACATTATCCTCAAGCTCCGAGGTGGGTATTTGAGCTACGGCATGGTGTTTTTCCGGGTCAAAGGCTTCATTAACCGCTTCAATTTCCTTTAATCCTTCCTTTTCCAAAACACCCTTTAGCTGGCGGTAAATCATCTCCATCCCGACAACAAACTGCTGCAACTCCGGTTCATCTTTTACAGATAGTAATGCTCTTTCGAAATTATCAAGTACGGGCAACAGTTCTACAATTATTTTTTCGGCACCGAACTGAGCCATTTCTGCCAACTCCTTACGGGAACGGCGGCGGTAATTATCAAAATCAGCCTGGGATCTCAAAAGCCTATTTGTCAACTCATCAATTTCACATTGCAGTTCCTCCAGCTTTTGCCGCAAATCTTCACCTTCAGTTTCCTGCAGGTCGAGATTTCCCAGAGCATCTTCTATAATTAAATCCTCAGTTTTCTTGTCGTTTTTCACTAAAATATTCACCACCTTTAATAATATCACAGTTTTTAAAGCAGTTAAGAATAGTTGTAATTCAATTTTAGGGTTAACTCAGGTTTTGTGCCGATACAATTTGGTTTGGCAATTTGATCATTATTCCAGCAATTTTTTTAATGAAAGGGCAAGCTGCTGGGCCATTATTTCGACCAGGGTAGCGGCCTTGGCATAGTTCATCCTGGTAGGACCCAAAATCCCGATATGGCCTTTCATTTGCCCGTCAAGATTATAGGTGGCTGTTACTATACTGCACTGATTGATACCCTCTAATTTATTTTCTCCCCCGATTTTAATTGTCAAACCCTGAGGCTGAGTATCGGCAAGAAGGTCCTTTATTACCATGGGGCTTTCCAATAGCTCCAATATATCCCTAATTTTACCCAAGTCCTTAAACTCGGGCTGGTTAAAAATATTTAAAGATCCGCTTAAAGAAACAGGGCCTCCTGGTTGTTCATGTCCTTCAAACAACGCCAAGGCGATATTGCTGATCACTTTTCGATAAACATGGAGCTCTTCATAAATTTCGTTCAACATATCGTTGCCTATTTCAGAAGGGGCTAAGCCTTTAATTCTATTGTTCCAAACCCGGGAAATTATATCTAAATCGTTTTCTGTTAGGCTTGGGGGCACATCCAACACATAGTTACTGATATTATTTGACTGGGAAATAGCTACCAATAATATTTTTTCAGCAGACAGGGGCACTAAAACAACCTGTTTAAGACGGTCCTCTTGGTAATAAGGCCCCATAATTAAAGAGGTATAACTGCTCATTTCCGAAAGCAGTTCTGCTCCGATATCAATTACATCCCGTATCTCCCTGATTTTTTGTGAAAAGCGTTTTCTAATATAATTTTTTTCCGCTTCGCTGAGAGGATATTTTTCCATTAGGGAATCAACATAATATCTATACCCTGCATCGGAAGGTATGCGACCGGCAGAAGTGTGGGGTTGTTCAATGTAACCCATTGCCTCCAAATCGGCCATTTCATTTCTGATGGTAGCAGGGCTGACGCCTAAATTGTATTTTTTTGAAATGGTGCGGGAGCCCACAGGTTCGGCAGTATCAATAAAATCTTTAACAATTGCCAACAGTACCTTTTTTTTGCGTTCATCCATTGCCATCGTACTCATCCTTTTTGTTAGCACTCTCCTTTAATGAGTGCTAATTCTTAACTTTGAAAATACCACTTACTAGGGATTTTGTCAAGGGATTAAATTCAAAAAAGGCCAATGGCCTTTTTTGAATTAGTTATTCTTGATAATCATCAGTGGTCCAAGGCCGAATGCTAGCCGGTCAGAGCACATATTGTTTCATGTGGTCAAGCTGCAAACCGAAGACCTCCATCAATTATTTAACCCTATCGAAGGTCCTGCCCATTTAAAAAGTCTAGGATTACTTCCAAAGTTATGTCCAATTGTTCTTCCGGAGTAATTTTTCCCTGACCGTCGCCTTTTTGTTCGCCATAGCTGCCGAAGTAGGCGTGGTTGCCACCTTGAATTTCATAATATTGAACGTCCTTGGGAGCATTTTCCCTACTGTTTTCAAATGTTTCTTGGTTGAGAACACCATCCTCCGACCCATAAATGGCTAACATTTTCAAATCTGTGTTGCTTAAATCCGATGAAGGGTAGGAAGCCAAAAAAACAATCCCTTTTAATTTATCGGCATTTTTTTCGGCATAGGCCGAGGTCATCGCACCCCCCAGGGAATGGCCCCCAATATACCAGTTGTTGATAGTAGAGAATTTCTCAATTACTTTATCTGCCGCCTTTATATCAAAGACAGCCAGATTAAAAGGCATTTTAACTAAAGCACATAGGTAGCCCTGCTGCGCCAGCCCTTGCATGAGCGGTGCATATGAGAGGTATTCAACCTTTCCGCCGGGATAAAAGATAAATCCTGTCTTAGCCTCCATACCCTCGGGTTGAAAAACTACCATTTCATCGGTGGTTTGAACCTGTACATATTGCTGCCCTTCTGTCGCCATTAAAGCAACCGGACTTGCCCGATAATAATCCAAAGTGTAAATATAAAAAGCCCCGAAAACCACCGGTAAAAAGCCTAAGGCGGCAAGCCTCAGCCATTTAGATTTTCTGCTTTTTTTTTAAAGGTGCTTTCTTTTATCATCAAGGCATCCTGTTTTGCTAGGCCCGCCCTGCTAAGAAATACGACTCCGAGCAAAAAAGACCCTTGAGAGACAATATTAACGCTTTGTTCAATCCAATCCATTCCCGGACCGCCGGCCGAAGCCAAATAACCCATAGAAAGCATTGCAATAAAAGCTATTGGGAACATCAACATTGCTATTTTGTGTCTCATTCTTTTAGCCATAAAAAACAAGGTCCAAATCACACCGGAACAGCCGAGAATCTGTCCAATTAAAAAGGGCAAATTGCTTTCGTAAACCGGGACCGCCCCGGCAGCACCAAAATTAGTAGTTAGGCTGTTTCCACGTCTAAACAAAGAGAGCAAAGCGAAAAACATCAAGATGAAACCGGGCGCTTGTAAAGGGAACAGGGCCGAGCTAAGGTAGGGAACATCCGCCAGCTGCAAACCAACTAGTAGCTTCCAAAGAGCCTTATAAAATCCCCCTGCAAAAACCATTAGGGAACCGGCCGCCAACATCGAAAAAGCCAGTTTCGATAATTTGTTGTATAAATCCCTTTGTAAAATAATAGCTGCAATAAAAAACAACAACACCGGAATAAAATCCATTATGGCCATACCAACTGTTATTTCACTCATTTACATTCCCCCAATGCTTATTAGATGTTGCTTCCCTAGCATAGCAAATTCGATTTTGCCCCTTAAACCAATGCTTCCTCCCCCGGCACCTCGCTGACCAAAGTAAATATTGCAAAAATATTGCCCTACCTTGTATTTTTATTATAAATCATTGCTTAAATATAATCCACCCCATTCAAACAAAAAACTTAAAGACCTCGTTGGCTACGGGAATACCCTTTGCGGTCAATTGCAAATGATTGCCCTTAATCATTATCAGGCCCAAATCCTGTAGCTTGACCAGTTCCTCCGAAAAAACCTTGGTAATTGCCATGCCGAATTTTTTTTCAAAGTCAATGAGGGAAACACCTCTCAATAAACGAAGCCCCAAAAAAAGCGCCTCTGAAATCTCATCTTTTTCACTTCTTTCCTCTACTTCCTCAGCAGGCAGGATGCCCAGGTTCAGCAATCTGCGGTAACTATTTAGATCAGTGACATTTGTCCACCTTTGTCCGAGCAAATTTGAGGAAGCCGCAACCCCCAAGCCTAAATACGGTTCCAATAGCCAATAACGGCTATTGTGTTTTGATTCAAAGCCGGGTTTTGCAAAATTTGAAATTTCATAATGATCATAGCCTGTTTGTTGGGCCCAAAGCTGAACTTCATCAAACATTAGCCTGGCCAAATCTTGATCGGCGGGCTGAAGCTCTCCCTTTTCCGCCAAATCTCCCCAAGGGGTATTTTTTTCAATTATCAGGCCATAAGCAGATAGATGCTCAGGCTCTAAGGACAAAGCTTGCTGAAGACTATACTGCCATTGCTCAAGGCTTTGGCCGGGCAAGCCATAAATTAAATCCAGACTAAGGTTATTAAAACCCGCCTGCCGTGCATTAACAACTGTTTGAAGAATACTGCCAACGTCATGCAGGCGCCCCATCCTTTTAAGCTCGGAAAAATTAAAGGACTGGGCGCCAATAGATAATCTATTAACTCCCAAATCCTTAAGTAGCGTTAGTTTTTTAAAATCAATGGTGCCGGGGTTAACCTCAATAGTTACTTCAATAGCGGCGGTCCAGCGAAAAAACGTTTTAATTTTTTCAAAAATAAAGGCTAGTTGGTCACCGGATAGACAGGAGGGGGTGCCCCCGCCGAGGTAGATGGTTTCTAACTTGAGATTTTCCTCAGCTAATTTATGATGATACAACTCCATCTCTTGCTGTAAAGCAACCAAAAAAATACCTACCTGATCCGTTTTTAGGGGGTAAGAGGTAAAATCACAGTAATTACATTTCTTTAAACAAAAAGGGATGTGAATATAAAGGCCAATGCCCATTTGTTAAACTCCTTTTTTATTAGTCGTCAATACTTAAAACAGCCATGAAGGCCTCTTGGGGGATCTCCACATTCCCTAATTGCTTCATCCGTTTTTTGCCCTCTTTTTGCTTTTCCAACAGTTTTTTCTTTCTAGTTATATCCCCGCCATAGCATTTGTCAATAACATTTTTTCTTAGGGCTTTAACAGATTCCCTAGCTATTACCTTATTGCCGATAGCCGCTTGAATTGGTACCTCAAACAATTGACGAGGGATGATTCTTCTCAGCTTTTCAACCAGCACCCTTCCCCGTCTATA
This sequence comes from Bacillota bacterium, assembly GCA_041655595.1. Taxonomy (GTDB): domain Bacteria; phylum Bacillota; class DULZ01; order DULZ01; family DULZ01; genus JBBAFB01. Next base: position 7,466 of record JBBAFB010000037.1, read on the forward strand.
AGCACTGTCCTTGTGAATAATTGAAGACAGGGCATCCACCACCTCACCATTAATCAAAATATCCAACTTCTCCAAATCAGATACCCGATAGCCGATAACCTCATAATCTAAGGAGGCATAACCCCTAGTACGGGATTTTAATTGATCGAAAAAATCAAAAATGGTTTCGCTAAGCGGTAACTCGTAGGTGATCATTACCCTGGTAGGAGTGAGATACTCCATATTTTTAAAATCACCGCGTTTCTCTTGGCACAACTCCATCACTGCCCCTACGAATTCACTGGGAACCATAATAGTTGCCTTAACATAAGGTTCTTCGATCATCTCTGTTTTTTGCGGCTCAGGCAGATGGGCAGGGTTGTCAACCTTAAGTACCTCCCCATTTGTCTTGGTCACCCGATAGACCACGCTGGGTGCCGTGGTAATCAAATCCAAATCATATTCTCTTTCCAAACGCTCTTGAATGATTTCCATATGCAATAGGCCTAAAAAACCGCAGCGATAGCCAAACCCAAGAGCATTTGAGGTTTCAGGCTCATAATGGAGAGAGGCATCATTTAATTTTAGTTTTTCTAAAGCGTCCTTTAAATCCTCATAGTTTTTTGTTTCGATGGGATAAAGACCGCAAAAAACCATGGGGGCAATTTTTTTATAACCGGGCAGCGGCTCTTTTGCCGGATTATTGTTGGTGGTAACAGTATCCCCTACCTGCGTATCCGCCACGTTTTTAATGCTGGCGGTAAAAAAACCAACCTCCCCGGCAGATAATGCATCAACCAGACGCATTTCCGGCGCGAAAACTCCAACCTCCACAACCTCAAAATTTTTGCCCGTCATCATCATTTTGACGGTCATACCCTTTGTAAGCCTTCCCTCGGCTATTTTTACATAGGGGATAGCCCCCTTGTAGCTATCAAAGTGAGAATCAAAAATCATGGCCCGCAAAGGGGCAGCGGCTTCACCAATGGGAGGCGGCACCCGATCAACTATAGCCTCCAGTATGGCCTGAGTACCTTCCCCAGTTTTCGCTGATGCTAAAATAGCATTGGAAGTGTCCAATCCTATAACATCTTCCAGCTCCTGCTTGACCCTTTCCGGGTCGGCATTAGGTAAATCAATCTTATTTATGACAGGAATGATTTCCAGATCATGTTCCAAGGCAAGGTAAATATTGGCCAAGGTCTGAGCCTCTATGCCTTGGGCCGCATCCACTATTAAAATAGCACCTTCACAGGCAGCCAGACTCCTGGAAACTTCATAAGAAAAATCCACATGACCGGGGGTATCAATCAAATTTAAGGTATATTCTTCACCATCAAGGGCTTGATATTTAAGGCGAACTGCTTTTAGCTTAATAGTGATGCCTCTTTCTTTTTCCAAATCCATTTGATCTAATAATTGTTGAGACATCTCTCTTTCACTGACGGCCCCCGTGTATTCCAACAGCCGATCCGCCATGGTGGATTTACCGTGATCAATATGGGCAATGATACAAAAATTACGTATTTTTGACTGCCAATTAGCTTGGACCATTTAATGTTTCCTCCATTTATTCAAAGATCAACTTTTTATTCCAATTTTATATTATAACAAAAATTTCGGCCGGAGTCACATTTGGCATTATTTTAAATCAGGATTCTGCCCCTAGCTGGACGTTGACCGGCTCACAAAACATAAAGACCTTGATAAGCAATATCAAGGTCAATAATTATCTATCAAGGCCCTTGGCCCTTTTGCTTTCAATTTTAAGAACAGAAAATCAAACCTTTTCTCGGGCTCCCAACAACTCCGCCAGCACTTCAGCAAATAACTCTATAGCTTGGGTTGCCTCAGCTAAGGAATTTAAATCATTGCCAACCTCCAACAAAATTGCCCGGGGATGCAAATGCTGATTATACCTTCCGCTTTGAACCCGATAGCCTAGGGATAGGCCGGGATATAGTTCATCCATCTTTTCGGTCACCTGGCGTGCAAATTCCCTGTTTTGCTGCCAGCCTCCATGGGCCAATCTGGCATCACTGCCTACGATTAAGCGAATTTGAGCAGTTTTTTTGTCGTTGATGGTAGTAACCAAGGGTTTAGCATGTCCTGCATCGCGGTGAATATCAATTACTACCCTGGCATGAGGATTATCCGCAAGTAACTTTTTTAGAGTTTCTCCCGAATTAGTATATGATTCCTCAAACTTAGGAAAATCATGAATTTTATCTGAGCGCGCCACAGTAAGCCCATATTGATCCTTCAACATCTTTTCTAAGTGGGCTGCCACCTTGGAAACACCGCTGTTTTTTCCCTCTTCCTTACTGACTCCATCTGTTGCTTTGTAGGTTTCCGCGTTGTGGGTGTTAATAATAATTATCTCTGCCCCCCGAAGAACCTTGGGATCTGTTGCCAGGTCATCAACAAACTGTTCTTGTTCTTGATCAAAGGGAATGTCCAAAATCTCTACAATTCCTTCATCTTCAAACAATGGGTTGCTTTCGATCAGGGTAGGTGACATCACCTCCCTTGCCTCTACCTGCCTTACTCCTTTGCCGAAAAAGCTTAGCGGGTTAGTGGGATCAATGCTGAAAAAAGTGTAAGCAATGGAGGATCTTCTAGCTTCATTTTTGCTTTTTGCCTGGGCGGTTATAAAAGGTAGGTTTTGTGATAAAATGGCTTTGTAGCTGTCCTTATTTACCCCTAATAATTCCAACCACCGCTTTGTATTGCTTAAGGACAGATCCTGTTCGTCAATAATTGAACTGCTCCTTATGGCAGCTTTTTTAGGGAGGTCAAAAAACTGAAAAAAGGAAACTCCTATGAATACAACTAGGGCTATAAAAGCTATTTTTTTAAAATTCTGGATAAAATAAGGTGAGAAGCGAAAGTAGAATCTAATCATCATTGAGCCTCCTTCCTTTTGCATACTTTATACCTATGCCGGGGAGGAGCTCTTATGCAAACTTTTAGTGGAAAATGACTGAACGGTGGCCAGCAGTCAGTAACACTAGCAACTCTTTGTTACTGATTTTCACCTAAAAAAAAAACGGCTACAAATGGTCGGCTTTATTGCCAATTAAAAAACTCCGGGTTTTTCCCGGAGTTTTTTGTGTTTGGTATTAACGAAGTTCGGTAGGTACAAAGGCATCAATAACACCGATTACTAAAGCTGCCAGCAATGCACCGAGAATATTAACAGATAAAAAGGAAGGAACAACGAATTGCGCTAAATAAATAACAACTGCTGCCGTGATAAAACCAACAATACCACGACTTTGGGGAGAAATTTTTTCACCCATTAAAGCTTCGGCAATTGCTCCTAAAACTGCAATTACAACGGCTGCCAATAATGCCCCGGTAAACCCGTTAACTGTTATTCCCGGCAACAACCAACCTACCAACATTAATACCAAAGCAGATACAATAAAACGTACAATAGTGCCAACAATATTACCCCTCATCTTAGATTCACCTCCTTTTTCCAAACTAATGATAGTTTTCCCGAAAAAAGAAGGTATATACTGTTTTGAACCCTTGATTTCTTGATTTGATCATGCTATTATAAAGTTTGTTAATTATTGCTTTCAAGCTCTCTCATAGGAGGTGACAATAAATGCCTAATATTAAGTCCGCTATTAAAAGGGTGGAAATCGCTAAAAAAAGAAACGCCATCAATACAGCCCGCAAATCAGCTATGAGAACTGCCATTAAAAGGTTTGACCAAAGCTTAGCCTCTGGAGAACAGGAGCAAATCCAAGCTTCTTTTAAGAGAGCTCTTAAAGCCGTTGATAAGAATGCTTCCAGGGGGATTATCCATAAAAATACTGCCGCCAGGAAAAAATCCCAGCTGCAAAAGAAGCTTAATAACTCAATCAATTAAAAAAGACCTGCTGGTCTTTTTTTTTGCTAATCAGCCGGGGGGATAATCCGAACTCAGCCTCAGTGGCAGAGTTCAAAAAGGGTTTGCTCAAAAACTGTTTTGGGCTCGCCTTTACCCAGTTTAATTGACACATCCGCCTCCAGCAGTTTTTCCAAGGCTAAAATTAAATCGTTCACAGCGAAGTTTTTTGATTGGGCTATGGCTTTTTTAATGGGATAAGGGCTGCCTTTAATACTATTTATAATCTGCTGGTGAGTTATTTTTTTTTCCAGCAACTCCTTTGCCTGAATAATTAAACGTAGCTGAAAAACTAACATAGATGAAATGTAAAATATGTTTTCCCCTTCCTGAAGCATTTTCCGGAAAAGCCACAGCGCCTTGGGAGCATCTTTAGCCCCTACGGCATCTGTCAAATCAAAGATGGTATTGTAAATAGTTAATGTTAGAATATTTTCCACATCTGATTGATTAATTTTCTTACTTGCTCCTACATAACTAACTAGTTTTTCCAGCTCCTTTTCTAAGAATTGCGTCCCTTCCTGCTGCCGGTTAATAATCAAGGCCAATGCCCTTTCATCTATTTCCTTCCCTTGCTGCTTGAGGTAATCCTGAATAAAAAACCTTAACTCTTGACCCTTCAGATCTTTTCCCTCTAAAAAAGCCTGGTGCTGGGCAATTGTTTTGTAGAATTTTTTCCTTTTATCAACACTTCCCGGTACAAATAGCACTAAAACCGTGCTAGGGCAAGGATTCTCCAAGTAGTTATGAAGGGCCAAACTGCTATCATCCGGCCCAACCTCTTCTTCCCCATCAATTTCCCCATCTTCCTCCTTGAGTGTCTTTTTCTTTGCAGCAAGCCAGGAGGCGTTCTTAACTACCACTAACCTTCTTTCCGCAAATACCGGCAAGATTAAGGTTGCCTCCAAGACGGAGGTTAAAGATGTCCTTTCCCCATCAAAAATATCATAGTTAAAATCCTTCATTCCTTCGTCAGTAAAGCAGATCTGCTCCAGTTCGCTCAATATCTTTTCAGCAAAATAGAAATCCTCACCAAAAAATAGATATACCTGTTTTACTCTGCCGTTTTTTAAATCCGTCATCAAAGTGTTGTAGCTGGACATTTAGCCTCATCCTTTTTTAGTTATCTTAATCTGACTCATTGATAAATTTTTTAATGCTCAATTTTACCCCGTCGGTTTTGATAATAATGGCCCCGTTTTGATCCGTTCGATACCCAGGCACACCTCTTTTCTCCCAGTAGCTGAGTAAATCTGCCCCCGGATGTCCATAGGAATTCCTGCCAACGGAATAAACTACCCCTAAAGGGTTTATCTCTTCTAAATAAGGCAAGTAAAAGCCTGTTTTACTACCGTGATGGGGAGCTTTAAAAATGGTTACTTCCCCGATAAGGCCCTTGTGATGTAAAAATTCCAAAGCCTCCAGCTCCAAATCCCCGGTCAACAAAATACTTGCCCGTCCATAACTCAACCTTACTAACAAAGAATGATTGTTATCCGGCGCTGTTTGAAAGTGTCGCTCGGTGCCGGGGGGGTTTAAAACCGCCAAAACAATATCATGATCCAATTCCAGATAATCCCCGGCTATACCTTCTAAAATCTGCACATTTTTAAAATTTGCCAATTCCAGCAAGCCGTTATACTCTTCGCCGAAAATTCCCCTCGGCGGTATCAGAAGGGCGTTGACTGTCAACTCTTTTAAAACATCTTCTAAGCCTTGCATGTGGTCTGTATCAGGGTGAGAGCTGATTAAAAGATCTACTTTTTTTATACCCTGCCTTTGCAGGTAGGGCACAACCACTTCCCGGCCCACCCGAAAATCAGTTTCCTGCCAACCAGGTGAACCCCCTCCATCTAAAAGCATAGTTGTTCCTCGGGGGGTTCGCATAAAAATTGCGTCTCCCTGCCCTACATCCAAAAAAACAATCTCTAAAGGTTTGGGTTGTAATTGCTTGCCGCCTGCCATCGCCAAAGCCAGGATCAGCATACCAAGCAAAAACTGTTTTCTTTTGGTTGCGAGCCCAGCCCGCAGCCCTGGATTAAGCAAAACCTCCCTCAGACCGATTAAAACCAAGTAATATAGAATAATTGCCAAAATACTAGGGGTTTTTACTATTATGCTGCTCCAGGGTAGTTGTCCGATAGGATCAAAAACCTTCAGCAATAAGTCAATTGCGGCACCCAAGGGGATCAGTAGCAAGGGAGCTAAAACAGGCAAAGCGACCGAAAAAAAGAGGGCCAATAAGCCAATTATGACAATAATTCCGGCAATGGGCACAAGCAATAAATTTGCTGGCAGACCTACTAAGGAAATGAGGTTAAAGTAATAGGCAGTGAAGGGCAGTACCGCAATTTGGGCCGCTATAGGCACAGCAATCGCATTTCTAATAGGGAATTTTTTGGGGATTAATAGGTTAACCAACGGAATAAAGTAAACCAGACCCCAGGTAGCTAAAAAGGAAAGCTGAAAACCGCTATAAAATAGATAAAAGGGGTTGTATAACAGCAAAACAAAGGCTGCCAGGGCAATACTAGTATAAAAATCCCTTTCCCTTCCCAATAAGTTGCCCAAAAGCAGAACAAAAGCCATCAAAGCGGCACGCACAACCGAGGGAGTAAAATTGGTTAAGGCAGCATAGACAACCAATAAAGCCACTGTCAGAATAAAGGCATTTCGCCGTTTTAATTTTAAAATAGCTCCAACGAGATTAGCCAAGATTAACAGAAAACCTACATGCAAACCCGAAACCGCTAGGAGATGCATCATGCCCAGGGTTAAAAAGAGGGATTTAACCCCAGCCTCTAAAGCTGTCTTGTCTCCTAAAATTAATGCTTTGGAAACCGCCATCGCTTGGGGAGACATATGACTGTCGAGCAGACCGGTAAAATCTGCCTTAAATCGCTGCAGAAGCTTTCTCCACTGGAAATTTTTCGCCATTACAATTTGCACTGCCTCCGGTTTTGTGTCCAATTCCGCCAGCAGGCCTCTTTGCCACAGATAAGTTCTGTAATTAAACTCCCCCGGATTTCTGGCTTGGGCCGGCATTCCCAGCCTTCCCTCAATCTTTAAAGTATCGCCGAAACCGAAATTAGGTAGATGACCTTCTCCTTTGCTGTTCACCCTGATTTTTGCCTTGGATAGGAGCTCCAGATCGAAGGAGATGCGGGTGGGATACCTTAGGGGTTCTCCAATCACTTTGCCTGTTAACTCCAGCTCTTGGCCTAAGACTAAACTATGCAGCAAATCCCCTTGCAGTTGATTTTTATAGCTATAATTTGCCCCACCGAGAAATAAGAAAGCCAACAGTAATAGCCAGCCCAATTCTTTCCCTTTTTCCCGGTTAAATAACAGCCAAGATAAAAAGATGACTAATAAAGCCCCAAACCAAGCCAGGGGTTTCCATGATAAAATGCTGGCCAAAAAAATGCCCGCTATGTAGATCAGCGTTAGGTAAACAAGTGGTCTTTTTTTCATTTTTACTTCTTAGTTTGTTACCAAATCCTCGATTTCCGCAAATTTTTTATCGCCGATACCGGAAACCTGCTTCAGTTCATCAACGGAACTAAAAAAACCGTTCTTTTCTCGGTAATCCACGACCCTTTGGGCTAAAGTCGGGCCTATACCGGGTAACTTCGTCAACTCGTCCTTTGTCGCTGTGTTTAGATTTATTTTTCCGTTACCGCCGCCTTGAGCTGCCGTGATGGGACCGTCTGCCCCTTCAATTATTAGCCTGTATGGAACAAAAATCCTTTGCTCATCCTTTAAATAACCCGCTAAATTCAAATTGTCCAAGTCCGCTTCCATCAGAGGCTCTGCTAAAGCAAGGACATCCTCCACCCTATCCTTGGGTTTGAAAGTGTATACACCGGGTTTTTTTACCGCACCGGCCACATGCACTTTTAAATCACTGATCCCTGAAGCCGTTTCTTTTAAATTTTCCGGGTCATTCCTTTCCAACAAGAAGGTATTATCCTGGGCCGGGGCCTGCTGCCAACGGCCATACAGGATCCCCCCGCCAAAAACTAAAACCAGCAATAAAAAGGCCAATGCTTGCTGCACCTGTTTAGATAAACCGAGCATTAATTCACCCCGCAAGAATCAAATATTATAGATTTCTCCGCCAAGGCCTTTCTTCCTTTTTAAAATAGAAAAATGATGCAAAAATTATGTCGAAAGGACAACTAATTTTTAATTTTCTTTAAATTCACATAAATCGTGATATAATGAGTTAAATGTCTGTAGGGAACAAGAATTAAAGGAGGTAATTATGATAAAAGCAACGAAGGAACCCAAGCCGGGCGGTGAAATGAAAGATAAAATCCTGGAGGAAGCCTTGGAGATAATTTCCAAGCAGGGTTTTGATCTTTTCAGCATGAGAAAGCTGGCTGCCAAGTTAAATATTTCTGCTACCGCAATTTACTACTATTTTTCCAGCAAAGATGATATTTACCTTGAAATTTTGATGAAAAGTTTTGGGCAGCTACATCAGGAATTAAAAAATGCCTACCAACAAGGCGGGGATATCTACCAAAGAACAAAGGCGGTGATCCGGGCCTATATAGATTTTGGCATTAATCACCCTAACCAATATAATTTAATGTTCACCCTAATTCTTCCCAGACCAGAATACTATCAAGGTAGGAAGGAAGAGCCCTTTGCAATTAAAGAATTAGAAAATGCCTTAAGTACCATTTATACGGCAGAAAACATTTTTCTGGAATTCATACAAGAGTATCCGGGCATTTCGCCGGAAGAAATCAAGTTTCATACCTTCAGAATTTGGAGCACCCTCCACGGCCTAGTATCACTCTATATCAGTCAAACCGTTCATTATTACATTGAACCAACAGAGGAAACAATTGAGAAAATAACGGATTATCTAACCCGCTCTTTGATGGTATAAAGCCAGTACTTTTACCCCCTCTACTTCAAGAGGCTTTTCACCAAATTCAGTTGTTTTCTATGGGTGGGGTATCTGAAGGGCAAGTCAAACAGATTGGATTTATTTAAGATCCCCTTTTGATTAGAAAATATCTCGAAACTGGCTTTGCCATGATATTTTCCCATGCCGCTTTCACCTACCCCCCCAAAGGGCAGATAAGGTGAGGCTATATGGGCAACAGTATCATTGATGCAACCCCCGCCAAAGGAAATGCCATTTAGGACAGGATCAACGT
>JBBAFB010000038.1:0-16363 GCA_041655595.1 Bacillota bacterium
AATGGCCTCCCGTTTTGTTCTCCATAAATCTGTTCACAAAATCCACAACATTTCTCGGGCAGGCTTGGCCCTGCTTGATTGTTAAAATCATGCCGGGGTAGATTAAATCGGGATTATTTACTTGCGGGTTTAGTCTGATGACTTGCTGCAAGGGCACCCCGAATTCCCGGGCTATATTCCACATAGTGTCTCCGGGCCGTACCGCCCTCTGTACTTCAGAAACCGGATTTCTTTGGTGGGGAAGGGGCAGAATTACTATCTGGCCGGGAAAGATCCGGTTAGGATCTTGAATTTGCGGGTTAACTGCTAACAGGCGTTCAAGCGGAACCCTGTTCTGTTTGCTTAAACCTGCTAATGTATCATTGGGCTGGACAACTACATAGGGCATAAAAAAGCCTCCTTTGTTCAGTGGCTATTTAAATAGCTTCTTAGCATAATATATGCCGTCATTAGTCCTAATGCCAAAGTTTTGTTCATATATTTCTCCTGTTGCCGGGGTAGAGGTTATGGACCGCTGCTGAGGGGCATATCTATTTAATATAAATAGGAAAAACTTCAGGAGGTTGGCAATTATGGGAAGGTTGACAATGGCTATTTTTGTGCCGAGACGCGGGTTGGTAATGGCTGGCGCTATATTGCTAGCACTGGTTATTGGTTTTTTATCCTTAGACTATTGGATTACATACCAAAAGGAGCAGGCAGTTTTGGCCAGTGGTGCTAATGTAATTTTGGACCCCGGTCATGGTGGTGTGGATCCGGGCGCTTTAACAGGTGATATCAAAGAGAAGGATATTGTGTTGGATGTGGTAAAAAGAATGAACACCTATCTGGAGGCTCAGGGTTATTCAGTTCTTTTGACGAGGGATGCGGATGTGGATTTGGGTGGCGAATTGACGAAGGGTAGGCATAGGAGGGATTTAGAGGCCCGATTGGATGTAATTAACCGTGGTCAAGTGGCAATCAGCATTCATTGCAATACCATCCACGACAGCTCTCAAAAGGGTGCGGTAGTTTTTTTTCAAAAAGGCTCAGAAGCAGGGGAGGAGTTAGCGAGGGCAGTTTTAAAGGAGCTTAATAAGGTTCAATTATTAAATGCTAACCTACCTCTCCCCAGGGAAAACCTTTTTTTATTAAGAACGGCAAAAATACCGGTTATAATCGTGGAGCTGGGGTTTCTATCCAACCAGGAGGATACGGGCAAACTAAAGGATGAGGGTTTTCGCCAACAACTGGCGGAAGCAATCTCTAAAGGTATTATTAATTACTTGCAAGCTGGGCAGTAGGGTGAAGAAGTATTTGATCCTTTACAAATAAGGGTAGAATCGGATAGCGATTGGTGTCCGAACAAAATTGAACATCGCTTATTTTTTCTTTCGCTATTAGACGACGTCCATTGGTCCCTTCCCTGATTATGACCGAATCCAGATGAAAATGCCTGGCTATATTCAGGGCTGTTAATGCACTGTCATCAAGCTGCCAGCTACTGCCTTTCGTACTGTTTAATAGCTCATGAAGCATTAACCCCGCCGCATAAAAATCCTCAAAGGCAAACTCGTTTTTAACACCTGCGCAAATAATGGTAAAGGCGGCCTCCCTCATTAAATGACTGACTATAGCACTTTGGTTAAGTAGGCTGGCAATCAGTATTTTTTTTGCGCCCGCTTCTTTGCTATGGACCATTGCCTTAGTGCCGTTGGTAGTTGTAAAAATAATAATGTGATCAAAAATTGCCTGATTCGTATATTCCAAGGGTGAATTTCCCAAATGAAAACCGGTAATCTTTTCCCCTTGACGTTCACCCCCCAATAAAACCGGCAAGCCTGTGCTTTTCAAACGATGGTAAAGAAGAAAAGCTTCTTCAGATGTCAACACGGGAATTATTGAGCGGGCACCATGGGCCAAGGCGGCTGTGATGGTGGAGCTTGCCCTGAGCACATCATAGATGACTACTGAAGAATTAATGGGAATTTTGCTGGTTTTCAGCTCTCCGGCGGTTAATACCATTTTGATAGTCTTTTCCATGTCAACTCTCTCTTTCATTGTTAATCGGAACAGTTTTTTATTGCAATGCCTCCAATTTGGGCAGCAGCCGCAAGGCAGAATCGTGAGGGGATTTTATTTTTGTTAAAAGGGTGCGCAGGGTATCACCCCTAAGGCCGAGTCTTAGGGATTCTAATGCTAGTATTTCTTGAGGAGCAATGTTTCCCAAGTTTACATTGGTGCCGAAAAGATTAATAAGTTTATGTTGCTGGCTTTTCAAAGGGGCCTCCCAGATTAATAGATCAATGTTAATTTGATTTTTTATTAAAAATTCCAGTTCATCTTCTTTAATTGCCCCCTGCTGATCATAGAGCATAACTCCCTTCCCTGATTCCCTGCCTTCTACAATTACTTTTGTAGCACCTGCTTCCAGATCAGCTTTAATCTGTTCCCTAAAAACAGCCATTTCCACCATATCCCTGGGATCCTTTTTCCCAATTTCCGTGATTACATCAAGACCCGCTTTTTTTGCTTTTTTGATCTCAGCCGCCCTTTTAGCAGACGGCAACTCTATTGTTCCATCTGAAATTTCGATACTTGTAAAACCGTAATCCAACAGCAACTCATACAAAGCATCTGTTTTGTTCTGTAAATAGGTAATTTCAAAGAAGGTACCCCCGGGAAAGATTTGGATATCGGCTTTTCTTGCGGCGGAAATTTTTTGGCGTAGTATAGTATCGGAATAAAGCAGAGATGTGCCAAAACCCAGCTTAACCATATCTATATAATTTCCTGCAAGCGTGATAAGGTCGGTAAAATCAGTAAATCCTAAACCTTTATCAATAATCATTGATAAGCCGGTTTTGCGGGGCTTCTCGGATCTGCAGTCAATGGGAAACTTAACCAGATCATTTAGTTTATTCAAATTAGTCAACTCCTTAGTAAGAAGGTGGTTTTTGTTTTAATCTATTCCCGGGGCTCGGGTCAGGTGACTAGGAAAACAGTGGTAAAATCTTATGTTACCGGCCTCATACTAAAATTTTTTAGACCGGTTGCCGATAAACGGTTTGCAGAAGGTAAGTTAACGCATTATAATAATAAGGGATTTTATGTGTAGAAGGGATATGTTTATGGAACAGAATAATTTACGCAACCTTGCCATTATTGCTCATGTGGACCATGGCAAAACTACCTTGGTTAACGGGATGTTAAAACAAAGCGGACTTTTTCATGACAGGCAGCAAATTGAGGATAGAGTTTTGGATAGTAATGAGTTGGAAAAGGAAAGAGGCATTACAATTTTGGCTAAGAATACTTCCATACCGTTTAGGGAGTATAAATTTAACATTGTTGATACCCCCGGACATGCCGATTTTGGGGGGGAGGTAGAGAGAATAGTGCAGATGGTGGATGGGGTGTTGTTGGTGGTAGATGCCTTTGAGGGACCAATGCCCCAAACAAGATTTGTACTCAGCAAAGCTTTAGCCGCAAAGTTAAAACCTATCGTGGTTATTAACAAAATTGATAGACCTAATGCTAGGCCCAAGGAGGTTTTGGATCAGGTGCTGGACCTGTTTATAGAATTGGCCGCAGATGATTCCCAATTGGACTTTCCGGTGGTTTATTCCGTAGCAAAAAACGGTGTAGCTACCCTAGACCTTGATTTGCCTGCTACTGATTTGAAGCCTTTGTTTGAAACCATTATTGCCCATATTCCTGCACCCGGGGGGGACTTGCATGCCTCCTTTCAAATGGGAATTGCAATGGTTGAACAAGATAGCTACTTGGGACGAAAAGGAATCGGCCGTATCGCTAATGGTTCAGTCTATGCCAAACAGGAGGTAGTTATTTTAAATAATGATGGCTCGGAACGAAAAGGGCAAATTACAGGTGTTTTTACTTTTGACGGTTTAAAGGAGGTATCTGCTAAAAACGCCACCTGCGGAGAAATTGTCCTGGTAACCGGGCTTGGAGATCTAAATGTAGGTGAAACCGTGGCCGATGTTGATAATCCCAAGCTTTTGCCAATGGTTGAAATAGATGAACCAACCGTCAGCATAACCTTTCAGGTTAATAAAAGTCCCTTTGCGGGACAAGATGGGCAATATATTACCTCTAGACGGCTGGGGGAACGATTATTTAAAGAAGCAAAAGGGGATGTAAGTTTAAGGGTAGCAGAAACGGAATCTCCGGAAATATTTCAAGTTGCGGGCCGGGGAGAATTGCATCTTTCCATTTTAATTGAAAAAATGAGGCGGGAAGGTTTTGAGTTTGAGGTTTCACGCCCCCAAGTGATCAAAAAAGAAGTAGGGGGGGAAGTATGTGAGCCTATTGAAGAATTGTATTTGGAGGTAGAAGACGAATATGTGGGGTTTTCCATTGAAAGTTTGGGTGTTAGAAAAGGTGAGCTGCAAAAAATAGAAGCCAAGGCGGCCGGCTGGACAAACTTAAAATTTTTAATCCCTACTAGGGGCTTGTTTGGCTTCAGATCAGAGTTTATGACCGGGACCAAGGGGACAGGCATTATGCACCACGCATTTCACCATTTTGCCCCTTGGCGCGGGGATATTATGAGCAGAACCAGGGGTGCCTTGGTAGCTTTTGAAACAGGCGAAGCTACCTCTTATGGCATTGAACATGCCCAAGAAAGAGGAGAGCTCTTTATTACTCCCGGTGAAAAGACCTACAGGGGAATGATTGTCGGAGAAAATGCCAGGCCCGGGGATTTGTTAATTAACGTGTCTAAAAAGAAACAATTAACTAATATCAGAAGCTCTACCTCGGACATAGCTATTAAACTTGTACCGCCAAGAATAATGGGTTTAGAGAAATCTTTGGAGTTCATTGATAATGATGAATTGTTGGAGGTTACTCCAAAATATTTAAGGATGCGAAAAAGAACTATTACCTAGGTGGGTTTAAAAGATATTGTGTAATTGCAGGTGGTGTTTGCCGGGTATATGTTGCAATAAAAACTTTAAGGCGGATAACTCCGCTAAGGAGTCGCCGAGTTCCTCAGATTTAATATAACTTTTTAATTTTGCTACGGTTAATTCGATTTCATCAGTTTCACTATGATTTAAAATTATAGTCCAGCGTTTTTCAACCTTTTCCCAAAGGGAGCTGATGCTTTTTAAAGGTTTTTCGGCCGCCGCCCAGTTTTCGTTGGTAACGATTTTTTCTAGGCTGTCAACTAGGCTGAGCATTTCCTGGGAGGTATCTTCTAAATAAGAAAGGGTAAACCAAGAAAAGACTATGATGCCGACCAGCAAAGTGAAGGTGAAAATAATAGTTCGCATTTAGTTGCTGTCCTTTCTGTATTTATTCTTGGCTTGGAGCCAGAGTTTGCCATTGCCGGTCAGGGCGGCAAACAGAATTTGTTTGGGGCTGTTGTAGCCGCTATTTTTAAGCATTTGCAAAAGATCTTCCTTGTTTAGTTTGGCGGCCTCCAGATTGACATGGTTGATAACGCCGTCCATGATTAAGGTGAGGGGCAGATCCTCGTAGCTGGGGTTTATCTGAAAATCTTGCGGTATGGCAGGTCTTTTTTGAGGCTTGGGAATAATGCTTAATTTGCCGCTGGTTTCCAAAATGGCATATTCCACGTCTGAAATATTCGGGAAATTTTTTTCGCGCAGTTGCTCAAGCAAATCATTAGTGTTGTAACGCAATCGCATTAATTCTTGTTCGACAATTTGTCCTTTTTCAATTACTACACTGGGAGTGCCACAAAGAATGGTTCTGACACTATAGCTTTTCATAGATAGATAGGAAAAGGTAACTTGAATTATAAGTAAAGTGATAATAGGAATAATACCCGCTAGTAAAGGGATTCCCGTTTCCTGCATTGGTACCGCAGCTAATTCTGAAATCATAATAGCGATTACCAATTCAAAGGGTTGCAATTCCCCTATTTGCCTTTTTCCCATAATGCGCATGACTGTAATTACCAGTAAATACAAAATAATAGTTCGGATAAAACTGATGAACAAATTTGCTACCTCCAACCGACTGTGATCTTGAAACAATGCAATATTATAATTATCTCCTGGAAAGACTATTTTATATGCATAATAAAATTTTCGGATTTTTTGTTTTTCATGTGTAACTGAATTAGACAATTAGGTGAAAAATGTCTGTCGTGAGCGTATTTACCCTTTAAGAATCAAAAAATTAGTTAAGGAGAAATGACAATTGGAGAATAATTTAAAGGTGATCTTGCCGGATGGTTCAAAGGTTAAGGTCGTACCGAAGGAAAGTTTAGCTATTATCGGTAGGGATTTTCAACAATATTATCCGTCCCCGATAGTGGCAGCCAAGTTTAATCATCAGCTCAGGGAGTTGAATTTTCAGCCGGAAACTGATGGGGAAATAATCTTTTTGGATTTGCATCACCCCGAAGGGATGCGTATTTACCAAAGAAGCCTTGCTTTTTTACTGATAACAGCCGCTAAAGAGTTATTTCCTGCTGCACTTTTATCAATAGAACACTCTTTAGGTAAGGGACTTTATTGTGAGCTTAATAAGGATACAATGCTAACTGAGGATGAAGTGCAGGATTTGGAAGAGAAGATGAAGGAACTGGTAGGGCTGGATTTGCCCATTACGAAAGAACAGTGGCCTTTGGAAAAAGCCATCAGCTATTTTGAAAAGGAAAACTTAACTGATAAGGCCCAGCTTTTGAAATACCGAGATAAGGACTATTTAAATATGTACGGCCTACGCTCGACCAAGGACTATCTCTATGGTTACCTGGTTCCGGCTACGGGCTGCTTAAAAGTGTTTAGTCTAAGATACCATATGCCGGGGCTTGAGCTTAGATTCCCTGATGAAAAATATCCAAACCAATTAGCCAGCTATGAAGAAAGACCAAAATTGTTTACAATTTTTAGAGAAGCTGAAGAGTGGGGGAAAATTTTAGATGTTAGAACGGCAGGAACTTTAAATGATTACATTACAGCCGGTAGGGGTAGGGAATTACTTCAGCTGAACGAAGCCTTACATGAAAAAAAGATTGCTCAAATCGCCGATGCGGTTACAAACCGAAAAAATCAAGTACGGGTTATCTTGGTAGCAGGACCTTCCTCCTCAGGTAAAACAACTTTTGCCGGGCGCTTAGCGATTCAGCTACGAGTTAACGGTTTAAAGCCTATTTCTATTTCCCTGGATGATTATTTTGTTGATCGCGAATTTACCCCCAAGGATAGCAACGGCCAGTGGGATTTTGAGGCGCTGGAGGCGATAGATCTAAGGCTCTTTAATAAGCAGCTAAGTGCCATTATTCAGGGTAAGGAGGTAAACTTGCCCAGCTATAATTTCAAATCGGGCCAAAGAGAATTTCCGGGACGTAAGGTTCAAATAGGCCCGGATCAGCCTATTATTATTGAAGGCATTCACGGCTTGAACGAACGCCTGACAGCTTCTATCCCCAGGGATCGAAAATTCAAAATCTATATTAGTGCAATTACTTCTTTGAACATTGATCGTCATAATCGGATTCCTACAACCGATACGAGAATACTAAGGCGTTTGGTAAGGGACCACCGCTCAAGGGGAAATGACGCTACAAAAACCATAAAAATGTGGCCCATGGTGCGCCGGGGAGAAGAGAAGAATATTTTCCCTTATCAAGAAGAGGCGGATATAATGTTTAATTCAGCCTTAGTTTACGAATTGGCTATTTTGAAAAAGCATGCGGAACCCCTGCTGAAAACAGTTGACTGCTCACTTCCTGAATATATTACAGCGAAACGGCTGCTTGGTTTTTTAGAATGCTTTGTTCCTTTGACAGACGTTGAAATTCCCGGCAACTCTATTTTAAAGGAGTTTGTGGGGGGTAGTTGTCTAACCAATGAGTGATTTTAATCAGCGGGGTTGATTTCATAGCGGTAATCAATTTCGGCTGTTTTGTTGACCGTATGCAAAACGCTGCAATATTTTTTTTGCGTTAAGTTGATTGCCTTGGTGAACTTTTTTTCGGCTATGTCTTGGCCCCAAATACGATAGATAATTGTTACCTGTTTAAAAACCTTGGGCGGATCAATAGCCCTTGTGCCATCTACAATTACCTCAAAGCGGTCGAAATTAACACGCATTTTTGTCAATATTGAAACTACATCCATGCCGGTACAACCGCCTAAACCCATTAAAACCAGGTTTGTAGGGCTGGGACCTAAATCGCCATTGGAGTCCGACATCATAATTTTTTGGTTTTTTTCATTCATGGCTTCAAAATCTAGATTGCCCATCCATTTGGATATTATTTGCATTTTATTACCTCGCTTAATGTTAATTATTGAGTATATATTATACATTTTCGCTTTGGCTGTCAATCAGCAAAATGCGGCTGATGAGCACGAAAGATAGGGGAGGGGTCGAAAATAGGGAAGAAGATGGATAAGAGGAAAAGACAGAAACAAATTTTACAAGAGTTGGCGGTTGTGTACGCCGAAGCCACCACAGCTTTGGAATTTAAAAACCCGTTCGAGTTGTTAATTGCGACGATTTTAGCTGCCCAATCAACAGATCGCCAGGTTAATTCTATTACAGGATCGCTTTTTGAAAAATATCCCAACCCTCAAAGCTTTGCTCAGCTTACTCCGGAAATCTTAGCGGAGGATATCAAGGGTGTGGGCCTTTTTAGGAATAAGAGCCGCCATATTGTTGCTACCTCTAGGGAGTTACTGCTTAGGCATCAGGGACAAGTGCCTTCTACCAGGGAGGAGTTGGAAAAGCTCCCCGGCGTGGGGAGAAAAACGGCTAATGTGGTTTTAAGCGTTGCATTTAATCAGCCTGCTTTGGCTGTGGATACCCATGTGTTTAGGGTTGCCAACAGACTTGGGTTAGCAAGGGCCAAAAATCCTTTAGAGACGGAAAAACAATTATGTGCCATTATACCTGAAGATTTATGGGGTCAGGCCCATCACTGGTTAATTTATCATGGCAGGCAGGTCTGTAAAGCCCGCAACCCCCTGTGTAATGAATGTGTTCTGGCTGAGTATTGCGATTATTATAAAACTGTAATTAAAAACTAAAAGAGGGTGGAAAGATGCTGGTAGGCCTTTGCTCTATAGAGCTCAATTTGCCTGGGGTTAGTTCCTTAAAAGAAAAAAGAGCTGTTCTGAAAGGGTTGACCGTAAAAATACATAATAAATTTAATGTATCTATTGCGGAAGTAGATTATCAGGATTACTGGCAAAAAGCAATTTTGGGAGTAGCCGCTATCAGTAACGAAAATAGGCATTTGCAGCAGGTGCTGCAACAGGTGGTGAATTTTATTGAAAAGTCGCCAGAGGTTATTCTTTTAGATTACCATCTTGAAATTTTGTAACGGGTAGGGCTTATGGAGGGAAGGCAAGATGCATATCGTTTTGGTAGAGCCAGAAATACCCCAGAATACAGGTAATATTGTCAGAACATGTGCTGTTACGGGCAGTGTTTTGCATTTGGTAAAGCCTTTGGGTTTTTCTGTGGAGGATAAGTTTCTAAAAAGGGCGGGGTTGGACTATTGGCACTTGTTGGATATCCGCTATTATGATAGCTTTTGGGACCTCAGGAAACTTTTTCCCAAAAACTCATTTTATTTTACAACTAAAAAAGGGAAAAGATTTTATACAGAAGTTACATATCATGCAGAGGATTTTTTGGTTTTTGGAAAGGAAACCCAAGGTTTGCCCCAGGAGCTCTTGGAGGTCAATCGGGATAATTTGATCAGAATACCTATGATTAAAGGTGTTCGCTCTCTTAACCTTTCCAATTCCGTCGCCATCGTTCTTTTCGAAGCGCTACGGCAACAGGATTTTGATTCTTTAGTGTAAGTGATGTGGCCTTAAAGTTAATTTATTACGAATCCGTAACTATTTTTTCTTTATTAAATATGGTCTTATACTTTTTGGGGTGTGAAAGCCTGGTAACTTGTCAAAAGCCAAGGGATAAAAAAATAACAAGGCTTTCAATATCAAAAAATATGATTTTAAAAGTCCTTGTTGCCACAAATCTGATATTTAGATTTGGTCGGGATGACAGGATTTGAACCTGCGACCTCTTGGTCCCGAACCAAGCGCGCTACCAAGCTGCGCTACATCCCGATAACAATATTAATTATAAGAATATCCGCTATAAAAGTCAACCGGCTTCTAAAAAGTGAGTCTGTTACCCCGGTTGTAAAGGGATTTATTGAATGCGAATTACAGTATTAATTTCAGACCCGTCAATTGCTGTTACAAACTTGAATTCTTTTATCCAGGCGGAGGAAGGGATGCGCTCAAAGATAACTTCTATTTTTTTGCTCTCATTGGTAGTGAATACCAAATTTTCCTCTAGATGAAACATATTGTAACTTTGTCCATCCTGATCAATAAGCAGCAAATCCTTAACCATAATCGTTTCCTCCATATTGCAGGAGAACCAAAAGGTTAATCTTGGTAGCAAATTATCATCAATCCATAGTGTATCAACGACTAAACTGATCTTCGACAGTGGCTTAATAGGTTGGGAAATATTTAATGGTTGCTTAAAGGGTTTGTGGGCTATGATCTCTTGCCGCTTTTCCATTGCTGAAACATCTGTCAGTAGGAGATCATAGTAAACATTATTGGAGTTTACCGGGCTATTACCAAAAAAAGATTCAACCAATCTTAAGCGGGTGGGAACTGAATTTTTGGGATAATCGGGAAAGCAAAGAAACAGGTCTTTGAAGCAACCTTCTTCAACCCTAAGATTTGCTCTTAAATCATCCGGTAGATCAACGAGTTTATCATACAACTGGGTTGCCCAAGGCAGGGAATAGGAATCGTACATAAAGCAGCGATTCCTATTATCTACCAATTGGATAGCCTTGCCCCAGCCCTTTTTGAGACTAAGATCGGTGTCTTGGTGAAATCGTACCTGTACATATAGTGATTTTTCTGCAAAACCATAGCCAATGACTTGAAAATTCTGTTGTTCCGCTTCGATTATTTCATAAAAATCCAGGGGCGGGACCAGCACAAAGGGCACGTCTTGATCAACATTTAAGGGAATATTTAAGGCGGCATCAACCGCTAAATGTATTTGAGGGCCATCAGCCAAATCACTTGGTTTTAACCCCAGTGGCTTATTGGTTACAAATTTAAAAATAAAAAGGTCGGAGATAAGCACAATTATCAAAATCCCCCAAATAATTTGCGATAAATTAAATTTTTTGTTTTTTATGGTTCCCACTCCTTAATCAGGGCGGCAATAACTAAATTTGAAAGTTGGCACCGTCCCCGGGGTTGTAATTAGAATGACTTCGGAAACAAAATGCCCCCAAATACAAGCCAGGCCACAAATAACGTCAAGATAAGGTTAAAACCCTGCCCCACAACATATTGGATAATTGGTTTGCCCCCTTTAATATGTCTGGACAGCTCCCGCATATTGGAATCAAGACCGATGGAGATAAAAGCCAATGCAAATAGCCAACCACGAAAACCTTTGGTTACACTTAAAAACCCTTCCACAGTCTTTTCTCCGAACACCGGAACAAAAATAAAAGAAAAAACCAAGGAGGCGGCAACGAAACCCAGGATGAATTTGGGGAAACGAACCCAAATTTCCTTGGCGGTGGCATGTTGGCCGCTTTCGGTCCGGCCCATTTTTGTGACCCAAATCAAAGCCACAATGAAGGCTACCACGCCGATTAACACATTTTGAATCATCTTAACTACTGAAGAAATTTCCAACCCTCTTTGGCCCAAGAAGGCTCCTGCTGCAACAACGGCCCCGGTGGAGTCAATGGTTCCTCCCATCCAGGCGGCCCCCACATCAATGTCCATGCCCACCATTCTGATAAAAGCAGGCATGGCAATCATCATTAGCACGGTAAAAATTAAAGAAATGGTGATGGCAACGCTTACCTCATCCTTTTTGGCACCGCTAGCGGCCCCGGTGGCGATGGCAGCCGATACCCCGCAAACCGAAGTTGCCGCAGTTAAAGTGATATTAAATTCCTTGCTTTCCATTTTGAGCACCCTATCCCCGAACCAGAACATGACTAAGATTACAATTGGTGTCACAACCCAGGCGACTATCAAGCCCGGTAAACCCAGTGCTAGAATTCTGCCAAATAGAATTTCGCAACCCAAAAGCACTAAACCGGTTTTGATAAACATTTCAGTCTTTAAAGCAGCTTTTAACCATACCGGCGTTTTGATGGTATTACTGATTAAGAGTCCGATTGCTAAGGCCCAAAGAGGGGTTTCCAAGTTGTAGGCTTTAGCAAATGAACTGGCTGCGAAGGTTTCTGATAAAATTGCCAGCAAAAAAACAACAGGAAAGGCGATCAAATATTTTGAGGGATTGCCCCCCATGAACTTAATTCCGATGGCAGTGACTATGCCTGCCCCGATTATCAGCACCACCGCCTTTAGCCAAAAACCTTCCGGAAAGGCGGAAAATAAGGATGTAGACCATTTAGTTAGTTTCGGCAGCTTAACTGCCAACCCGGAAGCGGATAGGATAATTATTATCAACCCAAACCACACAGCCCACCAGTCTTCCAGCTTCCAAAGGGGCGCCCAGTTTATCTTTTTTCTAATTGCCCCATTGCCATTAACATTAGGTTGTAACACAGGCTTCACTTCCTTAATCTTAGATTTACGTTTGTTTTCCTAGCAAATTTACATACCTTTATTTTTGTTCCGTTAAAACCCCCCCTCCAAAGCCAGAGCAAATAAATGTTTTGATATAGTCTATGGGCTAAGCGAAAAATATAGGTAGGTATTTCGTGGAAATGCTTGGGTAAGTGTTTTCCCGTATTTGAAGGCTATTAGAGGGTGGTTGTATAATAACTAAGAATAAAAAAAATCCGATTGCAGCCCTGTATAGGGGTGTATCGGATTTTACTTAGAATAAAGATACCAATGAGCCACCAAATATGAATCTAAACGGCGGCTCATGGTTTTATTAATTTAGCATCCTTATTTCTAAATAATAATGCTCTATGGCAGGGTCAAGGTTGACCTCTGTTATGCCGGACGAAAGGTCAAACCCAAAGTTTTGGCGAACGATTTCTATATTTTCTATACTCGTTACCTCCGCAGCCACTGTTTCAAAATCTAGATTGCTCCCCAAACGACTTACCATATCATACCCCTGTATACCCACATTGTCTGAGCCGGCGCCATGGAAATCGTAGCTCGGCTGCTTGTGTAGGGAGGCTATTATCGAAGCATCCCCTCCAGCAGGGATAGTAACAGGAAACTCCAGATAAAACACCCGGTCAAGATTTTTGGTCTCGATGATCATATCCTCCAGCATTCCAAATTTATAGCGGTCACGAACAGCGTCGGAGAGCGCCCCGTACTTCAACATAAACTCGGAGACAGCACCAAGGAACAGCTCCTCGGACACGGCAAGCCCTTGATCACCGCCGTACATCGAAAGGAAATTTTTTATAATACTGTCAAGTACCTCCGACATAACTCGCTTAGTTCGCGTGATGGTTACGGAAACGTCGTCCAGCTCATTGCCCTTTTCAGTTGCCCCGTTTTTATAGCCCTGCAGGGTATATTCCCCGATGTCATCGCCGATCACTACGAGATACTTCTCGTTACTCTCTCTGCGTGTTTCGTTTGGCACAAAATAACTAAGTCGCCTCCACCCGTCCTCACCATAGTTGCCGCCGTTGAAACCATAGGTGAGAATCGTGGTTTTTTCGGGATTAATTGTAAAGGTAATTGCCTGGGTTGCGGCATCGAATTCATCAAGAGGCGCTTCAAAATCGGTGAAACTGTACACCGTCACTTGTTGATCAAGGACGGGATATGCTGCAAAAGCTCCCGCCTGGTAACTTCCGCTCTCCAAAAGCGCTTTATATCCCTCCCATGAGTCCAGCTGCCGAATGTTCGAACTGCCGTCAGGATCATTCGCCCCGTAAACGCCTGTGAAGCCGCCTGAGTATCCTCCCGGATGTAGCGTGGGAGAAACTATTTCACCGTCTACGGTGATAATAGGCATTTGCTCCGCCAGCTCGTTAAAGCTTCCGGCGAAGGGGTAAAGGATGCTTATCGCGCGCTCCTGCTCTAAATGATTGGAGAGAACATAGCTGTCCCGTACCTGCGCACCCCAGACACGTAAGGAGTCCTCGTCGGCTAGGGAGAAATCATAGGCAATATTACGGCTAGCGCTGATTTTATCATCCGCTTCTGCCAGCGTAAGGGGGAATACAGGTCCCGCATAAGACATAAATACGGAGCTGTCGTCTGCGTGACCACTTCCACCGCTTCCCGCACTGCCGCTGAAGGGAAACAAATTTTGCCAAAACATTATACCGCCAAGGCAGACCACTAGAACAGCACAGGCGGCTACTATACTCCACGATCCCCATTTAATATGGGCTGAGTTAATTTTTAAATCCTGCGCCCGCTCGATAAGGTCATCCCGAATCTCTGTGATTGCATCAAATAGTTTTTGCTCACGCTCCATGCTCATATTGCCACCCCTTTCGCTGTTAAATAGGAACTAAGACTTTTGCGCAGGCGAAACATTTGTCCAGCCAACTTGTTTGGAGTAGTACCGCTGATAGAAGCCAATTGTTTCAGTTCCTCACCATTCCAATATCTGCGTATAAAAAGTAGCCGCTCCATATCAGGAAGGGTATCTAGCCAGTCACTTATGTACCCCGATAGAATCTGTGTCTCCACTATTTCCTCAGTAGTTTCGGTATCGGGAATGCAGTCGGACAGCTCCGATAGGAGTATTTCCACACCTGCATAACGCTTTTGTGCCTTATTATAATGCCAACGGTTGATGGAAAGGTTGCGAACAATCCTGCCTAGCCATGCCCTAAAAGCTCTGGGTTTCTCCGGTGGGATAGTGTTCCACGCCTTATGGTAGGTGTCACTGACGCATTCCTCGGCATCCTGGGGAACTGTAAGAATGTTAGTGGCAATGCTATGACAAAACCTGCCGTATTTATAGGCTGTTTCCTTGATTGCTGCTTCATCACGTTGCCAATAAAGGTTGATGATTTCATGATCCTCCACTGCGCTCCTCCTCTTATTATGAAATTAAGTGCCCCTATCTATATAGACAGAGAAAATCACTTGATATTCGTCATTTCTAAAATTTATTTTTTATATATAAACTATAGCATGAAGTCAGCATCCTTTTGCAAAAAACTTTGGATGATATAGTGGATGAAATAGCAAGAGCCGCTACACAGATAGATGTAGCGGCTGAATTGCGGAATCATTTTGATTAGCGCCGGGTATTCTTTAAGATAAAGCTCTACTGTCGCCTGTTGTTGCATCCATGATAAATTGTTCCAAAATTTCTTTAGAATCATAGGCATACTTGGTAAAGCTAACTTCCTTTTGATTTTCGTGATAACTCATTTGGTAAACCATACGCAAATCATTTTCCAGGTACTCCTGTGTTCCTATGAAATATGGGTAATAGCTATGCGCCTTGTAAAAGTCCTCCAAAAGTTTATTAGAAACCTCGACGGAAACACCTAAGTCGGTAAGCAATATATGCTCAAAATCGCCATAATCTCCAATTTCCGCCTTGCGCCCGATTTTTGAAAGATATTCTTTTGCATAGCCTTGTTCTTGCTTTTTTAATGCCTTTCTATCACTGTCCCTATCGTCAAACACCCTAGTGTGGTATTTTGAGGGAAACATTTCCTTAATGGAAGAGACATAGTAGCTTCCGTCCTTGGGATATTCAATGCTAACACCGTTATCGCTACCTAGCGTAACCACCGCGGGAATAACACCGGTCCCTGAAACCTTAACGAAATTATCATTTTGGAAACCATACTGCCCTGTCATTGTTAGTGCATATATTTTTGTTGCGTCCCTTTCTTTGTCCGCGCCCAGAATAATATGTCCTTCAGCAAAACATTCCCCCTCCAAATAGTGATTGCTAGTAGCGGAAAGAGCTTTGACAACCGCTTGATCGGTGGTAAGGGGTTTAAAGGAGCTTTCTAACTTATCATATAATTCATCATTCAATCGAACGTATCGTCCATCCTTGCCAAACTGCAAAACAGGTTTTCCATCAAGCAAAAAGGCATAATAATCTTTCCTTGTGCTATCTTCCGAAATAAGATAGTGAATATGATAATAGTTATCTAAACTGTTAATATCAATACCTTCCCAAGCGGCAGAAATTAATAAAGAGTTCATTACAATTTCTTCGGTGAGATCTTTGTTTGTAATGGTCGCAGATATGGTTCCGTTAATTACTTTTGAAATAAATGGTTCTGATGATTCCTCAACATTATTGTTAATTTTAATACTGTAATATGCGTAATTTTCGCCAAACTGTACTTTAAAAACATACAGATATGAAGCATCTTGCTCCAAGCTAACCAGTATCATATTATCCCCAAAGTCTTCTAAAACTTCTTCTTTGC
>JBBAFB010000039.1:0-16335 GCA_041655595.1 Bacillota bacterium
CGAGGGGTTGTCCAGAAAACTAGGTGTACCTGTAATACCCACGGTGGCAGCCAGGGAAAAGGGAGTCGAGGCTGTTATTAGAGCAGTTATTGATGTAATGAGCAGAGATATAGTGGTGGAAAACCCGCTTCAGTATAGCGAAATCATAGAACACCATGTAGATCACATGGTGGATGCTCTAAAAGAGCAAAAGTTACCTTACCCCATCAGATGGACTGCCCTTAAACTGGTGGAAAACGATGCGGATATTATGAAAAAATTGAAGGATTCAAACCTGGATCGGAAAATTTTAAAGAACATTGAAAAGTTTTATAAATATCATAATAATGAAAACCTTGAGCTGGAGATCATTGACTCCAGATATGCCTTTGCTCATCAGGTGGCAAAAGGGACTGTCATCAGGCCAAACAAGCAGGTTGTTACCCTTACGGATAGAATAGATAAGGTGTTCACCAATAAATATTTGGGAGTTCCTATTTTTGCAGCCATCATGCTAGCAGTTTTTCAGCTAACTTTTGAAGTGGGGGAGGAATTGTTAGGTGGGTATGCCGTTGACTTTATTGATGGCTTAGGTGGTTTATTGGAAGCATTTTTAATTTTTATCAGCGCACCGGATTGGTTTGTTTCTTTTATTACTGACGGAGTTATTAATGGTGTAGGTGCGGTGATAGAGTTTGTGCCGCTTATCACCGTCTTATATTTGTTGCTTAGTTTTCTGGAGGACAGCGGCTATATGGCAAGGGCAGCCTATGTCTGGGATGATTTAATGAGAAAATTCGGTTTGCAGGGCAAAGCTTTTATCTCCATGATAATCGGTTTTGGCTGTAATGTTCCCGGAATAATGTCCGCCAGAACCTTGGATAATAAAAAAGATAGAATGATTACCATGTTGATTACCCCTTTTATGTCATGTGGGGCGAAGCTACCTATTTATTCAATCTTTATCGCTGCTTTCTTTTCCCGGCATGGCGGATTAGTGTTGTTTTTACTTTACGCCCTGGGCATTTCAGTAGCACTGGTCATGGCCAAGCTACTAAACAAAACATTATTTAAAGGTGAATCTTCATATTTTATTATGGAGCTACCACCCTACCGGATACCAACCTTGAAAAATGTTTTAAGAAATATGTGGGATAATGTTTATGGCTTTCTTAAAAGGGCGGGGACCATTATTTTTGTAGTGATCACCCTCTTATGGGTACTGGCGGTCCTGCCCGCATCTGCTGAACCCTATAGCCAATTTAGCATTTTAGGCAGAATTGGGACCCTAATAGCACCTATTTTTAAACATGCCGGCTTTGGGGATTGGCAGGAAGCGGTTGCTCTTTTTGCGGGGATACCCGCCAAGGAAGCGGTCGTTGGTACTCTAGGAATGCTTTACGCAGGACAATATGTGGAGGAAGGGGCTATTTTAGTAAATGCCATACAGCAGAATTTTACCTCCTTAACTGCTTTATCTTATATGATTATGGTTTTATTATATACTCCTTGTGCGGCAACCCTAGGTATAGTTGCTAAAGAAACAAACTCAATAAAATGGCCGATTTTAATGGCGCTTTACACCTTTGCAATAGCATGGCTTGTTGCCGTCTTTGTTTTTCAAATTGGCTCATTATTAGGATTTAGTTGATTTTAGGGAGGGTTGAAATGCTGAAGGATATTTTAAGAATCATCAATAGGGATGGTTTGATTTCCAGAACCATCTTAGCCGATGAGTTAAATCTTACTCAGGCAGTAGTAGATGATGGAATTGATCAGCTTTTAAGAATGGGATATCTTTTAGAAGAAAAAACGGGGGAAAACTGTTCCACATTTTGTACCAGTTGCCCCTTTGCCAAAAACTGCAGTAAGGAAATAATTAAAACCTTTCAAATTTCGGAAAAGGGCAAAAGATATCTAACTCGGTAAAAAATTTTCTCTTGACCCCTTGATTGATTTAGTAGAGAATAGGTAGTGAAAAGAAAAACAATCAAGGAGGGAAATAATTTGGTGAGAAAGGTATATCGCTCCAAGACTAATAGGATGCTGGGCGGTGTTTGCGGCGGCCTAGCTGATTATTTTAATGTAGATGTGGTCCTTATTAGGCTTTTGCTAGTTTTTGCTTTTTTAGCCGGTGGAATAGGATTGTTGGCTTATCTGATTGCTTGGATTATTATCCCCGAAGAAGGAAGCTCGCATCAGGGTGCAGCAACTGCCGGCGACCAGGAGTCGGGAGAGGGCTTTTTTAAACCGCAGCAAGCCTTTGATCGGCAGGGACAAGTGGTTGTCGGTTTAATTGCTATTTTAATCGGGTTTTTTCTTTTGATCAGGCAGTTCGTGCCATTTTTTCCGTGGCATACAGTTTGGCCGATTGCTATAATTTTAGCCGGAATTGCTATTATGCTGGGCGGATTTGTAGGTAAAGGGCGATGAGTAGGGGTAGAATATTTTGGGGTTTACTGCTGGTATTTTTTGGGGCAGTTTTGCTATTGAGCAATTTTGGTTTGGTAGACAGATATTTTTGGTCAAATCTACTTCGTTTTTGGCCCGTATTGTTGATAATCTGGGGTTTATTAACTGTTATGGACAGGAATTCTTCAGCTTCCTGGCCGATTTTGTTTCTTATCATTGTGGGCCTCGCCGTTAGCTTTCACTTTTGGGGCAGTTATGAAGTAAAACACAACGCTGGGGCAACACTCCACCGGGGCCAAACAAGTCTGTTAATTGAGCCGGACATTGAAAGAGCCAGCCTTGACTTGAATTACGGTGCAGGGACCTTAAGTATTGCCGGAAATTCCGATAGAAAACTAGCCTTTGTTTACTCGGATTACGAGTCTGAACCATGGATTGCCCAGAAAACAACAGGCAAACACGGTGAATATAGCGTTAAGCAGAAGCGGGATTCTTTTACTAATTATTTACCAGGA
This sequence comes from Bacillota bacterium, assembly GCA_041655595.1. Taxonomy (GTDB): domain Bacteria; phylum Bacillota; class DULZ01; order DULZ01; family DULZ01; genus JBBAFB01. Next base: position 2,907 of record JBBAFB010000039.1, read on the forward strand.
ACCGGTACAAGAAAGTGGGAGTTTAAATTACCGGCGAATATTTTGTGGGACCTTGCCCTGGATGTAGGTGCTGCTAAAGCTACTTTAGATTTTAGGGAAGTTGATTTAAAATACCTGGATTTAAATATGGGAGCCGGTGATGTAACTATTTGGATCGGAGACCGGAGGTTGGAAACCGAGCTAAAGGTTGATGCCGGTGCTTCCAACATAAAAATAATTGTTCCGGATAATATAGGCCTGAAGGTTAAAATGGATGGTGGTCTGAACAGCAGTAATCTTGACTCCATTGGTTTGGTTAAGGATGGGAGTTATTATGTTACCGAAAACAGCACTTCTTCTTCAAAATTGTTTCTGAATTTTAGCGGAGGTGTTAATAAGTTCGAATTATTGCGCTGGCCTGCGGGTGAAGTTATTTAATGCGGTCAATGGATCATTTGAATCTTTATTTAAATTAAATCCTTATTTCCTTAAAACAGGGGAATAGGGATTTTTGGCGAATAAGAAACATTTAAAGGAATTCAAGCCGAAAAGGAGAGATGGCATGACAATCAGACAAAAACTAACCGGTTTCTTGTTGCTGCTAATTGTGATTAATTTAGTTGTTGGGGTAAGTGTCTTTACTTATATAAAATCTCAGGATGATTATGCTACATATATAAATCTAGCAGGTCGTCAAAGGGCTTTGTCACAAAAAATGGCTAAAGAAGCCTTGCTGGCCGCCTCCTCCGGTTCCTACGAAGAGGGCAGGACTAATCTAGATGTTACTTACGGGCTTTTCGAAAGGACCCTTGAAGGGTTTTTAAGTGGGGATCGGGAGCAGAACCTAACTCCTGTAAAAGAGCAGTATTTAAGGGAGCAGGCGGAGAATTTGTTGGCCGAATCCAAATCCTATTACGACTACTTACATCTTGTTGCGGCGGGAACTTTTTTTTCTCCGGCAGATTTTGATCATAAAAGTATGGACATCTTCCAGGCCTCGGATGATTTAACTACGGCTTTTGAACAAAGGGCTACTCAGGCTGCACAGGTTCCAATTGCCAGCACGGCAGGCGGTTTGGTAATTGTGGTTATCCTGACTTTAATCGGCTGGTTTTTTACCGATAGGCAAGCATTAGTGCCTTTGGCCAAAATGGTAGACAGCATGGAAGCAGTAGCATCCGGTAATTTAAAGGATAGCTTTACCTGGCATACTTCTGATGAAATTGGCAGATTGTCTTCAGCTTTTTCGGACATGACAGGCAGCCTCAGCAAGATTGTGACTTCAATTCAAGAGGGGGCAGAGGAGCTGTTTTTAACTGCCAACCAGGTTAGTGTTGCCAGTAATGAGACCAGCAGAGCCGCAGAACAGACTGCTATCGTTGCCCAAAGTCTAGCGGAAGGGGCGGAGGAACAAGCCAGAAACTTGGGCCAAATTTCCGAAGCCATTGAAGATGTTTCCCGGGAGGCAGATGCTGTGGCCGGCTTATCGGATGAAGCAGTACAAGAGGCAGGTAAAGCTGATTCCGCCGCTCAGCAAGGTAATCAACAATTGGAAGTGGTAACGGGACAAATGGAAAGGGTGGGCACAGCATCCTTAGAGGTTACTCAGGTTGTGGGGAGATTAGGCGAAAGTTCTCAGCAAATTAATGATATTGTTAAAACTATTACTGAAATTGCGGAACAGACTAATTTGTTGGCCCTAAATGCCGCCATAGAAGCTGCCAGGGCAGGTGAGCAGGGCAGAGGTTTTGCGGTTGTAGCTCAAGAAGTAAGAAAGCTGGCTGAGAATTCAGCTACGGCGGCCAAGGAGATTACCCAGTTGGTTGGTTCTATCCAGACTGAGGTGGCCGGTGTGATTAAGGCCATGAAAGGCAGCGACCAGGAAATCCAACTGGGAATTAAAATGGTGGATGATATTTCTAAGGCCTTTACAGAAATTAGGCTAGCCTTTACAGAAGCGGCTAACAAAACCAAGGAGGTATCCGTCAGCACCTTAACTATTGCAGGAAACACCCAAAAGGTAAATACAGCCGTTGCTAACACCAGTGCTAGTTCGACCGAAAGCGCTGCGGCAGCGGAAGAAGTAGCGGCAGTTTCTCAGGAACAAAATGCCTCCATGGAAGAATTGGCTTCCTTGGCAGAGCGCCTGTTTGAAGTAGCAGACGGTTTTAAAGAGGCTGTTACCAGATTTAAGGTATAATTATTTATAAAGGCCCCGAAAGGGGTCTTTTATTGTTTAAGGAGCAGAAAGCCGAGAGCCTAAAACCCAAAACCCAAAGCCCAAAGCCCAAAGCCCAAAGCCCAAATTGTCATTTTGGTAAATCTTTCACTAAAGGTGTTGACTCTTGTTGGATAGTATTATAATATGTAATTGATATCAAAACTATATCATTTACATATTATATAAATAAAGGAGGTCTTTAGATGAATGAAGTAAGTGAGAAAAACATTAGGGTTCCCCACAGCGAGGAGATTTTGATTAAGGGCAAAAAGGGTATGCCGGTATTGTTACTTAATATTTTAGCGGTCATCGTAGCTTTTGTGGCTTTTATCAGCGGAATCATTATTCTAGGAAACGGCACATCCCCTGCCCTAGGTGCCGTATTGCTGGCAGTAGGAATTATTTATGGTTTTATAGCAGGGCCAATATTGTTTTTAGGGTTAAAAATTCTTAAACCGAACGAAGCCTTAGTGCTTACTCTTTTCGGTAAATATTACGGCACATTAAAGGGGGAGGGTTTCTACTTTGTTAATCCCTTTGTTTCGGCCTTAAACCCCGCTACCGCCACCACTTCCTCGGGGGTGATCAGTTTTAAAAAATCTTCTTCCGCGGAAAGTGTCCAAGTAAGTGCCGCAGCCATGTATAACAAAAAAATCTCTTTAAAGGCCATGACTCTTAATAATGAAAAGCAAAAGGTCAATGATTTATTAGGAAATCCCATTGAAATCGGCATTGTAGTTATTTGGAGGGTAGTCAATACAGCCAAGGCGGTTTTTAACGTGGATAATTATGCCGAATTTTTATCTATCCAATGCGATTCCGCTTTAAGAAACACAGTCAGGCTTTATCCCTATGATATTTCCGATTCCGATAATGAGCAATCCTTACGCGGTAGCAGTCAAATAGTGGCTGACAACCTAAAAAATGAGATTCAAAGCAAGGTTGAAGTAGCCGGTTTGGAGATTTTAGAGGCTAGAATAACTCACTTGTCCTATGCACCGGAAATTGCTGCTGTTATGCTCCAAAGACAACAAGCAACTGCAATTATCCAAGCAAGGCAAATGATTGTTGAAGGTGCGGTAAGTATGGTGGAAATGGCCCTGGATAAGCTAAACCAAAATGAAGTGGTAGATTTGGACGAGGAGCGTAAGGCTGCCATGGTCAGCAATTTACTGGTTATACTTTGCGGAAATAGGGATGCGCAACCCATTGTTAATAGCGGCTCATTGTATTAATATGTTTTTTGGTTTTTTGACCTTCCCAAAAGGGGGGATGATGGATTATGGAAGATAAAGATCAAGATAAGGATAAGGATAAAGAAAAAAAGCAAATCTTACTTCGGGTATCCACCTCCCTGTGGAGGGAGTTGGCTGCCTGGGCAGAAGATGATTTTAGATCCATCAATGGTCAAATAGAATACCTTTTGACCGAATGTGTCAAGCAGAGAAAAAAGCAAAAATAAGTCAATGGGGACTACCCTGTCCCCATTGACTTATTTACTGTTTGGAACTTTTTTGGCGGGCTCGGGGTCTAATGGATTGAATTAACAAAAATTTATAGGAGGTAGAGCTATGAACAGAAAGGTATCGGTATTGCTCTTACTAGTATTTTTGGGTGGGGTTTTGATGGTGCCATCTTCCGTATTTGCAGGCGATACCGCAAATAAGCAGCCCGGAGAGGTTGGTCCCCTGCCGGTTAGTCCGATCAGTTTGCCCCTGGAGGAACCCCTTCAGGAGTTTGAAAAGGCTTCGGCTCGGGTGGCAAATGCATTATATGATTTGGGATTATTCAAAGGAACCGGTCGGAGTTTTGCCTTGGAGAAGCCCGTCACCAGGGCCGAGGCTTTGACCATGATCTTGCGTTTAGTCGGGCAGGAAAAGGCTGTTTTTTCGGTCGAAGTTGACAACCCTTTTCAAGATGTGGTTAAGGAACATTGGGCTTTTAATCATATAAATTATGGTCTTCAAAAAGGGTATGTAGCCGGGACAGGTCCGACTGCTTTTGAACCGGAGAGAAAGATTAGTGAGCAGGAGTTTATTAAAATGCTGTTATCTGCAATGGGATATCAGGATATGACCTTGGAAAATGTCTATGAAAAAGCCCTTGAAGCTGGAGTTTGGAAGGCGGGATTTTCTAAAACGGCCATAGAGGATGTTTTTTTAAGAGGTAAAATGGTTGACATTTGCTATCAAGCCCTATTAGGAAAAACGGTGGCCGGGGAATTCTTATGGAAGAGTCTGGTAGGAAGCGGGCTTCTGGATGAAGGAAAATTAAAAGAGATAATGGATGCTACCGATTCGGTTGCACAAGCGGGAGGCTTTGCTTGGGATTTAAACAAATTAATGCCTCAGGATCGCAACTATATGTTTTCGCCGTTAAGCATAAAAATGGCCTTGGCTATGGCTGCTGCCGGAGCTGAGGGAGATACTAAAAAGGAGATTTTAGAGGTATTGGGTATTGGTGATTTAGACGGTTTTATGGGCTTTTCCAAACAATTGATTAAAGATTATAGTGAAAATGACAAGGTTGCTTTAAATATCGCCAACTCAATTTGGCTTAATGAGGAATATTATCCGGGAGCCGATTTTTCAAAAACCTACAAAGAGACAATTGCCGATTATTTTTATGGGGAAAGCAGCAAAGTGAACTTCACTAATGCTGTAGCAAAAATTAACGGCTGGGTGAATGAGAAAACCAAGGGTAAAATACCTACTTTAGTTGAAGATAGTGATTTTTTAGCCTATTTAGTGAACGCAATTTATTTTAAAGGCGAGTGGGCCCGGCAATTTAATGAAAATGCAACTAAACCAAGAGATTTTACCGACCGGAATGGTGTGAAGACTGAACTGAATTTTATGAATCAGGTGGAGTATTTTGATTACTATGGCGATGCCGCACTGCAAATGGTCAGGCTTCCTTATAAAGACGGTAAAACTAGCATGTATGTAGCTTTGCCGGAAACAAAGGAATTGGACTTGATCAGCTATATCGAAAAAATGAAATCAACTAAGGTGGATTTGAGTATCCCCAAATTCAGAACTGAACTAAGCGTTTGGCTGAATGATGTGCTTAAACACTTGGGTATTGTAGAGGCCTTTGTCCCCAGAGCAGCAAACTTTAAACCCATGTTTACAGGGGTGGAGAAGGGCGAAAATGTATTTATTTCCGATGTGGTTCATAAAACTTTTATAGAGGTTGATGAGCATGGCACCGAGGCGGCCGCCGTAACCGGCATAGGCATGAAGGTTACCGGTATGCCAATGCCAGTGGAACCGGTGGTCTTTACCGCAGATAGACCCTTTACCTACTTTATTTATGATGATCTGAACCAAGAAATTCTCTTTATGGGAGAACAAGCCTTTGCGGAATAAGCTGAAAGCGTAAAGCTTTCAGCTTTACGCTTTCAAAAGCAGGATAATTACGGAAAAGGGAGAAACTATATAGCAGAGGTAGACTACAATCAAAGGCAGGGATGGAAATGGGGAAACCTTTAAGTTTTTCGAAAACTGTCAATGAACTGTGCAATCAGTATCCTGAGCTGGTGGAGATTATGAAGGAAATTGGTTTTGAAAACATTGTTAATCCAAGAATGCTGGTCACGGTAGGCAGAATTATGACCATTCCTAAGGGAGCAGCGATGAGAGGTCTGGATTTAGCTGAAATTAAAGTAGAATTTGAGAAAAGAGGTTTTACAGTAGTAGATTAAGGTTTATTAAATCCCGTTGGGGATTATTTTTTTGATATATATTAATGAAACGACTGAAGTAAAGGCTATACTAAAGGAGCCTGGATAATTAAAAAGGAGCAATTGCAAATGAAGATGGTAGAACTGATAGCAACAGCACCAATGGGTTTGGAAGCAGTGGTGGCAAGAGAAGTTAAAGCCTTGGGTTATGAGAACGTAAAGGTGGAAAATGGACGGGTGCTAATCAAGGCCGATTTAGCAGCTATTCCACGTCTGAACCTTTGGCTTAGGACGGCGGATCGTTTGTTGATCAAAATGGGGGAGTTTAAGGCAACCAGTTTTGATCATCTTTTTGAAGGAACAAAAAAACTTGATTGGGAACAGTGGCTAACAAAGGATGGGTTTTTTCATGTTAACGGGCGTTCCTGGAAATCTCAGCTTACCAGCGTACCCGCCTGCCAAGGGATCGTGAAAAAGGCCATAATAGAAAAGCTAAAGGAAAAATATCATGAGGATTGGTTTTCCGAAACCGGTGCCAAATTTCCCATAGAAGTGGCTTTGCAAAAAGATATCGCCACCCTAACCTTGGATACATCAGGTATCGGCTTACATAAAAGGGGCTATAGAAGACTGACAGCCACCGCTCCCATCAAAGAAACCTTGGCCGCTGCCTTGGTGTTATTAAGCCGCTGGGAGCCTCACCGACCCTTTTTGGATCCCCTCTGCGGTTCCGGCACCATCCCCATTGAGGCCGCTTTAATAGGCAGAAATATTGCCCCGGGTTTAAAACGAAGCTTTGCAGCGGAAAACTGGCCCGCCATTCCCCAAAGAATCTGGGATAAGGCAAGGGAGGAAGGTAAGGATTTAGCCAAAAGAGAGCAGAAGTTAGATATCCTTGCCTCGGATCAAGATGCCGAGGCCATTTCCTTAGCCGGTTACCACCTGCGCCAAGCTGGCGTGGCGGATGGGGTCAAATTAAAAAGTCAGGCCCTTAGGGATATCAAGATTTCCAAAGAATATGGCGCCTTGATTACTAACCCTCCTTATGGGGAGAGGTTGGGGGAAATATCTCTAGTTGAGCAGCTTTATAAAGAAATGGGCGAATTAAGCCGTCAACTTGCTACTTGGTCGTTTTTTGTCATCACCTCTTACCCCGGCTTTGAAGGCCTGTTTGGCAGGACCTCGGATAAAAACAGGAAACTTTATAATGGACGAATAGAAACAAAATTTTATCAATACTTAGGCCCATTACCGCCGCGCACTAAAAAAGAGGAATAGTCGGTTTTGACAAAAAAAAGGCTTTCCTTCGTTGGAAAGCCTTAAGTTAACTTAAATAATCAAGCGGAATTGTTATTGCTGAAAAAATTTTGTTGATCCGCCGGGTTTAAGGAGGGACTGGGGAAAACGATTTTTCTTATCTCGAAGCTTAACAAGCCACCCGGGGTTTTAACATCTACTTGTTCTTCTATACTTTTAAGCAGGAGAGCTTTGCCGATAGGAGATAAATAGGATGCCCCATTATGAGCCAAGGTATTTTGATAGGGAACAGTGATGGTAAATTTTTCGGCGGTATTTGAAGTCAGGTTTAAAAGCTCCACCTCACTGCCGATGATTACAAAAGGCAAGCTTGAAAAAGACTGATCTTCAACCTTTACATTTTGGACCAGTTGTTCTAATTGAAAGATATAAGAATCGAATAGTGATTTAAGGTCTGTTCTTTGAATTAAAAATTCTTCTACATAGTTATCAATCAATTTGTCTTTGTATTCTTCAAACTTTGCCAACTGGTGGAGGACCATTTCTAATCCCTGTTTAGAAAGGTGGTAATGTGCCATTTTTTTGCTCCTTTCGCCCATTGAAACAATTCTTTTGATCATAAACTATTAGGGCATCACGCGGCTGGCCGGTGCCCTAATAATTATAAGATATCAGTTTTTAGGGCTATTGTCAATGAATCCCAAATCTGTAATCTGAATAACTGCCCGTTTATCCTTATCTTGTTTTTCCCCCTTATGGCAGCTAAAGTTAGCAGGAAAACAGGAAGATTGCTCGAATTAATTAGTTAAGGCAGATTTAAAAATTATTAAAACCCGGAAAAATACTAAAATAAAAATGAGACAAAAAACAACCCAGGCCAGGTTGCTTGGGCATATTTTTTTAGACTTGGCTGATTAAATAAAGGAGGAAGAGGCCCCAGTGAGAGCAAATGTGTCTTTTTTTGTGATTCCCAAACAAGAAGTGGTTGTGCTGCCATATGACTGCACTATTAGACAAGCGCTGGAAAAGATGGAATACCATCGCTATACGGCGGTGCCGCTGATAGATAATGAAGGAAAATATAAAGGAACTCTAACTGAAGGAGATTTGCTGTGGAAAATAAAAGAGACTTTTAGCCTAGGTTTGGATAAATTACAATGGATTCCTTTAACGGAGGTACCCTTGCGCTGGCAGAATCACCCGGTAAGGATAGATGCTACCATGCATGATTTAATTGAAAGGGCTGTTGAACAAAATTTTGTACCTGTGATAGATGATGAAGGTGTTTTTATTGGGATAGTTCGAAGAAGAGAAATTATTGAATATTGTGCCAAATTGCTTTCCTTGGGATAAAAAGTATAAGATAATCAGTACGAAACTCACAATTTTGGTAGAAGGGCGGCTAGAAGGATGTATATAAGTACAAGGGGAAATTACCCCCCGGTTCCGGCGTCGGCAGCAATTAAATTAGGAATGGTGCCTTCAGGCGGTTTGTTTGTGCCTGAAGGGGTGCCTACTATTCCCTTAGAGGGCCTGCAGGAGATAGTAAACAGTTCCTATTTAGAATTGGCGGAAATAATTCTGGGGCTTTATTTGAATGATTTTGTGCCCGGAGAAATCTCCCATTTGGTTGAACAAGCATATCAGGAAGCCGGTTACGGCTCGAAAGAGGTTGCCCCCCTTTACCGACTTAACAGTCAGCTTCATATTTTGGAGTTGTGGCATGGACCAACAGCTGCATTTAAGGATGTGGCATTGCAGCTGTTACCCCATTTATTGGTGAAGGCCATTGAAAAAACTAGGACCGAAAAAGAAACCGTTATTTTGGTTGCTACATCGGGGGATACGGGGAAGGCAGCTTTAGAAGGCTTTAAAAATGTTGCCGGTACTAAAATAATCGTTTTTTATCCCCAGGGGGGAGTAAGTCCGGTACAGGAATTACAAATGACTACAACCGATGGTAATAACACATATGTAATAGCTGTTAAAGGTAATTTTGATGATTGTCAAACAGAAGTAAAAAAAATTTTTGGTGACGAACAGTATAAAAAAATACTGGGGGAAAGCGGTTATGAGCTTTCCTCTGCAAATTCCATTAATTGGGGTAGGCTGCTGCCGCAAATTGTGTACTATTTTCACGCTTACTTAGCTCTTGCCAGGGAAAGAAAAATTAGCCTCGGGGAAGTAATAAATTTTGTTGTTCCCACTGGCAACTTTGGCAACATTTTAGCCGGTTGGTACGCCAAAGCCATGGGCTTGCCCGTTGGCAAATTGATTTGCGCATCCAATGAAAATAATGTTCTGACTGATTTCTTTAATTCGGGAATTTACGATCGCCGGAGAAGGTTCCATACCACTATCAGTCCGTCCATGGATATTTTAATTTCCAGCAACCTAGAAAGATTTCTATTTGAAATGAATGGCCGGGTTGGGGCGGAAGTAGCCCAATGGATGGATGAGTTGCAGCTAAAGGGTGTTTTTAAAATAGACAAAAAAACTAAAACCGGTATCACAAATAACCTATGGGCAGGTTTTGCCACAGAAGAAGCCACACTGGCCGCAATTAAAACAGTTTTTGAAGAAACAGGCTATAGCCTTGATCCCCATACCGCCGTAGGTATGAAGGTCTATTGGGATTATCAAAAGGAAACCAAAGATACTAATAAGGCAGTTTTGCTGGCTACCGCCAGCCCCTTCAAATTTGCATCCAGCGTTTTAAAGGGAATTGAGGGAGTACGCGCAGCTGAAGACGAATTTGCTGCTTTAGAGGACCTTTCCCAAAAAACCGGTCTGCCCATACATCAAGGTTTGGTAGGCCTTAGGGAAAAAAGGATCTATCATCGGGAAGTGGCGGCGAAAGAAGAATTGCCTGAAATCATTAAAAAAATATTAAAGCTTAGCTAAGGGGTGTTTAAATTGATCTGTATTAAAAATGAATCCAAAGATCCTCATTTCAATCTAGCCTTAGAGGAATATGTGTTAAAAGAAATGGACCCAACCGAGGATTATCTGATTTTATGGCAGAATAGTCCGTCTGTTATTATCGGAAGAAATCAAAATACGCTGGAAGAAATAAGTAAAGAATACGTAGACGAGCACAAAATCAATGTAGTTAGGCGCTTATCCGGAGGTGGAGCTGTTTACCATGATTTAGGTAATTTGAACTTTACCTTTATCACTACCAGCAAAGATGAAATAAGAAATAATTTTCGCCGCTTTCAAGAGCCGGTGGTAAAAGCCTTAGCCAGATTTGGGGTTAAAGCCGAACAGAGCGGTCGAAATGATATTACCATTGACGGAAAGAAGTTTTCCGGCAATGCGCAGTATTATGACCAAGATCGGGTTTTGCATCATGGCACTATTCTTTTCGCCTCGGATTTAGGTAAGGTGCAGGAAGTTTTGACAGTAAGGGAGGATAAAATTGCCTCTAAAGGGATTAAATCCGTTCGTAGCCGGGTAACTAATGTGGTTGACTATTTGCCAGAGCCGATTTCCGTACAAGAGTTTAAGGCCGCTTTGGAAGGCATTCTTTTGGAGGATGGTAAGGATAACCAAGCCTACGAAATGACTCTGGAAGATTTAGAGAAGATTAAAGCTTTAATGGAAAAGAGGTATCTCACTTGGGAATGGAATTACGGAAGGTCTCCCGGCTATGATTTTAAAAAGGGAGGTCGTTTTGAGGGCGGTTTTGTAGAGGTATTATTAAAAGTTGATAAAGGACAAATAGCGGATGTTAAAATACAGGGCGATTTTTTCGGTAAAAAAGAAATTTCCGAATTAGAACTGTTATTGAAAAACAGCAAGCATGAAGCCACTTCAATTAAGGCAATTTTGGAGAAAATTAATTTAGCTGATTATTTAGCCGGTGTAACAGCGGATGAGTTACTCAGTTGTTTCTTTTAGGATAAATAACGGTGGCCCATTATGGTTTGCCACCTAAACCGAAATAATTACAAAATCAAGGCATAACCGGGGGCAGTCCTTAATAAAAATTACCAAAAGGTTTTTCCTGAGGAGGGGATGGCAATGCCTTCGGTTTTTGAGAAATTTCGCTTTAGGGTAATACCATTGGTTCTAGGGGGGATTTGTGCTTTATTGGGTTACTTTGTAGTCCCCTATGACCTAACTGCGGGGGCGGATTATGTGCCGACCTTGGCGGTGACGGCGGAACAAATGATTGAATGGGATGGAGTTTTAGGCAAGGTTCTAATCGGGTCTATCTTGATGGTTTTAGGTGCGGTTTTGGCATTGGCTTACTCCTATTTTGAGCTGTATAATGCAGTAAACTTTTGGGGGAAGCCTCACAGAGCTAGACATCTTTTGGCAGGTGTTTTTGCTGTTTTAGTTGCCATCAGCGCTTTTCAAGTTGGGGGCCCCAGCTTGCTTTGGTTAGCGGTGGGCGGGGTAGTGATTGTTTTAATTATGGGGTCCTATTATTTATTAGTGGGAAAAGGATTTGATTAACAAAAAAGCACCCTAGGGTGCTTTTTTTACGTTCTTTTTTCTCTAAGGCTTACCAAAAATGAATGGTTAACAATGGTATGGATAACTGCGGCATAAATAGGTATTAGAATTAATCTGGCAATGGCTCGCCAGGGAAATAAAGCCCAAAAGGGAGCTTTCATAAAAATAGACAGCCAATAGGTATTAAGAAAGATGGAGATGGGAATTTCCATTAAGGTGATGGCTATAAACAGGCTCCAAAATCCAAATTTGCCGCTGGACTTCTGCAGCAGTAAGGCCGGAATCAAACCTACCAAACCCATACTCAAAGTTAGACCGGGAAAATAGGGCATTCCATAGCTGTTAATGAAATAGCCCAAAAGATCGGCAGTTATTCCAGTCATAAAACCTGCCAGGGGGCCAAATACCAGTCCGCTAATAATAACAGGTATTTCCCCAAAACTGATTCTAAGGGCATTGGCTCCGCCTACGGGTATTAGGTACCCGAAAAAACGGGTTAAAATAATACTAACGGCGACCAGCATAGCCAAAGCGGGAAGGATGCGATAATTAGTTCTCAACCTAAAAACCTCCTTTCTCGTTGGTAGGCAGTTATGCCACACCAAAGAGAAAAGAGGTACCTTTTCTTGGTCTTTAATGTGACAGCGGACGCGACATCACACCGCAGGGCCTAAACCCTTTCGTCCGGAAGCAACTTCCCATCTTCCGGCACTTGACGCATAATATCTACTCTGCCTTCACTTGATTAACTTTTTGTAATTGACAATATTCTACCTTCTTTTCAAGAATAAAGCAAGCCCAAAAACACGAAGGTTTATTTTTGATTTTTCATAATGGAAACAATTGTACCATCAGATTACGGATAAATGACTCAATTTTTGTCTTCCTCAAACCAAAAAGATGTTATAATGGTTAACAGTGAAAGGGCAGGGCTATTTTTTACATAATAGCGTACTATGATTAAATAGTTTAGAAGACGGATTTGGAGGGATGGGGATGGCAGCTACCTCAAGAAATTACTTTTATGAAGCTAATTTGGCTTTAAAACGACTGACAATTTTAAGGGGACTGAGGGAAACAGATCAGGTGCTGGGTCTTTTTGAGCAGTTTATTGAAGGAGTTTCCAATGGTCAACAACCAATTGAAACAGTTTTTGAAAATTATCATCAATTATTGGGAAAAATATTGGAGCATTCTTTAACAACGCCATTTCCTTCCACAGGTAATCCTTGGCAGGATTATTTGTTGGACAGGCTTTTATTATGTGAGGAGCACTTTGTTTTCCAATTGGCCTTGGAAGGGGTAAGCGGTTTAGCAAAACCCATAATTGAGGAATTAAAAACCGATTTGGGTGCTTTGAAGCTTTTATTTGATTTAAGCTCCGAGGGATTAAAATCGGGGGTTGAAACAGCCTATCAAGGGGAGGCTTGGCAGCAAATTTGCTCCCATTGGCAGTTTTCGGCTTGGGGTAATAATTTGCCCAACCTGCCTGATAGAGGTGATAAAAATATTGATCCGGTTTTAAGACTAAAATTAAAATTCTATCAGCATCAAAATGATTGGGATCAGCAGTTAGAGGTGCTGGCACAGCATTATAGGGAATTCGGGATTGGGGATTTCGGTTTGTACCATGCCTTCAGATTCCAAAAAAACGGTTCAGCCGGCTGTTTAAAGCCTATTCCCGATCCGGATCCCATTAGGCTATCGGATTTGGTGGGCTACGAAAAACAAAAGGAGCAAGTGATTCGCAATACTACACAATTTATGAAGGGTTTTCCTGCTAATAATTTGCTTTTCTATGGCGACAGGGGAACGGGCAAATC
>JBBAFB010000040.1:0-16334 GCA_041655595.1 Bacillota bacterium
AAGGTTTTCCACAACCCTTCTTATTTTTTCCGGGTCGGCCTTGGTTAAAGGAATTGCCGGGGCAATTTCTACTCGAAAGTCCAAACCCTTATTTTTAGCCAAGGGGATCATGACGCTTTCCACTGAGGAAATGATATCCGCCATATCAACCACTTCCAGTACCAGTTGATCCTTACCTGCTTCAATCTTAGCTAAATCTAAAATATTATTAATCAATCTTAATAAAATCTGACTGTTTAGAAGCACCTCTTTTAAATAATGCTCCTCTTCCTCATCTTCCAACGCGGTATCAAATAGGATCAGTTCCGCAAAAGCAATAATCGAGGTTAAAGGTGTTCGTAATTCATGACTCATAATAGCGAGAAATTCTGATTTATAGGCATTGGTCTCCTTTAGTCTTAAATTCATCTGCTCTAACTCTTGTTGATGTCTTTGTAAAACCAAGTTGGCCTTTTCCAGTTCGGTGGTTCGCTCCTTAACTTTCGATTCCAAGTTGGAATACAAATCCGACAACTGTTCCGTCATACTTTTAAAATGACATATCAACCTTTTTATTTCGCCTTCCGCCTCTATACTTTCTAGATTGACATCCCAATTACCTGCACCAATTTTTGCCACCGCTAGTTCCAGCTTACCAAGAGAATTAGTAACCATTTTGGTCATCAGCTTATAAATACTGCTTACACATAATAGAATTAATAACAAAGAAAAAAAAGCGTTGCTTAGTAAATTCTGTCTTATGTCTTCATAATATATAGCCATAGGCATCGTTAGACTAAAAGATCCGCCGAAATCACCCACTTCCCAACCCTCTTTAGGATAGTCCGCCATATCCATTTCTCCTATGGGAAAACCATGACATTCTAAACAACTTTCTTCCGCCCATAAAGGTATCATATAGCGGAATACCCTTTCCCCATTCAGTTCTGTGGACACCCAATATTCTTTTTCTGCTGGATTTTCTTTAAACCAATTAATTCCCTCAACCTCAAATTCGTCCGGTGCATTGAGTATGTTCCTGTACTCTGTATTAGTAGGCTTTATCACATAATCCGTCCTGGAGGCCAACATTGCACCCACACCCATCACCGTAGTAGAGCAGCTCAAATGCTTGTATTCAAAGCCACCTGAGGAATCATAATTAATTTTATTCTGGTTTCTGACCATGAATTCCCAGATGGCTTTTTGTTGTTCTGTAATAACCTGAGCTTTTTCTAATAAGCTGCTCGCCACCCTATTTGTCATTTTATTTAAATCCCAAATAAATTTCACTCCCATTACCAAAACAATTATTAAAGCAATAGCTAACATAAAGCGAAAAATTAAATTGTCCCTAAAACCGCCCGCACATTGTTTTTTTTCCACCTTCGCCCCATCCCCTTCTATGATCTTTTAACATGATTTAAATATATCGAACTAAATATTTTGTCGTTCTTAAGGAATATTAACAGTCGTTATACAATTAAAACATTTACTATAGGTTTCTTAAACACCAGCCATAAACCTTTTTCTTAAGAAAGATTTCACAAAATTTAATAATTGATTAATATTTGTTTTCTTTTTTCTTAATATGTTTGTGATAACATTAACTAACAAAAGTAATAAAATTTTATAGCTTTTTTAATTCATTATACCAAACAGAAAGGAGTGAACTAAAGAGGCAATAGTTGTTTTTTGTTTTACTTTCACTATTATTATAGTTAAAGGAGGTTATTAACTTAATGGCTAATTTAATTAACAAGGTTAACAAGCTAAACTTAAGTAGAAGAAACTTTCTAAAAGCAAGTGCTGCCGCCACTGCCAGCCTATCCTTGGTTGGCTGTGGAAACTCACTAATGAAAAGCGCAACTGGAAGTGCGGCAAGTGAGGAAGGAGAATGGATTACCGCTTCTTGTTGGCATAACTGCGGTGGACGTTGTTTAAACAAAGCCCTTGTTGTTGATGGTGTCGTTATACGTCAAAAAACTGATGATACACACCCAGATAGTCCTGATTTTCCACAACAGCGCGGGTGTGCAAGGGGTAGGGCTCAAAGGAGTATGATCTTTGGAGCCGATCGCCTAAAATATCCGATGAAAAGGAAGAATTGGGAACCGGGTGGAGGTAAAAAGGAATTACGCGGACGTGATGAATGGGTTAGAATCTCTTGGGATGAGGCACTGGATACCATAGCAAGTGAAATAAAAAGAATCACAGATAAGTATGGAAATGGCTCTATCCTGAGTATTGATGGGCCCGACTTACAACGCACCCTAAATGCTAATGGTGGCTATACATCATATTGGGGCGCTGTATCCTGGGGCACATGGAGAGAATCCTATGTGTATTTTACAGGCATCCCGGGCTCTGGGACAACATCAGGAAATGACCGTTTACGAATAAGGGATGCAAAATTGATTATCATGTGGGGTGCCAATCCAGCCTGGAGTAGCTCAGGGAACCCGTTATATATTTATCAACAAGCAAAGAAAAATGGAGCTAAATTTATTTTTATTGATCCCTTTTACAATGACTCTGCCCAAGCACTCGCAGATGAGTGGATCCCTATACGCCCCGCAACAGACACAACTTTACTTTTGGGGATGGCCTATCATATTATTGAAAATAATCTTCAAGATCAGGATTTTCTTGATAGATACACCGTTGGTTTTGATTCTGAACACATGCCCGAGAATACTGATCCCAATAACAATTTTAAGGACTATATTTTAGGTACATTTGACGGGATTCCTAAAACCCCGGAATGGGCTGCCGAAATATGTGGTGTCGAACCTAATAAAATCAGGAAACTAGCGACAGAGTTTGCCACAACTAAACCTGCACTGATTCAAACTGCCGGGGCCCCAGCAAGAATTAACAACGGGGAACACCTACCCCATGCAATGTTAACCCTAGGATTTATGACTGGCAATATTGGAATTAGTGGTTCAGGAGTTGGTCCCAACATGCACAATTCCGCAGGCAACGCGGGGCCAGCGTTGGTAAAGTCTGGAGGGGCGGGTGTCCCGAGCATACCAAATCCCCTTCATAAAGGACGTCCCACAGGCAAGGGCTGCGAAAATGCAATTAACAATTGTGAACTCTGGGATGCCGTATTAACAGGTAAATATACCGCAGGTCCGGGACCGAAAAAAAATATAAATATTCAAATGATTTGTGCCAATGGTTTCGGATCCGCGTTAAATCAAAAAGCTGGTGCAATGAAAGGTATAGATGCCCATAGAAAAGTTGAATTTGTATTCAGTCAAAGCCACTTTTTAGCAAGCCATTGCAAATATTCAGATATTGTTTTACCTGCCACAACAGATTGGGAACGCTACGGAACGATCCTCACTGGAAATAGGGATATATTAATATGGGCTAGCCAAATATGCGAACCAATATATGAGGCAAAAGACGACATCTGGGTCGCAAAGGAAATTGGCAAAAGACTAGGCTTGGATCCCAACATAATAGACCCCATACCACTTAAACAGAAAATATTTAATCAGGTCGCCGGGGCCACCGTTATCAAAACAGATGGAAGTGGATATGAAAACCTTGTAACAATTACCGAAAAAGATATCCAAGAATTAGGTGTTGAAGGAAAAGTTCAACAGGGAAGAATTCCTATAATGGAATTTAAGGAAAAAGGGATTTACCAGGTACCTAGAACAATAGGTGACCGCTTAGGCCACACCGAGCTAGAAACATTCCGGGAGGATCCAGAAAACAACCCTGTAGATACGCCTAGTGGTAAACTGGAAATTTATTGCCAAGGAGTCGCCGACCATGTTAGGGATTGCGGATTTAATCAGAAAGATCCATTACCTAAATACGATCCCTCAATAGAGGGCTATGAAGACACCTTTTCTGATTGGAAAAATAAAATCAAGGGAGACTACCCTTTACAACTTGTTACAATTCACTATTTAAGGAGGAGCCATTCTAGCTTTGATAATTCCCCCTGGCTACGACAATCCTTCGCACAACATGTATTTTTAAATTCAAGAGATGCTAATAAGCGGGGAATAACCGAAGGAGAAACAGTAAAAATATCCAGTCGGCACGGCGAAGTTATCCGAAGGGTTACAATTACGGAAAGAGTTATGCCCGGAGTTATTATTCTCGGAGAAGGTGCATGGATAGATATGGATGAAGAAAGCAACATTGATAGGGCGGGCAACACCAATATTCTAAATGGTGACTACGCAACAGGACAGGGACATACCGGTCATAACTCTTGTAATGTTGAAGTTTCGAAGTGGGAAGGTGTCCCATTGGAAGTAGATTACAAGTGGCCGCAAAGAATAATTAGTTTTTAAAATCTTTGAAAGGGGTGACTTATTGTGACTCGATTAGGTTTTTATTTTGATATGACTTCTTGTGTAGGATGCCGTACATGTGAAATTGCATGTAAAGACAAAAACAATTTGCAAGTAGGCATTGTCTTTAGACAAGTTTCCACTTTTGAAACAGGTAGTTTTCCAAACCCAGGAGTTTTTCATTATTCTGGAGCCTGTAACCACTGTGCAAATCCAAAATGTGTTGAGGGTTGCCCCACCGGGGCAATGCATATATCTGATGATGGCACAATTCAACATGACAGTGACAAATGTATAGGGTGTCGATATTGCGTTTGGAATTGTCCCTATGGTGCTCCGAAATTTATACCTGAAACAGGAAAAGTGGCTAAATGCGATAGTTGTAAAGATTTAAGAGACAAAGGAGAAAACCCCGCTTGTGTAGATGCTTGCATGATGAGAGCCCTAGAATGGGGAGATATTGATGAGTTAAAAAGAAAACATGCCGGGGAAGAGTTAACTAACGATCTGCCTATTTTAGAAACATCTACAATCAGCGAACCAGCCTTAATAATTAATATCAAACCAGTTGCTAGGCAAAAAGATTACAGAGAAAAGGTGGTGTAAATAATGGGTGAAACTAGTTTGTTGGTCTTTAGTATCTGTATGCAGGCTGCAATTGGGATTATGTTGTTTTCCTTTGTTGCCCAAATGGTTTTTAAAGATAAACAGTTTAAAATGGCTGCCATTACTGCCGCCATATTAGGAGTAGTTGGGGTTTTTGCTTCCTTTGCTCACCTGGGCCACCCCCTATCTGCTCTTAATGTTTTGGGTCGGTTTGGGCAGTCCTGGTTAAGTACAGAAGCTGTTTTGGCAGGAGTTTTTGCCGGTGTTGCCGTTTTATATGCCGCACTTCACTTCTTCAGGCCCGATGATCGGATGCTTAGTCTCGGATTAAGTGGAATAGGTAGCGTACTGGGTTTAGTAGCGGTTCTGTCTATGGCAAAGGTTTACACGACTACTTCCGTACCCGTTTGGCAGGGTGCAAATACTTTTATAGATTTTTATACCACTACGATAGCTATTGGTGCCTTGGGCTTCCTTGCCACTAGTATTGGTCAGCTTCAAGATGTCAGCAAAAAACTATTTGGCTATTCCATCTTGGCCGCCGTAGTAATTCAGGCCGCTTCTACAGTACCACATATTCTTGGCCTGAGCGGAATGGGTGCAGCGGCTCAAAGCAGTATCCAGATCCTAAATGGCATGAACACCCTTGTCTGGGCAAAATGGCTGTTGATTTTGGGCGGTGCAGGGATAGCCTTATATCCGGCCTCCGCAAAAGTTCAAGAGGGTGCCAAGCTCAATATTAACGCATTTATAACAGCAGGAGCAGCCTTGGTCATTGGCCAAGTAATCGGCAGATATTTATTTTATGCAGCTTTAGTAGTTACCAATGTTGGGCTAATGTAGTAGTTTACTAAAGGTAACAACTATCAATAAATTAATCCCCCAATATTATATAAATAAAAAAGCCCTGGCTCTTAAACCCTCCTTTTAGAGCCGGGGCTTTTTTATGTGTCAGGTGGCAAGGGTGGCAAGGGGACGCTTTGTTTGCCAGCTAGTTTTGGTAACAGAAAAGCAGCTACTTTTGATGGATAAAATAGCTGCTTTAAAAGCACAACCCTCAATCTTCCAATTCTTTAGCTAGTTTATTTAATTCTTCTTCCTTAAGCCCGGTCGCTAGGGATATTTGTTTTGTTGGCATGCCCAGTTTTATAAGGTTTTTAGCGGCCATCAATAATCCCTCATGTTTCCCTTTTTCTATGCCTTCTAACCTACCTTTTTCCATGCCTTTTTCCATGCCTTTTTCCATACCCATCAATTCTGCATACTTTACTTGGGAGATAGCGTCTCGTCTGGCTTTTTCTCTAGCGAAGAATCTTTCCCGTATTGCTTCATCAGCGGAAATCTGCTCTAACATTTCTTTAGCCATTTTAAGAAGTTCACTCCTTTCAATCAATTTCTCTAGTTTCTCTTTGTTTTCAGGCTTTCCCGCCCACTTTAGAAAGCTTAGCCACATTTCGATAGCTTCCATTTTTTCTAGGTCTTTTTTGGGGTCAAATTTTGGCAATTCCAAATAATGTATTGATAAATCTTTTGTTAAGGGAAAATGTTCGCCTTTTTCTAAGATCAGGTACTCAGTATGATATTTACCGGTTTCCGTTATTAAATTAAAATCCATGATGTTAATTACTATTGATCTTTTTAGTTTGTGATATGGCTCTCCTTTACTTAGTGCCCCTCCATAGAGTTTCGACCAGTAAAAAAGGCTTCTTTTTCTGAAGTCATCTGCATTGTTGATTTGAATTTCAATGTTGATTCTTTCTTCTTGCTGGGTTTTAACTTTAATATCCAGAATAGAACTTTTGTCTTCTTCATGTTCTGCAATATTAATTGGGTTAAGATGGATAATTGATGTAATTTTTTCTTGATTTTCTAATGATAATATTGAGTTTAAAAAGTTGATTAGGATTAGCTTGCTATCCTCTTGTTCTTTACCAAATAGCGCTTTAAAGATCACGTCATTTAAGGGATTCAATAGTTCGGTTGTTTTGATTTTCCCCACCCCGTTTGCAGTTTTATTTTAACACAATTTTTGCTTTTATTATACAGGGAACTGATGTTCGTGTCAAAGGGTTATTTGAATTTTATGAAAATATTTTGGTTTTTACTTTTATTACTACAAATTTTGGCTAAGGGACGCTTTGTTTGCCAACTTATTTTAACAACAAAAAAGCAGTTACTTTTGATGGATAAAATAGCTGCTTTAAAAGCATAGCCCTCAATTTTCCAATTCTTTAGCTAGTTTATTTAATTCTTCTTCCTTAAGCCCGGTCACTAAGGATATTTGTTTTATTAGCACGCCTTGTAAGGTCCCGGCATTAAAATCCTTCCACTGGATGCCGGTTAATTTTACTTGGTATAACTTGCAAACCTAGACGGGGCTTGGTGAATCGACGCCAGTTAAAACTTACCTATTTATCTACATATTTCCCTATGCTAAGATATACAAGTGGGAGACCAATCCAGCTATTTGTGCGCAAAATAACTTTAGTCAAAGGGGGTAGTCTTGAAATTTTACAATTTCTTGCCTAATTATTTATAGCTAAAGGAGGTTTTTGTCTAAATGGCAAGTTTTATTAACAAAGTTAACGAGCTAAACTTGAGCAGAAGGAGTTTTCTAAAAGCAAGCGCTGTCGCTACTGCCAGCCTACCCTTAGTTGGCTGTGGAAACTCACTAATAAAAAGCGCAACCGAAAATGTTACAGGCGAAGAAGGGGAATGGATCACAGCAGCCTGTTGGCATAACTGCGGCGGACGTTGTTTAAACAAAGCACTTGTAGTAGATGGTATCGTGGTGCGTCAAAAAACCGATGACACACATATGGACAGCCCTGAATTTCCACAACAAAGAGCTTGTCTAAGGGGAAGGTCTCAAAGACAACAAGTTTTTGGGGCGGATCGTCTGAAATATCCAATGAAAAGAAAAAATTGGGCACCGGGGGGGGGAAACAAAGAACTCAGGGGTCAGGATGAGTGGGTAAGAATCTCCTGGGAAGAAGCGCTAGATATTGTTGCCAGTGAGTTGAAAAGAAATATCCAGGAACATGGCAACAGATCTATTTTTTCTACCCTCGAATTTGGAAGCCTAGCAAATTCAGAAATTGCAAAACTCCTAACCTTGGTTGGAGGTTGCGTTACCCACTCGGGGACACGTTCTTGGGGCACATGGAAAGCGACACCAAGGTTAATAGGTGAGATACCTGAACCTATGCCCGGACTACAAATAAATGACAGGTTCGACTTGCTTAACTGCAAGACCGTAATAATGTTGGGAGCCAACCCCGCTTGGAGTGCTATATCTGGTACCCCCTATTACACAAGGTTAGCCAACGAGGCCGGGGCTAAATTTATCTTTATTGATCCCTTTTATAATGATACCGCTTCCTTGGTCGACGGCGAATGGATCCCCGTTAGACCTGCAACGGACACGGCATTTTTGCTCGGTGTTGCATATGTCATGATCACAACTGATGACCCTGTAACCAACCCTATTATTGACTGGGAATTTCTAAAGGCAAACACTGTGGGATTTGATGAAGAGAGCATGCCAGAAGATGCAGACCCGAAAGACAACTTTAAAGATTATGTTTTAGGCACCTACGATGGGGTTCCCAAAACTCCCGAGTGGGCAAGTAAGATTTGCGGCGCAAAGCCAGATCAGATACGTTACTTGGCAAATGAACTGAGAATGCACAATAAGGTAGCTCTTCTGACAGCCTACGCTCCCGCGAGAAATAAAAATGCAGATAATCTACCTCAATTAGTTATGACAATTGGGGCCATGGGCGGGCATATGGGGAAATCAGGACATTGCACAGGAGTTTCATCTAACGCCAATGCATTCAATGGTGGCCCCAGATTGGTACAGCCAGGCGGCGATGGAATACCACCTTATAAAAACCCGGTTGATGATAGTATAAGGGATGCAGTCATGTGGCCTGCTATACTTGATGGAGAATACAGTTACGTTGGAAGCCTTGATGGGGGGCCCTTCTTGCCTGCGGAAAGACGCAAGCTTGACATCAAAGTTATCTACAATGGTGGGGTTGGTAATTCATTGCAGTCCCGTGATGGAATGAATAAGGGTATCAAAGCATATCGAAAGGTAGATTTTGTCGTTACCCATGCGCAGTTTTTAAATACCCAGGCAAAATATTCCGATGTTGTCCTGCCGGTAACTACGTGGTGGGAAAGATTAGGTGGCTTTTTAACGGGGGGAAGGGAAACCCTATTTATGTATTCTCAAGTTGTCAAGCCACTATATGAGGCAAAAGACGATGCCTGGGTAGCAGAAGAGTTGGCTAAGCTTTTAGGGGTAGACCCGAAAAAGCTTTACCCATTTGATGAAAAACAGCAATTTTTCAATAAAATAGCAGGCTCTACAGTAGTTACTGATGATGGTAAAGGTATGGAACCCCTAGTAACGATTACCAATGAAGATATTGCGGAGTGGGGTGTACAAGGTAAACCTCAAAAAGGTCGCATTGGCCTTAAAGAGCTGCAAAAAAAAGGTGTCTACCAGGTTGAGCGTCACGCCAACGACAATTTTGGCTATATTGCTTTCAGTGACCCCCCTGCCGCAGTTGCCGGCGCGACACAAGAAAAGTTTTTCGACAAAAGTAAGATTAAAATTTATTCTAAAGAATTCGAAGATACCATTAACGCGATGGGTTTTAGTAAAATTAGAGGAATTCCGACCTATATTGAGCCCGAGGATGGATATGAGAAAACATTTAGTGATTGGGATAACCAAATAAAAGGTGAATTTCCATTTCAAGTTATGAATCCCCACTATTTGCGTAGGTCGCACACAGTCTTTGACAATATTCGTTGGTTGCAGGAAGCCTGGCCAAGCCCGCTTTTTATTAACGAAAACGATGCCAAAGCACATGGAATCTCTACCGGCGATACCGTTTTATTGACTAGTCCCCATGGTCAAACATTACGTACCGCCCTGCTAACGCAGCGTTTTATACCAGGAGTTATTGGTTTGCCACACGGATCATGGCCAGATATTGATGAGAAAACGGGTATTGATACAGGTGGGGCAGACAATATGTTATGCGGGGCTATCTCAACCGGACAGGGTACTTCCGGGTGGAACACAGCTATATGCAATATTGAAAAATACAAAGGCACCCCGTTAGTTCCTGATGTGCAAAGACCACAAAGAATAATATTCTAGAAAGGAGTGTGAATTGTAGTGGGTTATCAAGGATTTTACTTTAATATGACTCGCTGTATTGGTTGTAAGACCTGCCAAATTGCATGTAAAGATAGAAATGATCAAGATATCGGTATAAATTTTAGACTTGTGAAAACTTTTGAACTAGGATTGTATCCTAACCCCAGTATATATCACTACTCTGGTGCCTGTAATCACTGTGCCAATCCGAAGTGCGTTGAGGGCTGCCCAACAGGTGCGATGTATGTGGCTGACGACGGAACAGTTCAGCATGACAAAAATAAATGTATAGGTTGCCGTTATTGCATTTGGAATTGCCCTTATGGCGCACCTCAATTTATACCTGAATTAGGAAAGGTAGGAAAATGCGATAGTTGCAAAGACTTAAGGGAAAACGGTGAAAACCCTGTATGCGTAGATGCGTGTATTATGAGGGCACTTGAATGGGGCGACATTGAGGAGTTAAGGGCTAGGCATGCCGGTGAGGAGCTTACTAGCGAATTACCTATTTTGGCTCCGCCTCATATTACAAACCCATCCCTTTTGATCAAACCTAAGAAAAATGCCAGGCTCAAAGAATACCAAGAAAAGGAGATGTAAATAATGGGTGAAACTAGTTTGTTAGTCTTTAGTATCTGTATACAAGCGGCAATCGGCATTATATTGTTCGCCTTTGTTGCTCAAATAGTTTACAAGGGTAAACAGTTTAAAGTGGCTGCTGTTACTGCCGCCGTCCTGGCCGTAGTTGGAGTTTTTGCCTCCTTTGCTCACTTGGGACACCCCCTATCTGCACTCAATGTTTTGGGGGAATTCGGACAGTCCTGGTTAAGTACGGAGGCTGTTTTAGCAGGAGTTTTTGCCGGTGTAGCTGTTTTATATGCGGCCATTCATTTCCTTAGACCTGATGATCATACGCTCAGTTTGGGTTTAAGTGGAATAGGTAGCGTATTGGGCTTAGTGGCGGTTTTGTCCATGGCCAAGGTTTACACAACTACTTCTGTGCCCGTTTGGCAAGGCAGTAATACCTTTGTAGATTTCTACGCCACTACAGTAGCCATCGGAGCCTTGGGTTTTCTTGTCACGAGTGTCAGTCAACTTCAAGATGTTAGTAAGAAGTTGTTTGGATATTCCATCTTGGTCGCCGTGGTAATTCAAGCGGCATCCACGGTACCCCATATTCTTGGTTTAAGTGAAATGGGTGCGGCTGCTCATAGCAGTATTCAAATCCTGAATGGCATGAACACCCTTGTCTGGGCAAAATGGCTGTTAATTTTGGGCGGTGCAGGGATAGCCTTATATCCGGCCTCTGCTAAAGTTCAGGAAGGCGCTAAGCTCAATGTTAATGCTTTTGTAACAGCAGGAGCGGCCTTGGTCATTGGCCAAGTAATTGGCAGATATCTATTTTATGCAACCTTAGTAGTTACCAATGTTGGATTAATGTAGCGGTTTACGAAAAGAAACAACTGTTAAAGAATTAACCTCCCAATATTATATTATATAAGCAAAAAAGCCCTAGCTCTTAAACCCTCCTTTTAGAGCCGGGGCTTTCTTATGTTGAAAAAGCACCTACAACACTGTGGTTCAAAATAAACTCAATTGTCCGCCTATGCCAGGGCTTTTTTATGTTGAAAAAGCACCTACAACTGTGCTGATAACCTTTCTTTGTTCCTTCCCACCCTCCCCCCTACCCTTCTTTTGCCCTGAAAAAGATAATTCAAGTCGCGCTCCTCTTTTAACTTTCATGCTTGCATATATGAAAAGCAGTATGCCAAATATTTTAAATTGGGGAAAAGTTACCACTCTATTACCCTACTACAAGAATTTGGTAACTGTTTAACATTTCCTGTTCTAGAGTTTCATATATATAAATTGATACTAATTATGGACTCGTATGTTTTGGTAAGCTCCATAATTCACGACCTTTGCCAAAGGGGGGAAGATATCGGGGGGATCTTTGATTTTTTGAGCAACCAATATGATTAAAGGGGGTTATTAACTTAAATGGCTAGTTTAATTGATAATGTGAACAAGCTTAACCTGAGCAGAAGAGCCTTTTTGAAAGCAACCACTATCGCCACCGCAGGTTTATCCTTAACAGGCTGCGGCAATTCACTAAAACAATCAACCGCAAACAATGCTGAAAAGGAAGGTAAATGGATTTCTGCCTCCTGTTGGCATAATTGCGGTGGAAGATGTTGCAACAAGGCCTATGTAGTTGATGGAGTTGTAATTCGCCAAAAAACTGACGATACCCACCCGGATACTCCAAATTACCCACAACAAAGGGCCTGTATAAGAGGAAAGGCTCAACAACAGCAGGTATTTGGCACAGATCGTTTAAAATATCCCATGAAAAGAAAGAACTGGGCACCGGGTGGAGGTAAAAAAGAACTCCGGGGCAGGGATGAATGGGTGAGAATTTCTTGGGATGAGGCCCTAGATATCGTAGCAAGTGAGCTCAAAAGTGCCAAGGAAAAGTACGGTAATCGCTCCATTTTCGAATGTAGTTTTAGCGGCTTTTCTACAGGACATGACATAGGGAAAGTTTTAGGCAATTTTGGTGGTTGTGTTTCCAGCTCCGGTACAAGATCTTGGGGAACATGGAAGATAACACCGGACTACATCGGCAGGCCACCTGATGCAATGTCAGGTTTGACGATTAATGATCGCTTTGATTTGCTCAATGCTGAGACAGTTATTATTTGGGGTGCGAACCCAGCTTGGAGCTCAATGGGTCTTGTTTGCAACTACGCTCGCCGTATAAAAGAGGCAGGAGCAAAATTTATTGCCGTTGACTCCTTCTATAATGAAACTGCAGCCCTAGTCGAAGCGGAATGGATACCCTGTAGGCCCGCCGCTGATACTGCAGCAATGCTTGGTATTGCCTATGCCATGATCACAATGGATGATCCAATAAACAACCCGATCATAGACTGGGAGTTTCTCAAGAATCACACTATAGGTTTTGATGCTGAAAACATGCCAGAGGACGCAAACCCAAGGGATAATTTTAAAGATTATGTACTTGGTACCTATGATGGTCACCCCAAAACGCCGGAATGGGCAAGTAAAATCTGTGGCATTTCCCCGAATAATCTCAGATATCTAGCCCTGGAATTACGAAAGGGTAGAAAAACCTGTTTTATGAATGGCTGGGCTCCGGCCAGAAATAGAAATGCAGATAATTTACCACAGCTAATCTATACCTTAGGTGCCATGGGTGGACATATTGGAAAATCCGGACATTCCGCAGGCCTTTGTTGCACTCGTATTGCTTTTAATGGTGGCCCACCGCTGGTAAGAGGCGGAGGTGCAGGTCTGCCGGGAGCCGCTAACCCAGTGGATGACAGTTTTATTAACTCAATAATGTGGGATGCAATTCTGGATGGAAAATATAACTATGCAGGCAACCTTGATACAAAAGTAATTGTTAAAGGTGAACAAAGAAATATTGATATTCGAGTCATCTATGCAGGTGCAGTTGGGAACAACCTTCAAACAAGGGAAGGAACCAACAAGGGCATTGAGGCATACAGAAAGGTGGATTTTGCTGTAACCCACGCCTATATATTAAATGCCCAGGCCCAATATGCAGATGTAGTTCTGCCCATTACTACTGAGTGGGAAAGGGTCGGAGATGTTGTAGGTGGCGCAAGAGAAGCAATGTTCATTTATAGTCAAGTTACGGAGCCTTTATATGAGGCCCAAAGTGATCAATGGATTGCATATGAGTTGGCCAAACGCCTAGGCCTGAACGCCGACACAATTTTCCCAATCGATGCGAAACAACAATTCTTCAATAAGCTTGCCGGTTCTACCGTAGTTACACCCGATGGTAAAGGCTATGAGACCCTAATTACCATCACTGCAGGTGATATCGCCCAGTGGGGTGTGACAGGAAAACCGCAAAAAGGCAGAATTAGTTTGCAGGAAATAATAGACCGGGGGTTTTATCAGGTCGAACGCAGACCCGGGGACAACCTTGGTTATATTGCCTTTAAGGACCCGGCATCCATAGGCACGGGCCAACAAGGATTTTTAGAAACAAGCAAGTTCTTAATCTACTCCAAGGAGCTTGAGGATACCATCAGCGGAATGGGCTTTAGCAAAATTAAGGCAATCCCTACCTATATCAAACCCGTAGGCGGTTACGAGGACACCTTTAAGGATTGGGAAAAACAAATCAAAGGTGAATTCCCCTTCCAAATTCATAGTTTGCATTATCCAAGAAGAGTACACGCAACTATGGATAGCGCTACTTGGCTGCAAGAAGCATGGCCAAACCCAGTCTTTATGAATGAGGATGATGCAAATAAACTCAATATTTACGATGGTGATACCGTGCTAATCACTAGCCCCCATGGTCGAACATTACGACACGCCCATGTTACCCAAAGGTTTATACCCGGCGTAATTGGGTTACCGCATGGTTCCTGGCTGGAGATGGATGAGGGAACCGGCATCGACTTAGGGGGATGCGGAAATATAATCTGCGGTGCAGTACCCACAGGGCAGGGTACATCGGGGTGGAATACGGAAATTTGCCGTATAGAAAAATATACAGGAAAAGCAATTATTCCTGATGTTGAAAAACCAAGAAGAGTAATTTTCGGGGAAGGAGGAAGGTAAATGAGTAGACAAGGTTTCTTTTTTAACATGGTACGTTGCATAGGTTGTAAAACATGTCAAGTTGCCTGCAAAGATAAAAACAATCTGGCAATAGGAATCCTTTTTAGAAAAGTTCTAACTTTTGAAACAGGTGCTTTCCCCAAACCAGGACTCTATCACTTTTCTGGAGCATGCTATCATTGTGCAGATCCCAAATGTGTGGAGGGCTGCCCCACAGGAGCAATGCATGTGGCCGAAGATGGAACTGTACAACATAATGTAGACAAATGCATCGGTTGCAGGTATTGTATTTGGAATTGCCCTTATGGAGCTCCACAATTTATACCTGAGCTAGGTAAGATTGGCAAATGTGATGGTTGCAAAGATCTTCGGGATAAGGGCGAGAATCCAGCCTGTGTGGATGCTTGTAATATGCTAGCAATTGAATGGGGAGATATTGATGAGCTAAAGGCGAAATATGCGGGTGAGCAGTTAACCAGCGACCTGCCCATCTTACCTCCATCTTCCATCACTAACCCATCCCTCGTTATTAACCCCAGAACAGCCGCTAAACTAAAAGAATACAGAAAGAAGGTGGAATAATAATGGGTGAAACTAGTTTATTGGTTTTTAGCCTTTGTATGCAGGCTGCTATTGGGATCATGTTGTTTTCCTTTATTACCCAAATGGTTTTTAAAGATAAACAGTTTAAAATGGCTGCCGTTACTACCGCCGTCCTAGCTGTTATTGGAGTTTTTGCTTCTTTTGCTCACCTGGGCCACCCCCTGTCCGCTCTTAACGTTTTGGGTAGATTTGGGCAGTCTTGGTTAAGTACGGAAGCAGTTCTATCAGGTGTTTTTGCAGGGGTAGCTATTCTTTATGTGCTCTTCCTATACCTGAGAGCTAACGACAGAAACCTAAGTGTTGGCTTAAGCGGTATTGGAAGCGTTTTAGGGCTCGTCGTTGTTCTTTCTATGGCAAAGGTCTATACTGTTTCTTCTGTTCCCATATGGCAAGGGGCGAATACTTTTGTCGATTTTTATGCTACCACTATTGCTCTAGGGGCCTTGCTTTTTTTAATAGCAAGTATTAATGAATTAAAGGATGTTAGCAAAAAACTTTTTGGTTACTCCATTTTGGCTGCTGTTGTGTTGCAAGCCGCCTCCGCGGTCCCCCATGTTCTTGGATTAAATGAAATGGGTTCTGCGGCTCAGGGCAGTCTTCAAATCCTAAATGGCATGAGTACTTTGGTCTGGGCAAAATGGCTTTTAATCCTGGGGGGTGCAGGAGTAGCATTGTATCCCGCTTCCGCTAGGGTCAAAGAGGATGCCAGGCCAAACGTCAATATCTTCATAACAGCAGGGGCGGCCCTGGTTATCGGACAAATAATTGGCCGGTATTTGTTTTACGCGGCCCTGGTTGTGATGAATGTTGGTTTGATGTAGAAATTTATCCCCCAATATCTCTATAAAAAGGCCCTGGCACAGAAATCCCTCCCCGGGATGCCGGGTTTTTTTTCTTTGGTAGAACTTACAGACCTAGGTGAGACTTGATGGAGGTGGCAAGGGGACGCTTTGTTTGCCAGCTAGTTTTGGTAACAGAAAAGCAGCTACTTTTGATGGATAAAATAGCTG
>JBBAFB010000041.1:0-16164 GCA_041655595.1 Bacillota bacterium
GTGCCTTGCAGTTAATGTATGAATCCATTATAGATCTTTCACAAGTGGCAGGAATGGATTTTGGTACCGTTCAACCTTCAGCCGGTGCCCACGGCGAGTTAACGGGGATGATGATTATCAAAGCTTATCATCAAAATAGAGGGGATACGAAAAGAACCAAGGTAATCGTGCCGGATTCCGCTCATGGTACCAACCCGGCTACAGCGGCTCTTTGCGGTTTCAAAATTATTGAAATCAAGTCTCTGCCCAGTGGAGAGGTTGATGTAGAGGCTTTAAAAAGAGTTGTAGATGACGAAACCGCGGGTTTGATGTTGACTAACCCCAGTACCACGGGTATTTTTGAAACTCAAATACAGGAGATTGAAAAGGTTGTTCACGATGCCGGCGGTTTAATTTATTATGACGGTGCCAATATGAACGCCATCATGGGTTATGTTCGCCCGGGGGACATGGGTTTTGACGTTATTCACTTTAACCTGCACAAAACATTTTCCACTCCCCACGGCGGCGGAGGTCCGGGGGCAGGCTATGTAGGGGTTAAGGATTTCTTAAAGCCCTTTTTGCCAAAACCGGTGGTATCCTTTGATGAGGCAAATAGTCGTTACTTTTTAGATCATAATCGCCCCCTATCTATTGGCAAGGTAAAAGGTTTTTATGGTAACTTCGGGGTAGTGGTTAAAACCTATGCTTACTTGAAAGGCTTAGGTGGGGCAGGGCTTAAAAATGCCAGCGGCAATGCAGTTTTAAATGCCAACTACCTGATGCATCGGGTAAAAGATTATTATCATGTAGCTTTTGACCGTACTTGTATGCATGAGTTTATCATCACTCCGAAAAAGATTAAGGATACAGGTGTCAGAACCTTAGATATTGCAAAGAGGCTGCTAGACTATGGCTACCATCCTCCCACAGTTTATTTTCCGTTAATTGTGGATGAAGCAATGATGATTGAACCTACGGAAACAGAAACTAAGGAGACTTTAGACGGCTTTGCGGAGGCTTTAATCAGTATTGCAAAAGAAGCCAGGGAGAATCCCGAGTTGGTACTGGATGCTCCCAGGGACACCATCGTAGGCCGCTTAGATGAAGTATTAGCTGCCAGACAGCCAAATCTACGCTATAAAAAGTAATGCAATGGAGATGGTTGCCGATGCCTTTGATTATTAATACCTTATGCACTCGGCATGATTGGCAACTGTCTAGACAAAATGAAACCCTGCGGCCGGAGGATTTTATTCCTATAAGCTGCAGGGTTTTACTTCTGTTCAGACTTGTTACCGGGTATTAGAAAACCCCGGTTTTATTCTTCTTCTGCCGGGTGTCTGGGGTTTTCGGACACAATCATAACGGCCTTTGTCAAGGCACTGTAAACATCGGTCCGATGTTGGGTTTCCAGGATATTGATTTTGGTATAAACCTCCCCCATCGTTCTGGCAACATAGGCGGGTTTCAGGTGGTTTAAGGCTATGGCAACTATATCATGCTGACAACAGGCACAATGGCACATTTCCGGATATTTTTCCAGTACATTGGGCAAAAAGCTCCAAACGATATCTTCCATATAGTTCTTCACAAAGCATTTGGATTGAGACAAAATCATAACCCCCTTCTTTAGTAGCTACCAGTTCCTACTTCTTTATTTCTTCAAAAAGTCCTGCCTAGGTAGAGGTTCTATTTACCTTTTTAGGGTAAAGTGCTAAAATTGAGTAACAGTATAAATTAAAGGGGTTTTTTCTTTGACCGGTTTAAGAGTCCCGGCCTTTGGTAAAATTAATATTTCTCTGGATATCATGGGTTTAAGGGATGACGGGTACCATGAATTATCTTCCGTCATGCAATCAATAAAATTGGCTGATTGGCTGACCATTAAGGCTGATGATTCCGGCAAAATTAAACTTGCCGGCAACTCATCCACCCTATCCTTGGGTGATGATAATTTAATTATAAAGGCTGCCAAGCTATTGCAAGAGACTTTTTGCCCCGGGAAGGGTGCGGAAATTTATTTAGAAAAAAATTTGCCTATCGGTGCGGGTCTTGGAGGAGGTTCCAGTGACGGGGCGGCTACAATGAAGGCTCTCAACCACTTATGGGGCTTAAACTTAACCACCTCTACCCTAGTGGCGTTGGCCGCTCAATTGGGCGCGGATTTACCTTTTACCTTGGTGGGGGGAACGGTTTGGGCCCGGGGAAAAGGTGAAATGCTGACAATTTTGCCTCCGGCACCAAAATTGTCGCTGGTGCTGGCTAAACCTTCTGTTAGCCTTAGCGCGGGTGAAGTTTACCGCTATTGGGATCAAAATTTCGGGACTTCAACTTATTCTACCCCCCAAGTGCTGGCGGCTTTGGAAAAGGGTGAGCAAAAACAGCTGGTTGCTTCTATGGGCAATGATTTGGAAAGGGCAGTTTTAGGCTTAATGCCCCGGGTGCAAAAAATTATTGATCGGATGCACGCCTTCGGAGTGGAAAGGACCTTGGTTAGCGGTAGCGGTCCCGTGGTGGTCGGGGTAGTTAGGGATGAGCAGCAAGGTATCAGCTTAAGGGATCATTTGCTCGGATCCTACGGAGAGGTTTTTTTGACTTGCACTATTTAAAGGAGTGGAGGGATAATAAAATTGGGAAGAAGATTGTTTCCGGTGGATTTGGAAAGTTACAAGCCTCTTCGGGAGGTAGTTTTTGAAACCATGAGGGAAGCCATTATTAAAGGTAGCTTGGCCCCCGGTGAGCGCTTAATGGAAGTGCAGCTGGCGGAGGAATTAGGGGTTTCCAGAACCCCTGTTAGGGAAGCCATTAGAAAGCTGGAGTTGGAGGGTTTGGTGGCCATGATACCCCGAAAAGGTGCTTATGTGGCTGATTACTCCATTAAGGACATTACTGAGGTTTTTGAGATCAGGGCTGCTTTGGAATCTTTCGCGGCCGGGTTGGCCTGCGAAAGGGCTACCGAACAAGAATTGGATGAGCTCCGTATCTTGGCTGATCGGGTTTGGGAAATGGCAAAAAATAACGATCTTAAAAATATAATTCAAGTTGACACAGATTTTCATGAAAGGATTTATCAATCCAGTCGGAACAGCCGTTTGATACAAATGCTTTCTAACTTAAGAGAACAAATTCACCGTTTTCGTTCCACCTCATTGGCCTCCCCGGGCAGATTACAAGATACTTTGGAGGAACATAAAGGTTTAGTGGAAGCCATTGTAGAAAGAAATATGCCATTAGCCCAAAGGCTGGCTTTGGAGCATGTGGAGAATGCGGAAGATATTTTTTTGGAGTCTATAATTAAAGCTCAAAAGGCAAAGGAAATCTAATAAATCAGCAAGTAATTGCAAAAACTGAGGGGTGTGTAAAATGTCTTTAGATGCAATAGTTTTGGCGGGTACTTCTAAGCGGGGGGAACTTTTGGAATATTGTCGGGTCAGCAATGAGACCTTAATTCCCATTGGGCAGAAAATGATGATTGAGTATGTAGTCGATGCCTTGAAAAAGGTTGCTTCTATCAATAAGATTGCCATTGCAGGTCCTCAAAAAGAGTTAGAGCCTGTTTATGGGGACGATCCCCGGGTGGTACTGACCGAACAGGGTGATTCCCAAGTAGCTACCTTATTAAGGGGCCTTGAACTTTTAAAGCCGGATCCAGAACAAAATATTATTGTGTCTGCAGGAGATATCCCCTTTTTAAATCATGAATCAATTGAAGATTTCCTGGAACAATGCTCACAAAGGGCGGGGGATTTGTACTACCCCATTGTTCCCAGAAAAGCCAATGAAGAAAGGTTTCCCGGGGTAAAAAGAACTTATATTCATTTTAGGGAGGGCGTCTTTACCGGCGGGAATATATTTTTATTAAAGGCGGGCATTATTGAACCCTGTTCAGTGGTAGCCAGCAGATTAATCAGCCTGCGGAAAAGCCCTTTTGCCTTAAGCCGACAAATTGGCTGGGGCTTTATTTTGAGATTTTTACTGCGCCTGCTGTCCATTGAGGAAACAGAAAAAAGGTTTTCCCAACTGCTGGGAATCCAAGGCAGGGCAATAATTTCTTCTTACCCGGAAATAGGAGTAGATGTAGATAAATTAAGCGACTTGGAGTTAGCAAGAAAGGTATTGGTTAATTAGGTCCATTAGGGGCCTAATTTGTTTTTAGGGGCAAATAACCCCTTCTAGGCCCGTGACAGAAGCCAAAGATGAATAAAAAAAGAAAAAAATGTTAAAATTATAAGAGAGTGGCAGGAATTTCATGGCAGAAGTAGAATTAGAATTAGTGATCAGGATTTTACTCGTGACAGAAGGGTGGTGAGTTAGTGAACATTACCGATGTGCAAGTAAGGAAGATCAATTTGGAAGGTAAAATGAAGGCGATAGTTTCCGTTACTTTCGATGATGCCTTTGTGGTTCATGACGTGAAGGTTGTAGAAGGACAGAATGGGCTTTTTGTGGCTATGCCTAGCAGAAGGACCCCCGATGGGGAGTTTAGAGATATTGCCCATCCGATTTCCCAGGCTGCCCGAAGTATTATTCAGGAGGCAGTATTAAGCGCCTATATGGCACATAAAGAAGCTATTTAGACTTTGGGAGCGAAAGCTCCTTTTTTGTTTTCCCCTGAAGCTTCTTGCTAAATAAAAGATAAAAGTGTAAGCTATAAAGGGGTTTAAAGGATAAAGGGGTGGGCTTAGGTATGACAAAAACAGCGGCGATAATTTTGGCTGCGGGAAAAGGAACCAGAATGATTTCGGCTCAGCCGAAGGTGCTTCATCGCCTAGGTGGAAAATATCTGATTCAACATGTTATTGATGAGGCAAAAAAAGCGGGAGTTGATCAATTAATTTTGGTTATCGGACATGGAGGGGAAGAAGTTCGCTCCGCTTTGGGGGCAGAATTTACCTACGCTTGGCAAAAGGAGCAGTTAGGGACCGGCCATGCAGTAATGCAAGGGGCCGCCTATTTGGATCAAGATACGGAACGGGTAGTGGTTTTGTCGGGGGATGTCCCCCTCTTAAGAGGGGAAACAATTTTGGACTTGCTAAAAAGTTTTCAAAAGGAACAAGCAAAAGCAGCTATTTTAACCGCCAAATATGAGTTTCCGAAAGGCTACGGGAGAGTTGTCCGGGATTCGGCAGGGAAGATACAAAAAATCGTTGAGGATGCGGATGCAAACTCGGAGGAGTCAGCTATCAAAGAAATCAACAGCGGTACATATTGCTTTGCAAAAGCTGAACTGATAGAGACACTAAAAAAACTTGAACCTGATAATGCTCAGGGGGAGTATTATTTGACGGATGTAATTCAGGAGTTTAGGAAGAAGGATCTGCCAATAAGCGGGCTGATGACCGCAAATACAGTGGAAACCATGGGGGTCAACGATAGAACACAGTTGGCAGCGATGGAAGCTTATTACCGTCAAGAGATAAATCGGCAGTTGATGCTGGCGGGGGTGACCATGATTGACCCCAAAACAGTTTATATTGATGCGGAGGTGGTTGTAGGTCAGGACACCATCATCTATCCCTTTACCACTATTCTAGGAAACACCAGCATAGGGGAAGGCTGTATTATGGGACCCAATACCACGATAATTGACAGCAATATAGGTCATAGGGTTACAATCAGGCAGGCTGTGGTAGAAGAAGCAAAAATAGCCGATGAATGTAGGTTGGGGCCATTTACCTATTTACGCCCCGGCACTGAACTGCAAAAAAGAGTAAAAGTGGGAGATTTTGTTGAAATTAAAAATACCCTAGTGGGGGAGGGCAGTAAGGTTCCTCATTTAACCTACTTGGGGGATTCTATTTTAGGTAAATCTGTTAATGTGGGAGCGGGTACTATTACCTGCAATTATGATGGGAAGAATAAGTATCAAACTGTCATTGAAGATGAAGCCTTTATAGGCAGCAACAGTAATTTAGTGGCACCCCTTAAAATTGGCAAAAAAGCCTATGTGGCAGCGGGATCAACTTTAACTAAAAATGTACCCGCCGGCTCTTTGGCAGTGGCTAGGGAAAAGCAAAGAATAATCGCAGATTGGGAAGAAAAAAAAGCAAAAAAAGAGGATTAAATCTAAAGAACTAGTAATATAAGAAGAGGAATAGGCAAGGGCGGTGGATAGATATGTCAGGAAGTAAGCGCAAATTTAAAATATTTTCCGGTAATGCCAACCCGGCACTGGCCCAGGAAATTTGCGATTATGTAGGAGTATCATTGGGGAATGCTAAGGTAAGCAGGTTCAGCGATGGGGAAATAGGTATTAATATTGAGGAGAGCGTCAGGGGGCAAGATGTTTATGTAGTACAGCCCACTTGTTATCCGGTAAATGAGAATTTAATGGAACTTTTGATTTTAATTGATGGTTTGCGCCGGGCCTCTGCCAGGCGGATTACTGCAGTGGTACCCTACTATGGTTATGCTAGGCAGGAGAGGAAAAGCCGCGCAAGGGATCCCATCACAGCTAAGTTGGTGGCTAATTTAATTGTGGAGGCAGGTGCTAGAAGAGTGTTGGCCATGGATCTTCATGCCAATGCAATTCAAGGGTTTTTCGACATCCCAGTAGATCACCTACCTGCTGCTCCCATTTTGAGTCAGTATTTTTCAAATAAAGATATCTCGGACTTGGTGGTAGTTTCCCCGGATGCGGGCGGCGTTAGTAGATCACGCAATTTTGCTTACCGCCTGAAGGCAGAAATAGCAATTATAGATAAAAGAAGACCTGCCCCAAATGTATCAGAGGTGATGAATATTATAGGACATGTAGAAGGCAAAACCGCAATCTTAATTGATGATATTATTGATACCGGCGGCACCATCACCCAAGGTGCCCAGGCCTTGATGGATTGGGGGGCAAAAGAGGTGTATGCCTGTTGCACCCATCCTGTACTTTCAGGACCCGCTATAGATCGTTTAAACGAATCCGTGATCAAAGAGGTAGTAACCACTAATACAATTCCTTTGCCTAAGGAAAAGCTATCCTCAAAAATTAAGGTTCTGTCCGTGGCCCCTTTACTGGGGGAAACCATTATACGCATCACTGATGATTTGTCTGTCAGCACTCTTTTTGACAATCCGTCATAGTTAGATTAACTGTTCAGATATTATGCAAACAAAGGACAGGGCTACCCACTTCGCGAATGGCAGCCCGTTGAGCTGAGCAATTTATGTCGGAAGCAGGATTAATGCGCTTCTGCTTAGAACATACTTAAATAGCGTTTTTAGGTTTTAATTTGAAAAGAAGGTTGAGGAGGAAAAGTGTATGGAAATAACCAAAGTTTTAGCAGAAAAAAGACAACAATTAGGCAAAGGTGAAGTAAAACGCTTGCGTAAACAGGGCTTCGTGCCCGGCATTCTTTATGGAAATAATGTGGCCAATTTGAACCTAGCCTTGTCTGACAAGGAACTGAGAAAAATAGCCCTGGGTTCAGGCCAAATTATTAAAGTGGTAGTGGCCGGTGAAGGGGAACATAATGTGCTGGTTAGGGACTAT
Source organism: Bacillota bacterium (assembly GCA_041655595.1). Classification (GTDB taxonomy): domain Bacteria; phylum Bacillota; class DULZ01; order DULZ01; family DULZ01; genus JBBAFB01. The sequence continues at coordinate 7,466 of JBBAFB010000041.1, forward strand.
CAAAAGCATCCTGTTACCAAGGAAGTAATCCATTTAGATCTGTTTGAAGTTTCCATGACGGAAAAATTGACAACAGTAACCGCAATAGTAATTGCAGGAGAAGCTAAAGGAGTTAGCCAAGGAGGCATTTTGCAACTAGGTGTCCGTGAAGTTGATATTGAGTGCTTGCCGGCGGATATCCCTGAAAGCATCATTGTGGATATAAGCGATTTGGATCTTGGAGAGATGGTTAAAGTGGAAGACTTGACCGTTCCCGCGGGAGTTACGATTTTAAGTGATCCAGAGCAAATTATAGTCAGTGTGGTTGCACCTCAGTATGAAGAAGAGGAAGAGGAGGAAGCAGTGGAAGAAACTGTGGAAATCGTTGCTGAACCCGAAGAAGAATAGACGATAAAATTAAAGCAATACAAGTTAATCTAAAAAGGACAGGTAATCCTTACCTGTCCTTTTGTAACTACCGATTTATTTGAAAATCAAATAAACAACCAAGGCTGTTAGAACCATGATGCTTTCCAAAAAGACCAGCTTTTTTAGAACCTTATTAAATTCTGCCTTAAAATAGTCAATTGTTAAAGTCAGGCAAAGATGCATAGGGCTTAACATGGTCCCTGCCGTCCCCGAAATAAAAACGAAAACCGCCGTTGGTAAATTAACATTTCCGCCGACTGCCGCAACTACCAAGGGAAAGGCTATGCCCACATAAAAGCCTGTTTGCCCCGTTAAATAAGCAATTAAAAAGCTGAGAAGACCTACCACCGCTATTTCGGGAATCGGTAAACTACCTAAGAATTCCGGCAGGGCAGCCAAAGATCCTGTAGCTGTCATGGTTTCTTTGAAAAACATGATGCCCCAAATAATGGCGATGGTTTTAGGCACGATTGCTTTACGGGCCAAGGCCAGAAACTTAATGGGGGTATAGCGGTGTTTAATTGCTAGGCCAAGGAGCACAATGGCAACTGCCAAGGCCGGGCCTACCGAGGCTAAGACCAATCCAACAACTAAGAAAACCGGTAAAGTGCTAGAAACAGCATCCCTCAGCAATTGGCCTTTGTCAGCTTTTAGGGTCTTGTTGGCTGTGTTTTGATCTTCCTCAACCTTAACAGCCGCTAAAAAAGGAATGCCGATTAAAATCATCAGTAATCCCATCGGCAACAGCCCTAGGATCATTTTGGGCAGCGGTATTTTCGTAATGGCGGAAGCCAGGAGAATACCGGGATAAATGGGCAAGAAAAATTCCCAGATATGCCTATAATAAAAGTTAATAAAAGCCTTGTTTTCTGCAGAAACCCTTTCCCCAACAGCCTTTTCCACTAAGGGAGCCGAAAAGAGAGCACCCCCCGCACTGGGCATCAGCCCTATAAAAGCAGGCAGCAGTCCCATAACAATTCTGCGATCCTTAAAAAGTCCCGTTAATGCATCCAGCATACGGTCTAAGTAGCCTTGTTCTCGCAATAAGCGTTCCAGCACCATAATTAGGATTAAAACCGAGGCAATTTCTATGGTATCGGGACTTTTTGTAGCATCCCAAATTATCCGTAAAAGTTCCGGTGGTGTTGTCAGGTAAAGCAGTGCCAGCAATAGCGATGATCCAACCATAACCGGAGCCAAAGGGAATTTACGCCACAGGAGAATTAAAATGATCGCAAAAACAATTAATAATTTTGTTGCACCCATCCATCTCACCCTCTTGTTTAGGAAATTTATTAAAGCCGAAAGCCTTAATATTATGATTTTTAATTATTTTCACATTATAACTTATCATCTAGGGTTTTGCCACCTAATTTTATAACTTTTGTTGTCCGATAGCTTTTACCGGACATATTTTCCCCAGCTATGGACATTGCAGTTGGTAGAAAAATGGCTAAATAGCAGCTATAATATGAAAATTAAGCCATTAATCTATTATTTTAGTAATTAAAAGAGGAATCATTATTAACATAGAGAATCTATTATAATATTTTGGGATCGTTTCAGAAGATTTACTCAATTCACCAGCTATAACAAGGAGGCAGATCATGGAACTTACATACAGCAATGTTTGCCCTTCGGATTGCAGGGCTTCATGTAGAATTAAAACCAAGGTCAGGAACGGCAAAATCGTGGGAATAAAAGGAGACCCTCTTGATGAATATACCAAAACCTTGTGTGTTAAGGGTTATGCACAGTTGAATAAGGTTTATGCCCCGGATCGAATAGTCCATCCAATGAAACAAAATGGTAAGGGAACCGGTAGGTGGGAGCAAATTTCCTGGGAGCAGGCATTAACCGAGATAGCAAAAAAGTTGATTGCTGTTAAAAAGCGGAACAATAATTTATTTCCTGTTTGTCTTAACAAGTATTTAGGCAATATGGGACTTCTTTCTAAAAGTATCGAAGGATTTTTTAATAGTATAGGTTTTATTACCAAAATGGTAGGTTCCCCCTGTGTTGCCACAGGTGTGAGTGCATTGAACCTGAGCTTCGGAAAGTGCAAAAAACCGTTTCCTGAAGATATGCTAAATGCAGACTTAATTATTATTTGGGGAGGCAATCCTGCCTGGACAACCACTCATCAGATGCGCTATATTTTTGAAGCTAGGGAAAAAGGGGCAAAACTGGTAGTAATTGATCCTGTTCTGACAGCTACCGCGGCCAGAAGTGATTTTTACATCCAGATAAAGCCAGGTAGAGATTTAGAACTTGCTCTTGGAATAGCGAAAGTTTTGCTGGATGAGGATTTGATAGATAGGGATTTTCTTATTGGTTACTCAAATGGATGGTCTGAATTTAAAGCATTATTGGAAAAGGTTGATCTGGCTCAGATTGAGGCTATCACTGATATCTCTGTTGTTGAAATTAGAAATTTAGCAAGGTTGATTGGTAATAGTAAACCAATGACTATTTGGTTGGGTGCCGGGGTACAGCATACTGCAACGGGAGGGTTGGCATTTCGTGTGATATCTGCTTTATCAGCTATGACCGGCAATATTGGTGTGTCCGGTGGCAATATACATTACGCAACTTTTGAAGCTTGGGAGTTTGCAGGGGAATTTGCCTCTATAAAACCCGCTGGCACCACGACGAGTACCGAAAATAAAGGCGAGGTACATGGGCACCGTTATATAGGCACAGGGCGTTTTGCCGAATTAATGTTTTTAGAGCCTCCCATTGATTTTTTATGGGTGGCTTATCATAACCCGGTTGCTCAAGCACCTGATTCAAATGCAGTAAAAAAAGCGCTAGATTCGATTGAAACGGTGGTAGTTGCGGATCAGTTCCTTACTTCTACGGCTGAATTGGCAGACTATTTTTTACCGGTGGCTTCTCATTATGAGTATGAGGATATTGTTGTTTCTTATTGGCATTATGGAGCCGCCATCAATCAAAAAGCGATTGAGCCACTGGGGGAAAGTAGGTCTGATTTTGAAATAATGCGGGAGCTGGCGATTAAACTTAACAAGCTTTCCCCGGGGTTTAGCTCCTTTCCCGTGAAACGGTTAGCGAGTGATTGGCTTAATTTAGAAATGGAACCCCAGTATCCTAGGCTTGGAATAGCCGATTACCATGAATTAATTGATCATTACAGAAGGGTTGATCTGGCGGAAGTACCTTGGCAAGATAAAAAATTTATGACGCCATCAGGGAAATATGAATTCCCTTTGGAACTTGCATTAGGAAATAATGATTTATATGTAGGCGAAACAGGAATATACCCTTTTCGCCTACTGCGGACACGTAATTTTGCCACTCACAATTCCCAGTATAGGGTTTCTGTTTGTATGAAAGGTCTGTCTGAAAAAACCAGGGTTTTGCTGCATCCCGAAATAGCTAATTTAATAGGGGTGGAAGAGGGTATGAAAGTAAAAATATATAATCAGTTAAATGAAATAGTCTTGCCCGCAAGCCTCTCAAAATCTATGCCTACTGATATAGTTGTTGTTTACCTGGGCTGTGAATTTGAACAGGAATTTGAATTTAATAGTATTATTGCTTTAGTTGATACGGATTTGGGAGAAGAGTATGCTGATGGTAAGGGTTTGGCCTTTAATGATACCTATGTAAATTTGGTAAGGGCGTGAAGGATGTTGAGAAAACAGTTGGGCTTTTTATTTGATACCAATCGTTGCTTGGGTTGCAGAACTTGTATAACAGCTTGTGCAGAAGAAAAAGGGCTGCCTATTGGGGTTTATTTGCGGAATGTTGAGTTACATGAATTACGAAAAGGTGCCCAAATAATAAAATATTATCTTTCCACTGCATGTAACCATTGTAGTAACCCGGAGTGTTTCCGCCTTTGTCCGGAACATGCTCTTCGTAAGCGTCGGGATGGAATAGTATTGCTAAATGAGGAAAGATGTACGGGCTGTGGTATTTGTGTAAGAGGTTGCCCTTTTAAGGGGGTGGCAATGAATACCTTGACCGGTAAAGCGGTGAAATGCGATTTATGTCAAGAAAAATTAGATGAAAAGAAGTTGCCCGTTTGTGTTGCAGCCTGCCCGGTTGAGGCACTACGTTTAATTGATATCAGTGAAGTTGAGAGTAGAAATCTTGATATAGTTCGAAGGTTGCCTGGTGTTGCAAAAATTCAAATAACAAGACCCGCAATACGCTACCTTCCATTAAGATATGGAAAACAAGTATTAAGACTGTGAGGGGGAATTTATAATCATCGGTTATTAGAACAGATTTTTTAGTGTAACTTGGGCCTTACGATATTGCATGAAAGGATGTGTGGAAATGAAAATATCCTGCACAAGCCAATTTATTCACTCGATTATGGTTTTAGCAGAAGGCCATAGTATTTCCTTTATTGCCGGGGCCATAGCAAAAGAAGTTGGAAAAACTGTTCTTGTTACTGACGCAGCCAATCGGGTTTTGACAATTCATTCCCCAGTGGGTGGAACCCACGATGTTGGGGCATTTTTTCCCCTCGAGCCAGGGAAAAATGATAAAATTAAAGTGAATTATTTTTCAGAGGAGAATGGTCTTAGTGAGGGCCAATGGCAAACAAAAAATGGCCCAGTTAGTTATGTTTATTTGCAATTAAAAGTACCCGGCAGTCATTATGGTAATCTCATTGTTTTATCGTCGCTTCGGGGGTTAACGGCTACACAAAAGATGACAATTCAGCAGGTAGCGATAACCATTTTATTAGCTCTAAAAGCACAATTAGATCAGGAAACCGAGCGAACAAGCTTTATGGATGAAATTGTTTATGATGTTTTGTATAATAATTATGATTCAAAACTGGTTCTTTATGAGAAAGCCAAACATCTTCACTGGAGTGTGGATGGGCCTTATGGAATAGCGGTAGTAGATGTCCCCTTAGATAAAATTTTGGCAGCAAAAAAAACGGGACCTAGTCAATTTAATTCTTTTAAACCTGTTTATACCATTATTAACGAAAAGATTGTTGTGATTCTATCACTTATAAATTTACCCAACAGCTCAATCAAGGGTGCCATAACGGAATTTGGCAAGGAATATTTAAGTAACCTTAATTACAATTTTATAAAAGATGTTCGCATGGGAATTGGTGCCGTGGGGAATTCTTTAGCAGATTTGTATAAAGGCTACCAAGAAGCAAAGATTGCTGTTGAGTTAAGCAGGGCATTTGATATGGGTAGTATTTGTTTTTTTGATGAAATGGGTTTTTTGAAATTTATTTTTACAGCACCGGCGGAAGAATTACAAGAATTTAAAAATAGGATTCTCTGGAAAGTCGTGGCTTACGATTTAGAGATGGGAACGGATTTGCTAAACACCCTCAGAACATATGTTGATCGGCGAGCCCAAGTAGCTAGTTCGGCGAAGTCCTTATTTATTCACGAAAACACTTTGCGTAACCGACTGAAAAAAATAGAAGAATTGTTAGATATGGATCTTAATCAGGTGGATCACCTTGTCAATATATATATTGCCTTGCAAATTTCAAACATGGATGATTACGGTGAAAATTAGTAGTATTTTTAAAATGGAGTTTTCCACAGGAGAGGCTCCTTTTTTTTGTGAGGTTCTACAAAGGCAAATGTCCGAACCTATTGTAAAATTAATTGTAAGAAGCCTGTTTGCTTTCAGTTTAGGGGTCTATTGGTAATGGCTTACGGATTGTTAATTTGGGGAGCTTTTAACTAGGAGTGTTGAGCAGTTAAACTTGCAATCTTCAAGTGGGTAATGAATTGCAACTTATCTCATTGAAACAATTGTAGGGGTCATGTATAATAAAATTTATTTTATCTAAAATAGAATTTTGAGGGAGTAATTAATAGATGCATCAGATCTTTATACTTAACTACGTATTTGCATGGGTAGCAGTTTTTCTTTCAATTTTTTTGTGTACCAGTTACTTCCTGCGTAAAGGTGTACAAAATTCCAGGGGTCAACGGAAAATAGGCTTGATCAAGATAAAAAAAAGTCTTAAATGGCCCCATATCTGGCTTGGTTTTGGAGCGACTGTCTTGGCTGCAATTCATGGACTGTATTCATCTACAACCCCATGGTCAATAAATGTCGGTACCGTCAGCTGGTTACCTTTGATTGCTCTAGGTTTAGGCTGGATATTCAAAAGATTTCTTAAAAGCGGCTGGTTGCGTTTGCACGGGCAGTTAACGCTGGTCTTTATAATATTAACAGTTTGGCACGTGATCGATGTAGGCGGGATAAATTTCTTTAAAATTCTCGCAGAAATTAGAAATCCCGGAAAATACGAAATAGCAATTGATCCGGACTTAATGCCAAAACCTCCCGAAATAAGGTTGGAAGAGGAGCCGGAAGAAAACCAACCCGGACAAGAGGATCCCAGGACGGAAAAGGGCATAAAAGAGGAAGAAACTGAAAAGCTCGATTATTATTTTGCATTTACGGATCTAAAGTTGGCTGATGGCACCTACACGGGAGAAGCATACGGTTACAGTCCCAGGCTAAGGGTTGAGGTTAAAATAGCCAATAATATGGTCGTCGGGATTAAAATTTTATCCCATATGGAAATTGGAGTGGATTATTACGCCAAAGCGATGCAGACAATACCCAAGGAGATTTTGGAAAAACAAGCACTGGAGGTAGATGTGGTATCGGGTGCTTCTTTGACTTCCTTTGGTATCATTAACGCAGTTCGTGAGGCTGTTTTGGAGGCGGGGGGGCTTTAGTCGTTGGAAAACCGGAAACCGGGATTGCTGATTTTTTTAGCAATCCTTTTGCTAACGGGATGCGCTGATCAAGAAGAACAAAAAAATATAACCCCAAAATCAAAAATGGGATTTCTAATGGGGACCCTTGTTCAAGTTTCCATCTACGACGAAATTGATGACGAGGTCGGAGAAGAAGCATTGTCGGAAGCCTTCAGAAGAATAGAAGAGCTGGAGGCAAAATTATCATCGTTTTTGGAGGGCAGCGAAATAACCCGGTTAAATCAATATGCCGGTGAAGGTTGGGTAGAGGTAAGTCCGGAAACCTTTTTTATCTTGGAAAAAGGAAAATATTATTCTGAACTCACAGCTGGATTATTTGATTTAACAGTAGGTCCCTTGGTCAAGCTCTGGGGCATCGGTACCGGGGAGGCAAAAATACCTTCCGCTAAAGCGCTTGAAGAGAAAATAAACCTTGTTGGTTTTAAAGAATTGTTATTGGACGAAACAAAGAGGGAAACAAAACTGGCCAGAGCAAACATGATGGTTGATTTAGGTGGAATTGCCAAGGGATTTGCCGCCGATGAAACAGCAAAGATATTAAGAAAATATAACATAACATCGGCAATTATAAATTTAGGCGGGGATGTCTTAACCTTAGGTGGCAATACAAATGGTGATCCCTTTAAACTTGGCATTCAGGATCCTTTTGGCCCCATAGGGGAATTCATAGGGGTATATTTTTTAGAAGATGCATCCTTGGTGACCTCTGGAAGCTATGAAAGATATTTCATCGAAGGTGGCAATTATTATCATCACCTTATTAATCCCTTTAGCGGTTACCCCGGAAACAATGAACTTGTAAGTGTTTCTGTTATTACTAAGAATTCAGCCGATGGGGATGCTTTATCCACCGCTGCTTTCCTGTCGGGCCTGGAAAAAGGCCTGGAATTAATAAAAAGGGTGGAACATACCGAGGCAATTTTTATTACTAAGGATAAAAAAGTCTATTGTACCCCCGGCATCAAAGAATTTACAATTGCTAAAGATGAATACCGACTTGTACAGCAGCTGCAAAGATGGTGAAAAATTGTTTAAAAAAATAAAAAAAGGTGATTTGGTGATTGCAGTGATCTTATTAGTTGCGGTAACAGGTTGGTATTTTGTAGGTATGGTCGGTGGGGAAAAGGAAAACAAAGCCCTGGTCATACAAGTGAATGGCAAGGTAGTCGATAGGATTCCTCTTAATTTGATTGCGAAACAAACCAAAAAAGAAATAATACTTGAGGATGGCAAATATATCCGGTTCAGTTACGGGCCAGAGGGTGTGTTTGTGGAGGATGTGGTTTGTCCCAACAAGATATGCGTTAAACGAGGGATTATCAAGGATGTGGGTGAAAGCATTGTTTGCCTGCCCAACAAAACCATAGCCCTGATTACGGGAGATTATCCGGATAAATAAGTGACAACGCTTCCTTTTAGGATGTGAAGGCGACATGGGTGGCACTAAAAAAATAGTAATTCTCAGTATCTTGGTAGCACAGGCTCTGGTTCTCCACCTTCTGGAGGGGTTGATACCATCAGGCGTTCCTTTGC
>JBBAFB010000042.1:0-15730 GCA_041655595.1 Bacillota bacterium
GGCCGGTTTTAATTGATATACCGAAGGATGTTTCCGGAGGTCTTTTGAAAAAATATCAGGTACCGGAACGAGTAGAATTAAGAGGCTATAAGCCTACTCTCAGGGGACATTCATCTCAAATTCGCAGCCTGGCGGAGTTAATTAAAGAAGCCAAAAAACCTTTAATTTATGCGGGAGGCGGGGTGGTTCATGCCGATGCCCACCAGGAGCTACTGGCTTTGGCAGAAAAGGCTGATATACCTGTAACTACTACCCTGCAGGGTTTAGGGGTATTCCCCGAGAATCACCCCCTTTCCATAGGTATGTTGGGAATGCATGGCCTGCCCTGTGCCAACATTACTGTACAGGAATCCGATTTGCTAATCGGCTTGGGAGTTAGGTTTGACGATCGGGTAACCCTATCTGTGGAACGTTTTGCCCCTAAGGCAAAGGTTGTGCATGTGGACGTAGATCCCGCTGAAATAAGTAAAAATGTTCTTGTGGATTTACCTATTGTGGGGGATGTTCGTTTGGTGCTGGAAGACTTGCTGGAGTTGGTGCCTAAGAAGGAAAATCCTGAATGGATCGAGGAAGTTCACCAGATTAAAAAGGGCTGCCCCCTGATTTATGGAGATTATAAGGCTTTACTGAAACCTCAATATGTATTGGAAAAACTGGCGGGGTTGCTGGAAGGCAGAAATAGTATTATCACCGCTGATGTGGGCCAGCATCAAATGTGGACTGCCCAGTATAACAAGTTTTTGAAACCGAGAACTTTTCTCACCTCCGGTGGTTTGGGTACGATGGGTTATGGTTTTCCCGCTTCGGTGGGTGCCCAAATAGCGGCACCTGATGCTACTGTAGTTGCAGTGACAGGGGATGGCAGTTTTCAAATGCATATGGCAGAATTGGGAACTGCAACCGAAAACAATTTGCCCATTAAAATTTTGCTATTTAATAATAGTTACTTAGGTATGGTTAAACAGCTACAGCACTTCTTTGTGGAGGAACGTTATGCCGGTGTTGAATTTACCGGTAACCCCGATTTTGTTCATTTAATTGGTTCCTATAGAAATGCGGCCAGCTATCGCATTACTAACTATGATGAAGTGGAAGATGTGTTAAAAGAAGCCTTGGATAATGGGAAGTTAACTTTGATTGAATGCGTCATCAGTGATCAGGAATATGTTTATCCCATCGTCCCAAATGAAAAGGGTTTGGATGAAATGATCCATTACCCCGAGGAAGGATAGTGGTTATGGCGAACAGAGTTTATATTTTTGATACTACCCTGCGGGATGGGGAGCAATCCCCCGGAGTGAGCTTAAATATTCAAGAAAAGCTGGAAATAGCCGGCCAATTGGCACGCCTCGGGGTAGATATAATTGAAGCGGGTTTTCCAATTACTTCCCAGGGGGACTTTGAGGCGGTCAAAGCCATAGCTGATTCTGTTCAAGGACCGGAAATTTGCGCTTTGGCCAGGGCAGCGGAAAAAGATATTGACCGAGCCTGGGAAGCATTAAAGGGGTCGAAAAATCCACGTATTCACACCTTTATTGCCACCTCAGATATTCACTTGAAGCACAAGTTAAGGATGTCCAGGGAAGAGGTCTTAGAAGCGATTAAAAAGGCTGTTATCTACGCCCGCAGGTATACGGATAATGTGGAATATTCCCCGGAGGACGCCTCCCGAACGGACCGGGATTTTATTTGCCGGGTGGTGGAGACTGCCATTGAAGCCGGGGCAAAAGTGGTCAATATTCCTGATACCGTCGGCTTCGCCACCCCGGATGAGTTTGGCAGTTTTATTGCCAATATCACCAATAGGGTACCTAATGTAGATAAGGGTATCATTAGCGTTCATTGTCATAATGATTTGGGTTTGGCTGTTGCTAACACCTTAGCTGCCCTGAAAAATGGGGCTAGACAGGTGGAGGGTTCCATTAACGGCATCGGCGAAAGAGCCGGCAATGTTTCCTTAGAAGAAGTTGTAATGGCTCTAGCCACCAGAAAAGATCAATATAATTTATATACCGGAATTAACTTGGAAGAAATCTATCGAACCAGTCGCCTGGTTAGCAGTATGACGGGTATGCCCATCCACAGCAATAAGCCTATTGTGGGTAAAAATGTTTTTGTTCACGAATCCGGCATTCATCAAGATGGGGTTCTAAAAGAAAGAACCACTTATGAAATTATGAATCCGGCCACCATCGGCTTGTCCATCAAAAATATTGTTCTGGGCAAGCATTCCGGTCGCCATGCCTTTAGGGAGCGTCTGTCCGAGCTAGGTTATAAGCTAACGGATGAAAACCTTGATAAGGCCTTTCAAAGATTTAAAAACATGGCGGACCGCAAAAAAGAGATTACCGATAGGGATTTAGAGGCCATTGTAGAAGATGAAATTCAAATCATACCGGAGAAGTTTCAATTGGAGCATTTGCATATCTCCAGCGGCAATCGGGTTGTGCCCACGGCTACGGTGGGAATTTTAGCCGGTGATCAACTCTTGGAAGAAGCGGGTTGCGGTGATGGTCCGGTGGATGCCGTTTTTAAGACTATTGATAAAATTACCGGAATCATAGTGGATTTAAAGCATTATGGTCTAAACGCCGTTACCGGCGGTAAGGATGCTATGGGAGAGGTTACCGTGCGGTTGGCGATTCAAAATAAAGTTTTTATAGGCAGGGGCTTTAGTACAGATATAATTGAAGCAAGTGCCAAGGCTTATCTCAACGCCCTTAATAAAGGAGTGTATGACCTGGGGGAAGGCATCATTGGTCAAAATGGTAGATAAACTTTTAAAAAGGAGTGTTGCCAATGGGAATGACAATTAGTGAAAAAATCTTAGCAGCTCATGCCGGAAAAAAATACGTAGAACCTGGCGAATTAATTAACGCAAAATTAGATATTGTATTGGGAAATGACATAACTGCCCCCGTTGCGATCAAAGAATTTGAAAACTTGGGGCTGAATAAAGTTTTTGACCCCGATAAGGTTGTGCTGGTGCCGGATCATTTTACTCCGAATAAGGATATAAAATCGGCGGAACAGGCTAAGGTGCTAAGAGAGTTTGCCTATAAATATAATTTAACCAATTATTTTGAAGTGGGTAGGATGGGCATCGAACATTGTTTGTTGCCGGAACAGGGCTTGGTATTGCCCGGGGATTTAATCATTGGGGCTGATTCTCATACTTGCACCTATGGTGCACTTGGTGCCTTTGCCACAGGTGTGGGCAGTACTGATATGGCGGCGGGAATGGCCACCGGGGAATCCTGGTTTAGGGTGCCTGAAACCATTAAATTTGTTTTTTATAACAAGCTCAAGCCTTATGTTGGTGGTAAGGATTTAATTCTTTATGTGATTGGCTTAATTGGGGTGGATGGAGCCAGATATATGGCCATGGAGTTTACCGGCGAAACCATTAAAGAGTTGTCAATGGATAGTCGTTTTACTATGGCTAATATGGCGGTTGAAGCCGGGGCCAAAAACGGTATTTTTGAGCAGGATGAAAAGACCCTTGCTTATATTGAAAAAAGAGCAAAAAGACCATATACCCTCTACCAAAGTGATGCAAATGCCAACTATGATAGGATCATTGAAATAGATGTTTCCAAAATTGAGCCTCAGGTTGCTTTTCCTCATTTGCCGGAAAATACCCGTCCCATTAGTCGGGTGGGTAAGGTGGAAATTGACCAGGTTGTTATCGGTTCCTGTACTAATGGCAGAATTGAAGATTTACGGATTGCCGCCAAACTGTTAAAGGATAAGGTAGTTCACCCCCGGGTTCGGTTGATTGTTCTACCGGGTACTCAAGAAATTTATTTACAAGCTGTGAGAGAAGGAATAGCGGAAACGGTTGTTCAAGCAGGCGGTGTCTTCAGCACTCCCACCTGCGGCCCCTGCTTAGGAGGTCATATGGGTATTTTGGCTAAAGGGGAAAGGGCTGTATCCACTACTAATCGAAATTTTGTAGGTAGGATGGGACATCCGCAAAGCGAAGTATATCTGTCCAGTCCGGCAATTGCTGCTGCCAGTGCCGTTTTAGGCAGAATAGCCGATCCCAAGGAGGTTGATGAAGATGCTGTTTAAAGGAAGAGCTTTTAAATTTGGTAATGATATTGACACAGATGCTATTATTCCAGCTCGCTATATGAACACCTCTGATTCTATGGAGTTGGCTAAACACTGCATGGAGGATGCGGATCCAGAATTTGTTAATAAAATTACTCCCGGGGACATTATCGTTGCCGGCAAAAATTTTGGCTGCGGCAGCTCTAGGGAGCACGCACCCATAGCTATTAAATATGCGGGGATTTCCGGTGTTGTGGCAAAATCCTTTGCCCGAATATTTTTTAGAAATGCAATTAATATCGGTTTACCGATATTTGAATCTCCAGAAGCAGCAGAGGCTGTTAATGAGGGTGACCAAATAGAGATAGAGGCGGAAACCGGTGTAATTACCAACTTAACCCGGGGAGAAACCTACCAGGCCAAACCCTTTCCCGGGTTCATGCAGGAATTAATTTCCTCCGGGGGTTTGATGGCTTATGTCAGAGAAAAGGGGGTTAAAAATGGCTAAAATTGCAGTTTTACCTGGAGATGGGATCGGCAGAGAAATAATCCCGGAGGCGCAAAAGGTATTGGAGATTATTGCCGGTGCATATGACTTGCAGTTTGAATTTACCGAGGGTTTAATTGGCGGTGCGGCCATTGATGCCGCAGGTAGCCCCTTGCCGGAGGAAACAGTAGAACTCTGTCAAGCCAGTGATGGTATTTTGATGGGGGCGGTAGGGGGACCGAAGTGGGATACCCTACCGGTATCGCAAAGGCCTGAGGTTGCTGCTTTATTGCCCTTGCGTAAAAGGTTGGGCCTTTACGGAAACATACGACCTGCCTTTTTATTTCCTGCCTTGATTAATGCTTCAACTTTAAAGCCGGAGGTCGTCAAAGGGACCGACCTAGTGGTTATTAGGGAACTAACCGGAGGTATTTATTTTGGTGATAAAACCCGGGAAAAAACTCCTACCGGTGAAAGAGTGCTGGAGGTGCTGGCTTATACAACAGAAGAAATAGAAAGGATTCTCCGTTTAGGTTTTGAAACAGCCCTGCAGAGGGGAAAAAGGCTTACTTCCGTGGATAAGGCCAATGTACTGGAAAGCTCCAGGTTGTGGAGAGAGATGGCTGTTAAAATCCATCGGGACTACCCGGAGGTGGAGCTGGAGCATATGTATGTAGATAACTGCGCCATGCAATTGATCAGAAAGCCCAGCCAATTCGATGTGATTGTGACTGAAAATATGTTTGGGGATATCCTAACTGACGAGGCTTCCATGCTAACCGGTTCCATTGGTATGCTGGCTTCCGCCAGTATCGGCGGTAAGGTGGCTCTTTATGAACCAGCCCACGGTTCAGCCCCGGATATTGCAGGCCAACAAAAAGCAAATCCCTTGGCAACAATACTTTCTGCTGCTTTGATGCTACAGTATACCTTTAATTTGCCTGAGGCTATGGAAAAAATAAAAGCCGCAATTTCTTTGGTGTTGGAGGCAGGCTACAGAACCCCGGATATAATGGAAGAAGGTGCAAAACTGGTTGATACCGGCACCATGGGGGATCTAGTGTGCAAATACTTGGAAGAGGTATAAATATGAAAAAAATTTATGTTTACGATACAACACTTCGGGATGGCTCCCAGGGAGAAGGAGTTTCCCTAAGCGTTGATGACAAACTGAAAATAGCCGCTTGCCTGGATAATTTGGGGGTTGACTATATTGAAGGGGGTTGGCCCGGTTCGAATCCCAAGGACCAAGAGTTTTATCAAAGAGCCGGGGAGTTGAGTTTTGACCATGCTAAACTAACTGCCTTTGGCAGCACTAGACGGCCTAACACAAAACCTGAATCGGATGCAAATCTGCAAGCCCTTATCAGTTCGGGTGTGTCCGCAGTGACCATCTTCGGTAAAAGCTGGGATCTTCACGTTTTTGAAGCCTTGGGCACCACTTTGGAGGAAAACCTATTGATGGTGGAGGATTCCATCAGCTATCTTAAAAAGCGGGGTATGGAAGTTCATTTTGATGCCGAACATTTTTTTGATGGCTATAAAAACAATCCGGAGTACGCCTTAAAGGTGTTGGGGGCGGCGGCCCGGGGAGGGGCAGATTGGTTAATTCTATGTGATACCAATGGAGGGAGTCTGCCGGCAGAAATAAGAGCGGCTACCGAGGTTGTTGCCAGTCTTTTTGAAACCCCTTTGGGAATGCACTGCCATAATGACGGAGATCTGGCCGTGGCCAACACTTTGGCAGGAGTTGAAGCAGGTGCAATTCAGATTCAAGGTACCATTAATGGCTTAGGGGAACGCTGCGGAAATGCGAATCTTTGCAGTATTCTTCCAAATTTAGAGTTAAAACTAAAGTATCAACTTTTACCGGAGAATAAGATGAAACAGCTGACGGACTGTTCTCGTTATATCAGTGAAATTGCTAATTTAGTTCAGCATAATGATCAACCCTTTGTCGGGAGGAGTGCTTTTGCCCATAAGGCGGGAGTCCATGTCAGTGCGGTTTTAAAGCATCCGGAAACCTACGAGCATTTACTGCCGGAGGCAGTTGGCAATACCCGGCGAATCTTGGTATCCGAGCTATCCGGCGCTTCAAATTTAATCGGTAAGGCGGAAGAGCTGGGCCTGGACTTTTCTGACAAAAAGGTGACAAAAGAATTGATTCAAAACATCAAAGAAATGGAATTTAAAGGCTATCAGTTCGAAGGGGCGGAGGCCTCCTTGGAATTATTTTTAAAGAAAAATACCGGTGAATTCAAGCCCTATTTTTCGGTTGATTCCTTTAAAATTTTATCCGAAAGATCTGCCCAAGGTGAAACCCTGTCCGAGGCCATGATAAAAATCAGAGTGGACGACAAAATGGTGCATACCGCAGCGGAAGGCAACGGACCGGTTAACGCACTGGATAATGCCCTGCGTAAAGGTTTGGAGGAATTTTTCCCTGAGATTGCAAAGATGCATTTAAGTGACTATAAGGTGAGAGTCCTAGATGAAAAGGATGCAACCAGGGCCACTGTGCGGGTTTTGATTGAATCCAGGGATGTAACCGGCGCTTGGAATACCGTGGGAGTTTCCACGGATATCATCGAAGCCAGCTGGCGTGCCCTGCTGGATAGTATTGACTTTTTCTTGATGAAACGACAGAAATAATGGAAATGGGCCGGGATAAGACCGGCCGTTAAAAAATAGCATCCACTTAATAACTGGTGGATGCTGTTTTTTTATGAGGGTAAGAAGGGATAGATTTAGTCGGTTTTTTTAGTTACATTTCGGTGGAGGGCTTTAATCTGCGTCCGATTTCCTCCAACTCCTTGCCAAAGCTGGAAAGAGGTTTACCTTCCTTAACGCCTTCGGCAACCTTTTTGATTCTTTCCACTGAGTCGGTATCAGTAGTTACCATAATGTTTTTTAGTTTGCTATCAGTCTTTTTGGCTTCTGCCTCGGCTTCCTTCTTTACTTTATCCACCAAATTGCCTTCTGCATCTTTTTCTAGATCTAAACCTATATACGCTGTGTTTTCACTTAGCACCACATGGGATTTTTCTACCCCCTGAATTTTGTTGACATTATCCGCAATTTTATCCGCCCTTTGCTTTAGGTCCGCATCCCCCGCATTATTTGGCGCCGGTGTTACTTGATTTTGGCTAGGCGGCTGCGGCCCTGGCGGAACCGGCTTTCGTGTGGGGGTGCAGCCCATTAGGCTAAAAGTCACTAGGGCAAAAATAGTAAAGGCAAATAATATTCTTTTTGTCATCTTTGTCACCTCCTTAATCTTAGTATGTAAAATGGCAATGTATTTATACTAGTAATTGTGTAAAATGAAAACCGACTTTCTTTTTAAAAGATTAGACAAAAGAGGTGGTTTTTCCCGAAGGATTATTTCCCGGCTTTAGCTAAATACCTACCAACATATGGTAACTGTTGAAAGGAGCAAAACTATGAGCAAAAATAAAGGGAATGTCAAAGGGAAAAGAACTAAACTGAATAACAGCCTGCCGATTGGTTTTGTTAAAATTAACGGGCGGGTGGCAAATCTTTTAGATCATGTGAAACAAGCTGTATATCATAAGGGCCTAGATTTTGAAAGCATTTACCGACTGGTGGAGGAAAAAGTGCCGGTGTCGGAGCTGGAGAAGTTAGGTCAGAATTTGAAAAGATGTTTGGTTAATAATATTTCCTTTTATTTTAAAGATAATACTTGGTTTTTAGATGCAAAAGGCAATCCCAATAATAATCCCTTTTACCAGTACTTAACTACCTTAGGCCGCCCGGCCAGTTTCCGGGAATTATTGACTTTGGCTAAAGAGAACAATTTGACCGAAAATAAAAAGAAAGAGCAGGATTTTGCCTATGATGGTCGTTTTATCAGATTAAAAAATGGAAAATGGGCTTTAACTCACTGGCAGATAATTTGGGAAATGGGGAAGGAGGAACTCCAGCAAGCGGTTCGTTTATTTCAAATTAAACAAAAACCCTTAACCACAAAATATTTGGCAAAGGAAATAGCCCAATTGGATGTGGCGGATACAAATTTGGATTGGATAATTGCCGGGGATCAGCGTTTCCTACAATTAGACAGCGAGCATTGGTTTTTGCAAAGTATTCTGGACGGAATTATTAAAGACATAACAGCAGTTGATGAGCTGTCTTTTATGAGGCAAAGGGAAATTAATGTATTGCAAGAAGCGGAATTAATGCTAATTATCGGTGAAGCTGATGTTACCAAGAGGCAGTATATCTTATCTTCACTGGATTTGGAAAAGGGAATTCTGCGACTGAACAAAAGAATGGTGGAGCTATTTAAAAAGCTGCCTAAGATTGCTTATTTAAAACTGGATTTTGATCAGGACAGGATAGGCATTTGGTATCTCAAAGATCAGGAATGTCTTTATGGATTAAAGCCTTGGTTCGAGTATCATCAATTGGAAGCAGGCAGCAAGCTGGATTTGGGTTTTTCGGCGGCAACTTTGCGGCTAGAGTTGAGAAACAGCGGTGAAAGGGAAGCGGAGGTGTACGCAGAGGGGCTGAGAATAAAAAAACTAAACTCTCTCAAAAGTAGGGTTGCGGCTTTGATACTGATGCCGGAAGAAATTATTGCGGAAATTCTGCAGCTCTACCCCCGGGGAATAGAAGAAGATAATTTAATTGCCCTGGCGGAGTTGCTAGCGGGTATTAAGCAGAAGGACTTAATTGATATTTTGGTGGAGAATTTTTATTATGAACAGGATAAGCAGGGTAATTGGTATTGTAATTTTATAATGAGGCAGGGTTTTCAAAGTTGGCAACAGGAAAAAGCCCAACTAACTGCGTTGTTAAGTGAAGTGCAGCAGCAGGTGGCTGTAACAGTAGAAGATTATGAAGGCCTGGAAAAAATAAAAATAAATTTAGAGGAAGAGCTGCGCTATTTAAGGGAGCACCATCGGGAGGAGGAAGTTATCTTTAGGGCAAGAATTGAGGAGTTGGCGGCGGCTAAAGAGCATTTGACGGTGGAGAATAACCATTTGCGCAGTGAAAATGATCATTTGGAACAAAAGAAGAAGGACCTTTTGGAGCATCTAGATTACCAAGGGGGGCAGCTTTTAAACTTAAGGAGTGAAAGAAATAAATTTAAAGTTAAGCTGGAGCAGGTTGAAGCAAGAGCAATGCAGCTTCAAAGCAGCTTGAACCATTTGACGGAGGAGGCCCAAATAGAGGTTGACCGCTTGCAAAGAGGGTTGCTGGAAAAAGAGCATCAGCTGGATAGTTTACAATACGCTAATCAAGAATTGCAAAGAAGCTTAGCTAGGTTACATGAAGAAAGAAGACTGCTCAAAAGACAATATTCATCCTGGCCCTTTAAAATTGCCTTGTTTTTTACTACCGGATTTAAAGGCTACAAAAGGAGCGTAGGCGGTTAAACAAGAACGGATGGGCACATCCCCGAGGATTACTGTCAAAAGCTGCTTATGCGGGGAATAAGGGGCTATTTTCCCGATCAAAAGCCTGTTGGGAGGATACGGGGCTGACATAGATCCAGGAAGGATAGCTTTGTATCGCGGGAATATTTAATTCCTGCTTTTGTTGTACCTCGGGATAAATGGAAAATTGTGTTTGCCAGATATCTATAAGCCCCCCGGTAAAGGTAAGCCCTTTTTCCAAAGTGTGGGGATCACCAATGGCTTTAATTACAATCGGGTAAAGCAGTTTTTCATTATCAACAGTTATATAGACAGGAAAGGAATCCGTGGCCTCCCAAATTGCCGTATTACCCGTGATGCGGTGCTCATTAATGGAAATGGCTTCTGCCCCGGTGGCCCAAAGCTCATTAGTTAAATCAATTAAATCTAAAAACAACAAAGGGGCATCTCCCGTAATAGTAATGGCAATGCCCGGACCGGTAACAGGGGCAATGCCACTAGCCAGCTTTAAAGTTGCCAGATCACCGGTAAGGGCTTTGATGGCAGTGGTTTCTTTTTCCGATTCCTCCAAAAGGCTAAAGTAGGATGAATTAAGCTTTTGAACTTCCGCTTCTAAGGTTCTCTTTCTTTCGTCAAGGTTTTTCCATACATTGATTAGGTCCTCTTTTTTTTGGCTGTCTAGAGCACCTAAAACCTTTTGCTGGGTAATAAATTGAGTGGAAAGCAAAAAACCGAGCACAATAAATATTAGGGTAAGAAAAAGATACCAGTGTCTAGTTTTGTTCATCTGTTTCTTCGGCCTCCTTAGTTAGTTGCAGGTGAGAAGTTTGAAAGCTTCCTTTGTAAGAAGGTAGTTGCAGACTGTCCTCTATAGTAAATTTAATAGGGAACTCACGGGCCTTAAGCCAAGGATATATTTGCCCCTCTTTAACGGCTTGTTCCAGTTTTTCCTGGTTTCCAATGGCCCTTACCTCATATGGTGGGGCCAGCCGGGTAGAATTGACTAAAATAACCGTTCCGACGCAACGAATATCACTAACGGAAATGATTCTTTGGTTGTTGATGGATATTGCCTCTGCCTCACCGTTTTTTAAATCATTAACTAAATAAAGCAGATCCTTATCATGGATAATATAATTGCCCGGATCAAAGGTATAGGGTTCTGCGGCCTTGGCCGTGGCAGCCCCCGCCTCATTATCATCCAAAATAACTGTCACTCCGGGTCCCATTACCTGGGTTAAACCGGTTCTCCTTTTTAACCAAGTTAACTCACCCTGCAGATCGGATAATTGGTCCACACCATGGAGCTGTAGTTCCTGGGTTTTTTCGATTTGCTCCCTCCGGCTTTCGACAGTTTCTTCTAAGAATGCCGTTTCTGTCTCGATCCGATTGATAATTTCAATTAAATCTGCATTAGGATTTGTGGCAGCATCACTTTGGTTAGCTTGATTAGTATTAATAATAGACACCAATAGAAGCCCTGAACAGAAGGCCAATATAGTCAAAATGAATTGCCACCTTTTAGGCAAGGGTACCCACCTCTCTTTCCCCTATATTTTAATTGAAACCCGACATTTAAGCAACTGATTAGATTGTCAAATAAAGAAGGTAAAAAGCACATTTATATGGAAAGATTACTAAATGGAAAAAGTTAAAATTGTATTAAGATGACGGAACTTCATTGGCTAGACTCTTTTTTCTTGTTATAATAGAAATATAATTATCAGCATTAATACCTTTTAAGGGTTATTAGCTTTTACGGCAGAGGCCATATCTACTAGGGGTGATACATTTGGGCTTTCTTCAAATCCTATACTCTTATAGCTTCTTAGATATTACCCGGGCGATTATTGATATAGCCATCATAGCCTTTGTTTTTTATCGTTTGATTATTTTAATTCGGGGAACTCGAGCGGTCCAATTAATAAAGGGGATAGGTATTTTATTAGGAATTTCTTTTTTAGTTAATGTTTTGCAGTTAAGGACCATCAGCTGGATTTTGGAACAGGTTCGTTTGGCGTTAATTGTGGCACTGCCCATCGTTTTTCAGCCTGAGTTAAGGAGAGCCCTTGAACAAATTGGCAGAGGCAAATTTTTTGCCAGGCCCCTAGCTTTTTTGGGGGAAGAAGATATGTCCCGGCTAATCAGTGAAGTTGTGAGGGCTACTCAGGTTTTAGTTAAGTTACAATATGGTGCTTTGATTGTGATTGAAAAAGAAACAGGCATTAATGATTATATCGAAACAGGGGTTACTATGGACAGCGTTGTTTCTGCAGAATTATTGATAAATATTTTTGTTCCCAACACCCCTTTACATGATGGGGCAGCCATTTTAAGGGGTGATAGGGTAGCAGCGGCGGGCTGTTTTTTACCCCTAAGCGATAATCCTTATCTTAGTAAGCAATTGGGTACTCGTCATCGGGCGGCATTAGGTATGTCGGAAAACTCAGATGCGGTAGCCATCGTAATATCCGAAGAAACGGGAGTGGTATCAGTTGCACATGATGGTAAGCTTTTGAGATTTTTGGATGAAAAAAAATTAAGGGAAATCCTTGAAGAAACCCTATTGATTAAACCGGTTGAACAAAATACCTATTTTTGGCGGCGGAGGTGGTAAAAATTGTGGGAGCATTTGAGAACCAATCTGCCATATCGGATTGTATCTTTGCTTTTGGCTATTTCCGCTTGGGCCTGGGTAACTACAATCCAAAACCCGGTAAGGGAAGCTCTTTATGAGATTCCCCTAGAATCCCGGGATCTTTCTGCTGATTTGATGGTAGAGAATAAGCCGGCAACGGTTAATATTAGGGTACAGGCAAGGGATTCTATTTTAAATAATTTTACTTCCAGGGATTACTTGGCCTATGTCAGCCTAAAGGATGCGGAGATCGGAAGCAATGTTGTGCCCGTGCAGGCAAGCTTGCCCTTTGGAGTAGAGATTGTAAATATTAACCCCTCCATAGTATCTATTAAAATTGATCAAACTACACAAATTCAAATGCCCGTACGACCTGCAATTAGCGGTGAAATACCCAGTAATTATATGGCTTTGGAGCCCACGGTCAGCCCAACGGAGGTGCTTATTTCCGGCCCTAAAAGTATTTTGGATAAGGTGGCGGATGTAGTGGCTGACATAACCCTAAGGGAACAGCGAGAAAGCTATTTGGAAAGGGTCCCCCTTAAAATTTTTGATGCGGATGGCAACTCCCTTCAGGACTGGGTTAAAATCCAGCCTTCAACGGTGGAAATATTTGTACCAGTTTTAAGGAACTTACCCTCTAAGATTTTCGTCCTAAAACCGATCCTTGTTGGTTTGGAACCGGGCAAAAGCATTAAACAAGTCGTTGTTCAGCCCGAGCTGGCGGAATTATATGGACGTTGGGAGCTTTTGGAGGATTTAGATTACCTCTATACCAGGCCCATAGATTTAGCCGAAGCGGAGGATGTTTTAGTGACGGAGGTAGAATTGGAATTGCCGGAGGGTTCTTCTTTAGGCATTTCCCCGTTAATTAAGGTTACAATTGAGTTGGAATAATGGTGTAAAAAGGAGGATAACTATTGACGAAACTATTTGGCACGGATGGAATTCGCGGGGTAGCTAATAAGGAGCTGACAGCGGAGTTAACATATAAACTTGGCAGGGCCGCCGGGTATCTCTTAAGTATCAAAGGAAGCGGCAAAGGGGTTGCAATTGGGAAAGACACCCGTATTTCGGGGGATATGTTGGAAGCTGCCTTAATTGCAGGGTTATGCTCGGTAGGTGTAGATGTGTACAGATTGGGAGTTATACCGACTCCGGCAGTGGCTTACTTAACGAAGGAATTAGACAAATCAGCGGGTGTTGTTATTTCCGCTTCCCATAACCCTTTTCCGGATAATGGGATTAAATTTTTTAGCGAACAGGGAATGAAGCTATCGGACGAAACCGAATTGGAGTTGGAGAACTTAATTGATTTAGAAAGAAAACTCCCTTTTCCCACGGGAGGGGGGATGGGTCGTGTCTACGAAGTCGAAAGTGCCGGAGAACTTTATAAAGAACATATTAAAAGCCATTTTAAAGGGTCCTTGAATGGCTTTAAAATTGTGCTGGATTGCTCTCACGGAGCTGCTTTTGAACTTGCTCCCAAATTACTAAGGGAGCTGGGGGCGGAGGTTGTTACCTTATTTTCTGATCCGGATGGCACTAATATTAACTGCAACTGCGGCTCTACCCACCTTACTGCTTTGCAGGCCGGTGTTGTATCGGAACAAGCCCACTTGGGTTTGGCCCATGACGGGGATGCGGATCGGGTTTTGGCTGTAGATGAACAGGGGCGAATAATAGACGGGGACCAAATTCTAGTGATCTGTGCCTTGGCTTTAAAGGAACGAAACCAGTTAAAGGATAATAAACTGGTAGTAACCGTAATGAGTAATTTGGGTTTATTCAAGGCAATGGAACAGGCAAAGATTGAAGTAATAGAAACTAAGGTAGGAGACCGTTATGTTTTGGAAAAGATGTTGGAAACGGGAGCTGTCTTAGGGGGAGAGCAGTCCGGCCATATCATCTTTTTAAATCAAAACAGTACCGGAGATGGCTTAGTAACTGCCTTAAATATTTTGCAGGCCATGGTAGACAGCGGCAAAAAGCTCTCCTTTTTAGGGGATCAAATGCAAAAATTTCCCCAAGTGATGCTTAATGCAACAGTGGAAGACAAGATTAAAGCTTTACAAAATGTAAAAGTGAAAGAGGGTGTTTTTCAAGCTCAAAAAAGGCTTGCTGCCCAAGGGCGCATTTTAATTAGGCCCTCGGGAACGGAGCCCGTGATCAGAGTTATGGCAGAAGGAACAGATTATGAAGAATTGCAGGAAATTGTGAAAGGTCTGGTTGCTTTAATTGAAACTACTCAGTAGCTTCAAGGAGGTGGTTTTAAAAAAACTGACGGGATTAGCAGGTTTTTGGTGATAATTTAAGCTGAAAATTAATTGGCTTGATATTGTTAAATTTCAGTCTGCTTGTGGAAGGGCCCTCTAATAAGTACTATAGCGCCAGGACCTCTTCAAAAGAGGTTGACGAGGAAGGGGCTTATCGAGTTATTCGGCGGATACCCCTCGGCTGTCTACGGCCGAAAAAGCTATTAAAAACCGGGAAGTAATTTTCGGGACAAAGGTGGCTGGGTAGAAGGGCCTTTTGCGTTTTTCAAAGAGCGTAAGGGGGAGAAAGATGGGGCAAGATTATAAAAGTGGTTATGCACATTTCATGTTGAAAGAAATCATGGAGCAACCGGAAGTATTGGAAAGCATTTTCGATAGGGGAATATTATCCCCGGAAAAGGCCGTGTTAAACCAAGAATATCAGGATTTCGATTTTAGTTTTTTGCAAAGAATTATAACGGTGGGCTGCGGTACCGCCTATCATGCGGGCTTAGTCGGTAAACATTTTATTGAAAAAATAGCGAGAATACCTGTACATGCCGAGTTGGCATCCGAGTTTCGTTTTACAGATCCATTTATTGACCAAAACACCCTAATTATTGCAATCAGCCAGTCGGGTGAAACTGGGGACACATTGGCTGCACTTAGGTTGGCGAGGGCCAGGGGTGGAAAGGTTTTGGCCATAACCAATGTGGAGGGCAGTAGCATTTCGAAGGAAGCGGATCATGTGCTTTATACCAGGGCAGGAAAAGAAGTCTCCATCGCATCTACCAAGGCTTATTTAGCCCAGTTGGCAGTTCTTTATCTGTTGGGTATTCAAATTGCTATTGATAGGGGAAACTTGGGGATAGCTGGAGCCTTTAGATATTTGTCA
>JBBAFB010000043.1:0-15650 GCA_041655595.1 Bacillota bacterium
TGAGGCCTTGTTGAGTTCCTAAAGAATAGTAAGGAAGCAACCTGACCCGATTTTCCCAGGTGGTTCCCCTTAACTTATCAACAAAAAGCCCCAGCCCGTCTACTACCTCTTTTTTAGCCCAACACTTAGTTGACATCGGCAAGATATCCCTAAACAAGGAGGCTTCCATTATCAGAACAGGGCGTCCGGTGAATGGCTCCCTTAAATTATTGCCTGTATCAATTAAAGCCTTAGTACAGATATGTTTATCGGCAAAATTCACCTCTACATCTACCGCATACCTAGCTCTTAGACGATGTTGCTTATATAGGGCCACACCAAAATAACCGATAAAAAATAAAATTATAATTCCGGGTAATAACCACAGCAAGGGCAAATGCATTAATAACAATGAACCGTTATAAAGTGATAAAAAATTGCTGTTACGCAACATAAAAATACAACCGATTATACCTCCCCCCACTAGAAAAGTTACCAAGTAAAAGGTGGTTAGCACTTTGATAAAAGCTTTAAAGGACCCCCAACCAAAGGCTAGGACTATGATTACTAAGGAAAAGGCTAGTTTGAGGGCTATAATATCTAAAAAGGCTAAAGGGGGAAGCAAGATGACAGTGGCATAGAGTGCCCCGATAAAAGCACCCAGGGAAAGGCGAAAATGAGAATAAGTTAAACCCAGGGAAATTCCTGTTACCAGCAGAAGCAAATAATCCATCACAAAGTTGACAGCAAAGATTAAATCTAAATAAACCTCTTCCATATGCCTCAAACCCTTCATCTTTGCCACCAATCCGAATGATGACCGGACCGGTTTTCCTAATTATATAACAGACGACAAGCAAAAATAGTCATAATTTGGTAGGGTAAATAAAAAAAGAAAGCCACCCTTTTCGATTGGCTTTCCTAAATGATCAGCTAAAACAAACCCGGCCCACTTGCTTTGCAAATCGTTATCTTCTTCGTAAAAAAGGAGGAATAACGATGTCCTCATTGGAAAAAGGCTTTATGTCCAGGTCCAAATTAATTTTCGGATATTTTGCCTTCTGATCAAAACCCGTCGCTATGACGGTTATTTTTATTTCATCCTTTAAGTTTTCGTCTATTACTGCCCCTAAAATAATATTCGCATCTTCATCTGCTGCGCTGGCAATAATTCCGGCGGCCTCATTAACCTCCCATAGAACCAAATTATTGCCCCCTGTAATATTTAACAGGACACCCTTAGCACCTTCAATAGAGGTTTCCAGTAGAGGGCTGGAAATGGCCATTTTAGCCGCCTCCATAGCCCTTTTTTCTCCGGTGGCCCGGCCAATGCCCATTAAAGCGGAGCCCGTCTGAGACATAATAGTTTTTACATCCGCGAAGTCCAAATTGATTAAGCCGGGAATCGTAATTAAATCAGAGATGCCCTGTACCCCCTGCCTTAATACATCATCGGCTATACGAAAGGCTTCGGTCATGGTCGTTTGCTTATCTGTTACCTGTAAAAGCCGATCATTCGGTATGACAATTAAAGTATCCACCTTATCCTTAAGTTCCAGTATACCTTGATCCGCTTGAGAAGCTCTCTTTTTTCCTTCAAAAGAAAAAGGTCTTGTTACCACTCCGACAGTCAAAGCTCCGGCTTCTTTTGCCAAATCGGCAATGATGGGTGCAGCCCCGGTACCGGTTCCCCCGCCCATCCCCGCTGTCACAAAAACCATATCAGAGCCCTGCAGATGTTTTATAACATCATCGGCACTTTCCTCCGCTGCCTTACGACCTATTTCCGGATCGGCGCCCGCTCCCAGGCCTCTGGTTAGCTTTGCACCAATTTGTAAACGTTTTTCAGCTTGAGTGGTTTTTAATGCCTGCACATCTGTATTAACACAAATAAATTCAACACCCTGAAGGCCGGAGGCAATCATGCGGTTTATTGCATTATTTCCACCTCCACCTACACCTATAACCTTAATTGTTGCAAATTGACTGATTTCTTGCTCTTCAAATTCTAACATCTAAAGCCCTCCTTGATATGCATCATTAAATACCAAATCGGTTAAAGCTTTCAATATTTTCAAAAGCCAAACACTTCTCCGGTTAAGCTTTATAGATTATTTCCACATCAATTGCTTATTTCCTTTTTCTTCAATATAACTTTTCTTTATTTTTTAATTAAATGACGACGAATAATACCCAAATTTTGAAATAAGCGAACTCCGAAAACAAAAACAGCTGCCATGTAAAGCTCTACCCCCAACTGATCACCTATGTAAGCCAAAACTCCCGCCATTAAGGTATTGCCCACAAAGCCGGTAACAAAGATTTTTTGGTCAAACTTTTCCTCCATGACCGCCCTCAAACCCCCAAAAACGGAATCCAAAGCGGCCAGTACCCCCACAGACATATATTTAGCATATGCGACTGGAATGTGGAGAGGATATCGAAAACCGATAATGACCCCTATCAACAACCCTATGAAAGGAAGTAAAATCCGCAACTATGTCACCGCCTCTTATTTTTTATATTTAATGACAGGGGGACCGACAAAGCTTAAATCTACATATTCCAATTTTTCTCTTTGTAATTCTGCGGATTCAAAAATCCCCTTAAGAATTACAGCCTTTTCTTTTATGCGATCAGCCCCGCCAAAATTGATTAAAATATCGTCCAATGTATGGAAAATAATCGTACCCTGCTGTGATAAATCAATTTCGGCCACCATGTCCAAAACCTCGGTGGGGAGTTCTTCAACAACTATACAAGTTTCCCGGATGTCCTCATTTAAAATTTGAAAACCCAATTCGACATTTTCCAATTGCAAACCCGTCACCAACGGCAAACCGGAGTGACTTACTGTAGCAATATCTCTAATAACGACCCCTTCTTTGTCTGCCTCATAAAAGCAACCTTCTATCGGTAAAATAATAATCGGTTTTCTTTCTTCAACATCAATTAAAACCGTTCGCGGCAGTTTTCTAGACAAGGAAGCTTTTTTTATTAAGGGGTGAACGAGTATCCTTCCCTCACTTTCCTGCAGGTCTATTTTGAAAATATTTAAATCATAAGGGATATTTGCCAACTGCAAAATTTCTTCCCGCTCGACAGATTCGTTTCCTTTTACCAAAAAGGTATCCAGTTCCCAAAAAGAAGACTGCAAAAAATAAAAAAAAGATATTGCACCCACAACCACAAAAAACAATACCCGGAAAAAAGCTAGTTGCCGTTTTCTGACGCGCTTTAGGCGTTTGTTTCTAGCCACCAAGCCACCTCCAAGGATTGTACCGCTACCTGCTAAAATTTCTTCTTTTGTCATTATAACAGAATACTAAAACTTGTCCAAGATCTTACTAAAAAAAGCAGCGTTTCAAGCTGCACAGATCAATTCCACATCGTATATTGCCCTGCTGGGCTTTCTTCTTTATCGGTATCAATCATCGCCAACAATTTTAATTTCCAGCTGCAGCTCAATTCCAAAGCTCTTGAAAACCAATTCCCTTGCATCACCAATCAGCCTCAGCACATCCTCGGCAGTAGCCCCCCCTTTGTTAACAATAAAATTGGCGTGTTTTTGAGAAATTTCCGCCCCCCCGCGTACCCGACCCTTTAAGCCGGCCTGATCCAGTAGAAAGCCGGCCGCCTTATCTTTGGGATTTACAAAAATACTGCCTGCACTGGGCCAACTCAGCGGCTGTTTCGCTCTGCGCACTGCCAGATTTCTTTCCCTTTTTTGCTGAGTTTCTTTTTGATTTGCTTCTTCAAGTTTAAAATGAACAGCTGCAACAAAGGAAAACCCGCCCTGCAGATTACTGTTTCTGTAGCCTAAATTTAAGGCAGAGGATGGTATTAAGCTAAAAACGCCGTCCTGATTGACGGTCTCAACCCAGGTAACAACCTGACTCATGCTTTGACCATGGGCACCGGCATTCATCACCAAGCCGCCACCTATACTACCCGGGATTCCCGCCATAAATTCCAAACCTGAAAGGCCCCTAAAGCTAGCCAAGTAAGATACTCTCGGCATCAGAGCCCCGGCTTCCGCAATTAAATTATTATCTTCAATGCTTACCCTTTTGGGTCCCCCGGCCAATTTTATAACAAGGCCCGAAATTCCTTTATCTTTAACCAAAACATTGGAACAGTTGCCTAAAAGTGTAAAAGGAAGACCCTTTTTTTCAGCAAAACCTATTAAAGCGGAAATCTCCCCGACCTCCTTTGGTACCACCAAAATTTCCGCCGGTCCCCCTATTCTAAAAGATGTATGCTTGCTCATGGGTTCGGCTAGCAAAACCCTTCCCATGGTTACTTTTGCCAAGTCTTCAGTTATTTTTGTAAACAACATTCCCTCACCCATCCCCTAAGCTTCCTTAGCCAACTCTTCTAATAGTCGTCTTCCCGTTTGCCAAATATCCCCGGCACCAAGTGTCATCACCAGGTCTCCCGGTTTTACACGGGCTACCAGGTATTTTATGATTGCTTCTTGTTGGGGCAAATAAATTGCCCTATCCCCCCCTCTGTTAATTGTTTCCACGATTAATTCAGATGTGATACCCTCTATGGGTTCTTCGCCGGCACTATAAATATCGCTGAGAATAATCTTTGACTCACCGGAAAAAGCTTCGGCAAACTCTTTAAACAACTGTTGGGTACGAGAAAAGCGGTGTGGCTGGAATACAACCCAAATATTTTCCTTTTGCAATTGTCTTGCCGCCCCCAGCACTGCTTTAATCTCAGTAGGATGATGAGCATAATCATCAATAACCATTGTTTCTCTAACTGTGCCCAAGTGCTGAAAGCGCCTTTTCACCCCCCTAAACAGGGCTAAAGATTCTACCACCTTACCGAAAGGCAGGCCAAGTTCCAAGCAAAGTGCAACAGCCGCTAAAGCATTATAGACATTGTGCTCCCCCGGTATTATTAGTTTCATAGTACCCAAATAAGTACCTTTATAATGAATTGTAGCCTTTGAATAGTCACTTTTTAGTTCCAGATTCACTGCTCGATAATCGGCACCTGCACTAAATCCGTAAGTAATCAGATTTGTATGCCTTTCTATAAGAATTTGGTTGGCGGGAGAATCAAGGCATAAAATTGAAAAACCACTACCGGAAACATTATTTAAAAACTCATCAAAAGCTAAGATAATATTTTCAAAACTATGATAATAATCCAGATGATCGTTTTCAATATTGGTTATGATGCCTATGTAAGGATTTAATTTTAGAAAAGAGCCATCACTTTCATCTGCTTCGGCAACCACATATTCTCCTTGGCCCAGTTTGGCATTTTTCCCTAAATTATTTGCTTCTCCCCCAATCACTATCGTCGGATCCCAGCCATTACTTTCCAGACACCAGGCAATCATCGAAGAAGTTGTAGTTTTACCATGAGATCCGGCTATGGCGATTCCTTTTTGTTTCGCCATTAATTCCTCCAGCAGTTCAACTCTTAACAAAACTGGTATCCCTAAGGACTGAGCCTTTTGCACCTCAGGGTTATCCGGGGAAATAGCTGATGAAATCACCACCCTATCAATTTCTTTGACAATCTGTTCAGGGTTATGTTCCTGAAAAATATTGGCACCCAAGTCGGCTAAATTTCTGGTTGTAGAGGAAGATACCAAATCACTACCACTTACTTTGTTTCCTTTTTCCAGCAATATCTTAGCAAGACCACTCATACCTGCTCCACCGATACCTATAAAATGGGTCCAAGACCTACCATTTTGTTGGTTTAACACCGTTTCATTCCTCCTTTGCCTTGAAATCCACCCCTGGATAAATTAAATCTATCAACATTTTATGTGCAATCAAAATTTTAGTTACTAGGGGTTGTCCCACTTGCAAATATTTTTAAACCTTAAATCTGCCGGCTAGCGCTTCAAAATGGCAGCTATCCGGGTTAAAATCAACTCCAAAGCATCCGGTTTACCCATTTTTTTAGCACCAGCGGCCATCTCCTGCAATTTTTGAGGATGCTCAAACAATTCCTGAACCGTAGAAAAGAGTTTTTCGCCGGATAATTCTCCATCCTTAAATATAATAGCTGCATTGCCCTCTTGTAAAGCCCTGGCATTAAATTCCTGGTGATTGTCTGCCGCATAGGGATAAGGAATTAAAATTGATGGCAGTCCTTTGGCCGTGATTTCGGCTAAAAAACTGGCACCGGCTCTACCTATCACTAAATCCGCCACACTCAAAGCAGCTTCCATTTGAAAAATGTAGGGCATTATTTTAATATTTCCAGAAGTAGCCAAATCTATGCCAGCTTGCCTTAGCTTTTCTTGATAAGAGTGGTAACTGCCTGAACCCACAATATGTAACCAGTTAAAATTTTTGTCTTTACTGTTATTTCGATAAACCTCCAACATGCTTTCATTGATACTTTTCGCTCCTTGGCTGCCGCCCACAATTAGAATTCTGAAACCATCCTGTAAATCTAACAATTCCAGCCCTTTTTGTCTGCTTGTTTGGATAATATTTTCTCTAATGGGCAAACCGGTATGAATGACTGCAGTCTTTTTGGCAAAATGAAATTTAGACTGAGGAAAGGTAACCAGAACCTGATCCACCACTTTTGCCAACAAACGATTAGTCAAACCGGGGTAGGCATTTTGCTCATGAATAATGGTAGGAATCTTTAAATTAGCTGCCGCTAACACCACCGGGCCGCAAACATAGCCCCCGGTGCCTATAACTAGGGCAGGTCTGATACGCTTAAGTTGTTTTAAAGCTTGAAAATAGCCTTTGACCGATATTAGTAAGGAACCGACCACCTTTAGGGAAAATTTTCTTTTAAGTCCTGCAGCGGCTACGGGATAGAAAGGCCACCCTTCTTCTTTAATTAACTTTGCTTCCAAGCCTTGTTCCGTCCCAAAATAAACAATTGCCGCCTCAGAATAATGATCCTGAACAGCCCTTCCGATAGAAATGGCGGGGTAAATATGACCACCCGTACCCCCACCCGTTAATACCACGGTCAAGGGTTCAATATTTTTTTTCACCTGTCTGCCTCTTTTCACTAAATTCATTTTAAATTTACCGCCCGCGAAATGTTCAGCAAAATTCCTACGCCAATAAGGGAGAACAATAGGGATGAACCACCGTAACTGATAAAAGGTAGGGTGATACCTGTAACCGGCACCGAACCTGTCACAACCGCTATATTTAGAACCGCCTGAAAACCAATTACGGAAGTAATGCCTATTGCTAGCAGCCTACCAAAATTATCTTGAACACTTAATGCTATCTTGCATCCTCTCCAAATAAAAACACCAAATAAAAATATCACCAGGAAGCCTCCGATAAAACCCCATTCTTCACCTATGATCGCGTAAATAAAATCCGTATGCCTTTCCGGCAAATAAAAAAATTTTTGTTTACTGTCGCCAAAACCCACTCCAAACAATCCGCCACTACCAATGGCCATTAAAGATTGTATAATTTGAAAACCATCTCCCAATGGATCTACCCAGGGATCAACAAAGGCAAAAAAACGCTTAACCCGAAAAGGCTCAAGATAAATGGCGGCCAACACGGAAAAGGCGGCCCCCGCCACCAGGAACAGCAAGTGAAATATCCTGACTCCTGCAACAAAAAACACAATAAAGGTTGCACCCAGAAGTACCACCGTTGTGCCTAAATCTTTTTGTAATAGAATTAAACCGGCAATGATTGCAAGTACTGCTAAATTAGGCAAAACGCCCTTTTTAAAACTTTGAGTCTTCTCCAAGTTGCGGCTATAAAACCGTGCTAAAAACATCACCATAGTCAATTTGGCCAATTCAGAGGGTTGTAGCCGCAAATTTTCAAAACCCAGCCACCTTGTTGCCCCATGACTAAAAATACCGACTACTAACACCAGGGATAATAAAATGATGGTGCCCAACATAAACCAGCCTACATAACCTCTATACCATTTATAATCTATATTCATTACTAAAAACATTGCTAAAAGTCCAAAGGCAGTCCAGGTAAGTTGCTTCTTCAAGAAATGGTAGGGGTCACCATATTCCTGCCCTGCCACAACAGCACTTGAACTAAAGACCATTAAAACACCAAAGGCCAGTAATGCGATCACTGTAATAAACAAAATGAAATCCGGTGCATTTTTTTTCCTTTTCATGAGTTGATCTCTCCCCTGTTACAGCTTACCTAAGCCAAATCCTTTACCAACCTTTTAAATTCCTCACCGCGTTCCTCAAAATTCTTAAAAAAATCAAAACTGGCGCAGGCCGGTGATAGTAATACTAAATCCCCTGGTTTAGCCAATTTCGCGGCCAGAAGAACTGCCTCACTGAAATAAGCTACCATTCTTACCTGTTGAAAATCCACATTTGTTACCGCAGCCAAAATTTCTTCCGCTGTATCCCCCACTAAAACCAATTCCTTAACTTTTTCTTTGATTTTTTTAGCCAACAGACTGAAATCTACCTGTCCTTTACTACTACCGCCAGCTATTAAAATAATAGGCTTTTGAAAGGCTTCTAAGGCCTTAATTGCTGATTCCGGATTTGTTCCTTTAGAGTCGTTGATGTATTCCACTCCGCCAATCTCGGCAACCCTTTCCAGGCGATGGGGGACTCCCTTGAAGCTTTTTAAAGAATTAGCGATCCGTTCATTTGACAAATTTAACACCTTTCCAACCGCAACTGCAGCCAAGGCATTCTCTAGGTTATGACTTCCGGGGATAGCTAGTTGTTCAACAGGTAATAGTGCTTCTTCTGTCCCTGCTAAATTGTGATATATTAAACCTTCCGAAACATAAATACCTTTTTCTAATCTATGCTGACGACTAAAAAAAATAACTTTTCCGGGGCAGCTTTCCTGCAGGCCCCGAATAAGCAAATCGTCAAAATTCAGTATTGTAAAATCTTTTTTAGTTTGATTCCGAAAAATCCGAGCCTTGATGCTTAAATAGTTTTTCATATTGCCATGCCGATCCAGGTGATCGGGAGCCAAGTTTGTAAGCACAGCTACCTGAGGATGGAAGTCTCTAACCCATTCCAATTGATAGCTACTTACTTCCAAAACAAAGTAGTGGGCTGGTTTCTTTTGCAGCACCTTTTCGATGAACGGAATCCCAATATTGCCTGCTACAGAGGAGGGAATCTTTGCATCCTGCAATAACCGACCCACCAGGGCAGTCGTTGTTGTCTTTCCGTTTGTACCTGTGATGGCAACTATTTTACCGGAGTTCAGCAAATAAGCTGCTTCTATTTCACTGATAATAGGTATCTTGTGGGTTAGCGCCTCCACTAGGGGTTTGGTCCCGGCGGGGACACCCGGGCTGGTAACAATTAAGTCAAAATTGTTTTTGTTAATATTAAGATCGTCTTGCTGTGTAATGCTGATTGGCCAACCGTTTAACAACTTTACTGTTACCCCCAAATCCGCAATGGATTTGGAATCTGTAACAGTTATCTGGGCGCCCATAGCTGCCAGAGTTTTAGCGGCGGCTAGACCACTCTTGCCCATTCCTACTATTAAAACTTTTAAATCTTTGTAATCCAACACCCCGCCCCCTATCCAACGAAAATAAAAATCGAAACCCCTATTACAGCTAGTAGGCAGGCGAAAAACCAAAATCTTTTAACCACCGTTGTTTCATGCCAACCCGCCAGCTCAAAATGATGGTGCAAAGGACTCATCAAAAAAAACCTTTTACCGGAAAAACGAAAATAAATTACTTGTATAATAACTGACAGAGCCTCAATTACATAAACTCCTCCAATAACAAACAGTAATAATTCAGTACCGGTCAGTATGGCTAAAATGCCCAGGGCCCCTCCCAAAGCTAGGGAGCCTGTATCCCCCATAAACACCTTAGCCGGATGGCGATTGAACACCAAAAAACCCAGGCAACCTCCGGCCAAAGCTGCTGCAAAAATTGTCAAGGCAACTAAGTTAAGCCTCCAGGCAATAAATAAATAAGCAACAGCAGCAAAAAACATAGTCCCCGCAGCCAGGCCATCCAAACCATCAGTCAAGTTGACCGTGTTAGTTGTAGCCACCAATACGATTAGGGCAAAAAAGGGATAAAACCAACCTAAGTTTACTTGGCGGCTAAAAATAGCAACCTCTGTACCTCTGTCGGTCATGGTTGCTACCAAAATTCCCAATAAAAGCCCTAAAGCTATTTCTGCAGTTAGCTTATACCTGGCCTTTAAACCCAGGGACCGTTTTAAAGCAACCTTTATGTAATCATCCGCAAAACCTATAACACCATAGCCGACCAAGGTGAACAAAGCTAAAGCAATATGGGTTTCACCCCCGGCAAAAAAAATAGTAGTCATTACAATAGCTATTAAAAAGATCAAGCCCCCCATAGTAGGGGTTCCTGCTTTGCTTAAATGACTTCTGGGACCGTCATCCCTAACCATTTGTCCCATTTTTAATTTCCTGAGCAGGGGAATAAAGATGGGTGCCAAAACTATTGTCACAATACCTGTTATAATTAATGATAATAATATAAATTTCATCCAGCAATTACTCCTCTCCCTGCCGGTTGATCAGTATA
The DNA here is from genome assembly GCA_041655595.1 of Bacillota bacterium. Lineage (GTDB taxonomy): Bacteria > Bacillota > DULZ01 > DULZ01 > DULZ01 > JBBAFB01. The sequence goes on from JBBAFB010000043.1 coordinate 10,495, forward strand.
ATTCCATCCCCGATCACAACTATCCCCCCGGGGATGTCCACTACTAAGTTACGGGTTTTCCCCTAATCCTTTTTCAGCAGCCTTCTCACTACTTCTCTGTCGTCAAAAGGATACTTTTTATCCCCAATGATCTGGTAATCCTCATGTCCTTTACCGGCAATCAGCACTAAATCACCCGCATTGGCCAGACTGATGGCTCTTTCAATGGCCTTCTTTCTGTTTCTTACTATCTCAAAGCTGCCCCCTGCCCGCAGGAGGCCAACTTTTATTTCGTCTATAATTAAATCGGGATCTTCGGTTCGAGGATTATCGGAGGTTAAAATTGTATAGTTGCTCAAACTTCCGGACACCTCTCCCATTAAGGGCCTTTTTGAACGATCCCGGTCCCCGCCACAGCCAAAGACCGTAATTATTTTTTCTTTGCAAATTTCCCGGGCAGTTTTTAAAACATTTTCCAAACCATCTGGTGTATGAGCATAATCTACTATAATGGTATAATCCCGGCCTTCTTGAAGGGCTTCAAACCGCCCGGGAACCCCGGGAAGCTGCTTTAAGGCTAAGGCAATTGTTTCCATAGGAACCTCTTCCTTGAAAGCTACCGCTATCGCTGCAAGAGCATTGTAAATACTGAAACGACCCGTTAAATTAAGTTTAATGTGAAAATTAGGCATATTTTTAAGCCTAAAACTAGCACCTTCCGCCGTTATCTGAAGGTCTACTGCTTGAAAATCACTTGGTTTATCAATGCTGTATGTAAAAACAGGAACGGGACTTAAACTTTTGAAATATGCTGATTGCCCATCATCGTTATTCACTATAGCATATTTAAACCTTTTTTTAACTCCGGTACCTAATTGGCTAAATAGTTTACCCTTAGCCTTTTTATAGCTGTCAAAGTCACCGTGAAAATCCAAATGATCCCTAGTAAGATTGGTAAAAACAGCCACATCAAACTCAGCCTCTTCAACCCGGTTAAGAACTAAAGCATGGGATGATACTTCCATCATAACATAATCTACCTTATCCTCAACCATAGTTTTAAAAAGTCTTTGCAGGTTCAGAGATTCCGGTGTTGTATGTGTTGCAGGCAAAACCCTGCTGCCGATACGATTCACAATCGTACCTGTTAAAGCCGTTTTTTTACCCCACTCCAGAAAAATAGCTTCCAACAAATTAGTTGTGGATGTTTTTCCGTTGGTGCCGGTAATGCCAATTAAGCTGAACTTTCGGGATGGATAATCAAAATAATAAGCGGCTAAAAGGGCCAATGCCTTTCTAGTATCCGGTACTTCAACTACAGTCACCCCATTAAAAGCTTCGATTGGATGTTCCACAACCAAGGCTTTTGCTTTTCTCTTAACGGCCTCCGAAGCGAAGTAATGACCATCAGATAAAGCTCCCGAAATACATACAAAAAGGGAGCCTTCATTAACTTGCCGGGAGTCAAATTGCAAATCAACTACCGTAGTCTCCCAACTGCCGGAAAGCAATTTTGCATGGGGCAAAAATGACCTGATCTCTCCTATCTTAAACATTTTTTATCCTCCGTTTTAAAAAACTGCCTTCTATTTTTCACGGGTTAAAGCCTGCTGCGTTTTTTAAAACTATGCATAGTGTTTCCTGAAAACCCTTTCCTAAAACCTCATTGGCCCAACTCACTGATCACGGGCTAATTACAGCTGAAGTCTTTTCATCAACAAAGATTACCTCAACTTCTGTGCCCGGTTCTACTAAGGACCCCGGGGTGGGAATCTGTTCCACGGCAATACCTGCTACCCCTTTAGGCCTTAAAATTAGGCCCATGGCTTCAACTAAGGTTGCCGCATCCGAAATACGACTTCCCGTTAAATCCGGCACCGTTAATTGAGTGTTACCCTCAACTTTTGCACCTAAATATAAAATCACTTTAGTCCCCTTATCAACCTTTGCCAGCCCTTTAGGAGTTTGTTCCACCACTATTAGGCCCTGCCCTTGAAACTCGGCCAACAGACCAACTGATTGTAAAGCGGCTTTTGCTTGTTCCGGCTCAACATTGGTCACATCCGGAACTGTTACTTCCGGCAGTTTAACCTTTTCTCGATCCTTGAGCTCCGCTTGTGTAAATTGAGGAGCTACTTCTAAATAATGCAGACTATCCTCCATCACCTTTTGAAAGACGGGAGCGGCCACTGTTCCCCCGTAGTAGATACCTTGTGGTTCCTCCACTACGACCAAGGTAACCAAACGAGGGTTGTTGACGGGGGCTACCCCAACAAAAGAAGCTACATATTTATTTTCCAAATATCCGCCCTTCCCCGCAATTTGAGCCGTCCCGGTTTTGCCCCCTACCCGGTAACCAGGTATGTAGGCATTTCTACCGGTACCGTTACTTACTACCCTTTCCAGAGCCAAGGCAACTTGACGGGATGTTTCTTCTGAGATAACCTTTCTAACCAATTCAGGTTCGAAGGATTCCACAACTTCTTTTTCATCATTCCAAATTTCCTTTACCAAGCGGGGCCTATATAAATATCCACCATTCACAGAAGCTGAAACGGCGGAGGCCAGTTGCAGAGGGGTAACAGCTATTCCCTGCCCGATAGAGATAGTTGCTATATTAATGGGCTTTAACTGGGCCTCCGGAATCATGATACCTTTTGCTTCGCCAAACAAGTCAATTCCGGTTGCTTCTCCCATCCCAAAAGCTTTAAGGTAAGTATACATAAGATTTTTTTCTTTTGCTTCCAGCCTTAGCCCCACTTCCACAAAAACCGGGTTGCAAGAATTTTCTATCCCCTCTAAAAATGACTGACTGCCGTGGGGATTTCCGGTTCTCCAGCAGCTAATTCTTTCTTTGCCCACCATTATATAACCGGGGTCATAAAAGCGGTCATCCATTTTGACCACTTTTTCCTCTAAAGCCGCCGCCGTAATGGGTATTTTGAAAGTTGATCCGGGTTCATAAGAATTTGAAACTGCAATATTACGCCAAGAGCTTTGGGGGAAACTGCCATAGCTATTGGGATCAAAGGTAGGTCTTGAAGATAAGCCTAAAATGTCACCATTTTTGGGGTCCATCACAATTATGGTAGCACTTTTTGGCTGGCTGGGACCATCCATTAATTTATCCAGTTCCCTTTCTACAATATACTGGATAGTTTCATCAATTGTGAGTACAATTCCGTCACCATTTGTTGGTGGAATATATTGATGCATAGCTTCGGGAATCTCTCTGTTCAAGGCATCAAACTCAATAATTACCCTGCCGGGCTCCCCCTTTAACACTTGGTCATACTTTTTTTCCAAGCCTTCCAAACCCTGATTATCTATACCTGCAAAACCCAGGACATGAGCAGCTAAAGAACCTTTGGGGTAATACCGCTGGCTCTCCTCATACACTTCTACACCGGGCAGATTTAACTTTTTAACCTCCGGCCCCAATTCAAAGCCTATTTTTCTTTTAAGCCACACAAAAGACACATTTTTGGTTATCTTCTCATATACATCCGCTTCCGATAATTCTAAAATCCGGGCCAATGTGTGGGCTATTTCCTGAGCCTTGCCCGAATTTCTTACTTGACTGGGAAAAACACCAATAGAATCCGTGCTAATGCTAATGGCCAATTCCTTGCCGTTGCGATCAAAGATTATACCCCTTTTGGCCTCAATCCTGACATCACGCAAACGATTTTGGATGGCCTTTTCTTGAAACCAATCACCCTTTACAAATTGTATCCAGCCTAAACGTAAGGAAAGCAAAAAAAGAATCCCCGTCATTATAAAAAACAGCCAGGTGATTCTTTTACGAATAACTAGGGAAAGATTCATAATGGCCTCCTAAATAGCGATTTTTGCACGTATTTGCTCTTTTATTCAGGACTTATTCTTTTCCAAAACTACAGCCAAAAGAGCCGCTACTTTTTGTTGAAACAAAGGCCTGCTATCCGCATGAAATTGTTTTTCTTTCTCGGTTTCCGCAGTAACCGCAAGAGGTGTCTCCACTTGGGCTTCGCTCCAGTTAGCGTTATCTGCCAACAACAAATAATCTTCCACCAAAGGTTTTCTCATGCCAAGTTCCGTAACGGCAATAGCCTCCACTCTTTCCAAGGAATCCTCCTTAGAAATTTCCAAACGGATTCTTTCATTAGTAACGGCTAATTCCTTTACTTCCGCCTTTAACTTGTTTAATTCATATCCTTTGGCGGTGATTCCAACAGCCAGTGAATAAAAATGAACCCCCCCGGCAAAAATTGCACAAACCATCAGTACCATCACAATTTTATAAAAACGGGGCAAATGCTTTGTTCCGGAAACAGAACTTGGTTTTATAGCTGTTTTTACTTCAGATTCTTTTCGACTCAAAGCTTCAGATGCTTCGAAAGCAATTTCCAACTTTTCCGCTGCTAACAAACCTATTCACACTCCTTCCCAATTAGAACCGGTTCGGTTAAACCGGCTTAGCCCCAACAATCCCCAAAATTACTACCTTTTTTCGGCTGCACGCAACTTAGCACTTCTAGCACGCAAGTTCCTGCTAACCTCCTTTATAGACGCTGTTACAGGCTTTTTTGTCAGTATTCTATATATTGGTTGTCCTCCGCAATTACAAACGGGAAATTCCGGCGGGCAAATACAGCCTTTGGCATTGTCCAAAAAGTTTTGTTTAACCAATCTATCCTCCAAGGAATGGAAGGAGATAATCACCAACCTTCCGCCGGGATTAAGGAAATTAGCAACTTTTTTTAAAGTCTCCGATAAAACCCCCAGTTCGTTATTAACTGCAATCCTTAACGCCTGAAAGGTTCTGGTAGCCGGGTGCAAGCCTTTTTGGCGAGCTCCCTTGGGAACGGCCTTTAAAATTATTTCCACCAGCTCACCGGTAGTTTTGACGGGAGAAACCCGTCGCGCTTCTACGATAAATTTTGCTATTCTTTTCGCCCAACGTTCTTCCCCATATTTGAAAATTATTTCAGCCAGGTCTGCCTCCGACCCGGTGTTAACTAAAATTTTGGCAGTTAAAGTTCCTTCCCTGTTCATTCTCATATCCAACGGCGCGTCTTGCTGAAAACTAAAGCCTCTATCCTTGGTATCCAATTGAAAAGAGGATACACCTAAGTCCAATAAAAATCCGTCTACCTTTTCGATACCTAAAGCTTTTAAACAACGGTCAAATTCCT
>JBBAFB010000044.1:0-15513 GCA_041655595.1 Bacillota bacterium
AGAAAAAGCCCCGGTTGGCATGATTTTTTGGCTATGGGACATTACTATGATCCATCTTTTAGTGTGCTTAGGGCAAAATCAACTGAAAACCAAATTGAGGCCACCTTAGTAGGGCTTCGTTTCCATCTTGGCTTTGTACCGGTAATTTTGGAGGTAGAAATGGTTAAAGTAGGGGGCAAGTGGGTATTTACCGGCATGGAAAATGTAAGGCCATTTGATACGATTATGGAATTACAGGTAGCGGACAGGGAGTTATATGAACAGCTGGTAAGGATTCTTAACTACCGTCGTTACTTGACAGCTGTACCAACAGTGGTGATGCTTTGGGGAAGGTGATTTAATGGGAAACCACAAGACCGGTGGCTAGCATTAGCAGGAGTATTCACTTAAAAAAGGGGGGGTGAAGGCCGGTGGTTAAGAAAAAAAGTTTTGTCATCAGTATACTACTTATTCTTAGCTTGCTTATTTTCACGGGTTGCAGTCCAACAATAAATGTAAAAAATAAAGAAGTGAAGGAATTTTCCAAGTCCATATTAAAAGCTGACAAGCAAATAAAAGAATTAAAATTTTATTTTAGAAGGCCTTCATTAAATGCGGAACTGGTTTACGATGACGAGCTGAGTACGGCGGATTTGCAATTTTTAATTGCTGAATTTAAAACATTGATAAATGTAGAATTCATGCAGAAAATTGGTGATAAGTACTGGGGAAAAGGGGCCAGGCCTTCAGGATTTAATTTGTATATTTATGTGGGCAAGAAAAAAGATGAGAGTGGTAACGATTACTTGGTTATGAGCAGGTATAATAAGACCCATGTAATCAATGATGATCCGGCTAATATAGACGGATATAAAACTTGGGATATATGGGCAAAAAATGATAAAATAATCCTAGAATAGGGTTTTTCGCACGGTTGTTCAATCAAGGGTTGTTTCAAGGGTTTCTCTTAGTGAATCCCACATTTCCTCCGTTAAAAGGCCTAGTCTCCAAAGGGCAATACCTTCTAGTCCATATTTCTTTGCAATCCCCACCTTTGTACGGATGCTTTCTGGATTTTCACTGGGGATGGAAATCCCGAGAATAAGCCTGTCCTTGGTCACATCCTTCAGGGCTTCTTCAACAGCTTGGATGACTAAAGAATTTGGTTCCGGCTTAGTCCCGTAATCATAGGCCATTATAATTATTTTGTCAGCCATTTTGCCCAAGTTTTGATAATCATACCCCTTATAGGCACTGTTTGGCGGGTGCAGGGTAAGGGTAAGAGAAAGGCCTGAATCTTTTGCTTGCTGGGATAAAATCTCAATAAACTGATTAAAGGAATCCCGCACAGTTTTTAATTGTTCCCCTTCATCCTGAAAACCTAGGCCTTCAAAATCCAAATTTATCCCCTGGTATAATTTTGCCTCCTCTATAATGCCATTCACGGCATTATTTACAGCGTCCTCGCTTTCTAAGATCGAAGCAATGGTGCTGCCTTTATCGGTTACATGAATAACCATTTCTGTCTTGAGCCCATATTTCTCGGCGGCTTCTAATACATGTTCCCAGCCACTTGGTTTTTGCCAACCTGTTTTGCTATCGGTTAATAAGTTGCCTTCTTTATCAATGCTATACCAGCCTAGTGCTAGTTCACTAACCATGTCCGTATTTCCCCTACTCAGTTCAGGGTAAGGTTTGCCAAATAGATTGGTCCAACTACTGGTTTTGCTATCCCCCAAAGCATAAAAACCCACAATATGCATTTTTTTGGGAGGCGATGTGATTTTAATATTATTGGTAGAAGCTTCCCAAAACACCTGACAATTAAAAGTTTCACTGAAGAATCGTAAAGGGACCAAGGCTCTATCATTATGGATTTGAGGAACAACATCAAGCACAGTAGGAGTGCCATTATAGAATGCCACTTTATTGTCCAATTGTAAACTTATATTAGTTTTGTCATCTATTGCGGTAATTGTCCGGGTATCATTCTCCCAGTTAACGGTCACATTTAATGCCTCCGCAATAGCACGGAAGGGTACTAGAACCCTTCCATTTTTTATTACAGGTGGAACATCAAAAGCTACTTCTACGCCATCAAGCAGCACAGCTATCCTCTGTTCTTCGTTTTCTGTTGCTTGGGCTAACGCCACCGGTGAAATAAAAAAATTTATGGTGATAATTATTAAGGCACAAATAAATAATAATCGTTTCATATGTAAACCTCCACATCTTTTGCCCTTCATTTCTAGAACGAAGTATAAAAACCCTGCAAAATATAATAGCAATAATGCAAAAGAAAATGAGAAAAGGTTTGGCTTCGACTACAACCAAGCATTGGGAATGTGGGAGGTTTGATTACTCTAAATTTAAGACAAGTAAAAAAGTTATGTTAAAAAGTGAAGGGGAGACTGGGGGTTTTATGGTACAATTATTCTGGTGGTGAAAACATGGCAAAATTATCGAAGGGAAAAAAGTTATCTACTACCTTGGCATGGGTATGATGGCTTTAGGATTTGTATTACTCACTAAATATTTTATTTTCTAGACGACCAAAATTTTGACATAAAAAATCAGTAGTATTTAGCTATATGAAGGTTGTTTTTTTATGTTATATAAATTAATTTTTATTGATGGGGGGTGAATATAATATGAAAATGAGTAAAAAGAAACTTTGGAAAGTGCCCCTGTATTGTATCTTTGCTGGGATAATTACCTTTTATGCCACAGTTAATTTTCTGGGGAGATTTATGATTACTAGGCTTCCGGATGGGACAATTACATTAGATAATACAAATGCACTTATAATCCATGGGGGCATATTTATTTTGGTACTGATAGCAGGGGGCCTGTTTTTTTATCGAGACATGACCCGAAAAGAAATATTTTTTTCAGCATCAATTATTGTCATAATTGGTTTAATGATGACTTTAACTCAATGGGCATTTAATCTTACAACCGGTCCGGGTGCGGTCTTTTTTATATATGCTTCTTTGGCTTTTGAATGGAGCAATATTGTGCCCCAGTTATTGTATCGGGTTAATGAAAACCTTTGGCTCGGTGCATTTATCGGTAATTTAACACCGTACTTGTTTATCATATTCGGAAAAAAATAACCAGAAATCGGGTAAATAAAAGGAATGCAGTATAAGTTAATAACACATTTTTTATATTAAACTACGTAATCTCTTCAAAAATTACCTGCGTAATGCGAGTAAGCAAATAGCATTGCACAGAAGGAATTAATGATAATCAAAAAAGAGGTGGGGAGCCATGAAGAAACAGTCTTTCTTTTTGTTAATACTTACTTTAGTTTTTTTCACTACTTTAAGTCCAGGAAAGCCGTGCCTGGCCAATACAAATATCCGCGTTGAGGTAGATGGTGAACAATTACAAATAACTGGAACTAAACCTTATCTTGAAAATGATCGTGTCCTAATACCAATGAGGGCAATCCTCGAAAAGCTAAATGCAAAAGTATATTGGAATGAAGCTACCCAAACTGTTACTGCTCAGCTAGATAACAACAATATAGAACTTACTATTAACGAGTTGAAAGCTAGAAAAAATGATCAGGAGATACAGCTGGAGACTTCACCAAAACTAATAGAAGGCAAAACAATGATTCCACTTCGTTTTGTAGCGGAGGCCTTGGGGAGCAAAGTAAACTGGGACGCAGAAAAAAATGCAGTTGAAATCAGTCGACCTGGGGTAAAGAAACTACAGCTTGACTGGGAATGGCAATTTAAAAGTGATCTAGACTTTAACTTTTTAGTAGCTGAAACCGATGATACATTATTGGTCTTCGGTGATGATGGCTTGCTTAGCGGACATAATGAGCATACCGCTTTGTATGGAATAGACAAGGTTACAGGGAAGAAAATTTGGCAAATGAATGCAGATAAAAGTTTTCCCATGATGGTGAGGGATTTTGTTATCTCAGCAGATCAAAAATATCTAACAGTGATGATTAAATCTGAATCTAAACTGGTTTGTTTAGAAACTGCTACGGGTGAGGTAGTATGGAAAAAAAATATCGAAATAGATGAGGCCTATTTAAACGAACTGAGTGGAGCGGAAGGTGTTATTGCCTATACGGTGGCTAATCCAAGCAAACAAAATTTTCTCTATGTTCTAGATGAAAACACTGGAGAGATGCTATGGGCAAAACAATTTACAGCAAAGGAGAATTTTTCGGGAGATCATTTACTGGCGGATAATTATTCTTACCCAACTCTCTTGCTAGCTACTGACCAAAATATTACAGCCCTTGATCCACAAACAGGAGAAACAAGATGGGAACTGCCAGGAAAATCCCTGAGCCGAAACTTTTATTCTTTGCCTTTTACTGCGTTAAAAGAAGATTTTAGATATTTTAATCATCTGAAAGAGGAAACAAAGTGGATTATCAAGGAAGATAAATTAGTAAAAATGGATTTGGCAAAGGGCGAAATTTTGAATAAAGTAGATTTTAGCGAAAAAAACTTTATTAGTATTTTAGATGAACAATATTTACTGATCAAGAAATATGATTTAGGCGAGTATGAAGTCTTCGGTAAAAATTTAAAAGATAAGGATTTTACCACATCCCTATACGATCTAGAAAAAGATAAAACTATCTGGGAAATGGAGGGAAGGGGATCCCTAGCTGTTATTGAGGAAGGCATTATCTACCTTTTAATAGGGGGCTACGGCGGATACCCTGCAGCATTCGAATTGGATACTGGTAATAAACTATGGCAATCCCCACATAAAATAGGTGATATCAAAAATTTACTAGTTTGGGAAAACTACCTTTTGGTGCCAGACAAAGAAAGCCTCCATTTTTTGGACAAAGAAACAGGGGAGCTTCTTTATTGGTTGGCAGATACTCAAATAAAGGAAGCCGAAGCAAGGGGCCCATTAAATACTTATGGTTTAGTTACCAAAATAGGAGATAAATTGTATGTAGGTTCATCAGATGGGAGTTTTCAAGTTTATAGTAAAAACAAAGAATAGGTTTGCTACTTGATGATACAGGGGGACGGGATGATACAGGGGGACGTTTTCGGTGTTTCATTGAAGTTGGGATATAGCCTTTGGCAGGGTTAATTATATATAAATCGGCGGAAAGATTACTGCTGATTAACGTGTGACGTGTAAGAGAAGAGAATAATCTGCCACTTTGAGACTGGGCACCGGCACTTGGCAAAGAAGCCAGGATACTATTCACATCTGTTCTAATGGTGTTTATCTTGCCATCGGTACACTCGCCATAAATTTGGAATTAGCAAACGATGAAATATTAAGTGATGATGATGTTTGGGGATAGCAAAAGTAAGATATATTTAAAGTAGCACAAACAATTAATTAAATTATGATGTCCTCTGGTGAACGGTGCTGCGGCTTTTATTTATTAAGCAAGTCGGATAAAGATTATGTTATACTGAAAACAGGTGGTATTTAAGGCGATGAAAGGAAGCAGAAATCCCCGTTAGCGCTGGTGAGGTTGAGAAGCCTACTGGCCTTTGCTATAAAAGTCAAATTTTACAGGAGAAACTGCTATGAAATATAAAACAAAGAAAAACAGTAAAAACAAATTTAGCTAAAAAACTAGGTTTTGAGGCTTATGGTGTTGCCCTAGACCAAAGGTTATAGGCAGAGCAAGGAATGAGGGATTTGAGAGAGGTATTGGCAAGGGTAAAAGATTATTTTTATGTAATTTTTCAGCATAAGCCCACCTTCCTGGGAGAAGCGCTACCTGTAAGCGGAAATGGCGATCTGACGAATAACTAAAGCAGAAATAGGTTTTTTGAATTAATATTTTTATATCCTGCGCATTAGTACATTTATGTGTCACAAGGATACCTATTTATATAGGGGGTTATTGTATGCCAGAAATAAGAATAAGGATTGCAGACATTCAAGATGCTGTTTCAATGAGTATTGTCCATGCAGATAGCTGGAAAAAAGCGTATCAAGGCTTGTTGCCGGATGAATACTTAAATGGCATTAGAGATACACGATGGGTAGATATGTTAACAAAGGGCTTGGAAGATAATACTATGAAAGCATGGGTTGCTACTATCAGGGATAAAATTATTGCTTGTACATGTGTAGGGAATTCGAGATATCAAGGTTATGAAGGTCAGTTAGAATTGATCTCTATATATGTTTTACCAGAATACTGGAATTTAGGAACGGGCACTTTATTAATAAATAAAGTACTGGAATATGCATTAAATAATAATTATTTAGAAGTAGGACTCTGGGTTTTAGATGGTAATAATCGAGCTATAAGGTTTTATGAAAAAAATGACTTTTTTAATAATGATGATACCATTTCATGCTTGATAGGGGGAAACCCCACAATTGAAAAACGCTATATTAAAAAACTAATTTAAAAACAATTTAATAATCTTCAGTAAAGACGCATTCTTTATATTAAACTACGTAACCTCTTCAAAAATTACCTGCGTAATGCGAGTAAGCAAATAGCATTGCATGGTAGGAATTTAAGGTGATTTAGATGGTACAACACAATCATTCAAGGTTTTTATACCTTATCAAAGGAAAAAGCAAACGAGCAAACGTAAACTGTGGGACAAAACTCCTGTCCCCATGTCCCAGTGTGGCACTTCTAATAGTGGGCTTATTGCTGCTGAGTGCGTGTGCAAAGCAAACGGTCAATGTAGTTATACCGTCTCAGGCGGAGAATGGATCTGTTTCGTTCCAGTCTGCCGAACCTATCACGCCATTGGATGCAGAAATGTTATCTGCGTATAAAGCTGTGCTGCAAAACAATTTTAAATTTTTCAACACCGATGAAAACAAATACATGGACATAAACCAATTTGCTGATTCATTTAATAGTGCTACAGGCACCGCTTTAAAATTTATAGAGTTTGCGTTTGTTGACCTGGACAACGATGGTACTCCGGAAGTGATACTTTGGGAGCAAGTAAGCGGTAATGATTATGGGTTCGAGGTCTTAAGTTATCAAGACAAAATAGTTTACGGTTACACTTTTTATTATAGGGGTTTTAATCAATTAAAAGCCGATGGGACATTTTATTTTTCTAGTGCAGCATCGGACGGTGGGTTCGGGACAGTGAAATTCTCTAAAAACACCTACTCAATTGATAAGGTAACCTATAGCCAATCACATGTTTCCAACGGTAATCCCACCGTTTTATATTTTGTCAACCGCAAGAGTGCCACAAGAGGTGAATTCGACTTGGTTATTAGGAAGCAGGATGAAAAGCCGGATGCCACTTGGTACGATTTTACCGATGAAAATATAGAAACTGTGTTTTTTGATGCCTAATAAGCATTTGGAGAAGGGAATTAAAAAAAGGAGGCAATTAAAGTGAAAAGGTTATCGTTTATAATTGTTACGGTAGTAATGGTGATGATTCTCTACCCAGTTATGGCTACTTATCCTGCCAAAGCAGAAACAAGCGGGGCCATTAATATCTTTTTTGACGGGAACAAATTAAAAACCGACGTAGAGCCTTTAGTTGAAAACGGAAGGGTTTTAATACCCTTAAGGGCCATCTCGGAGGAAATGGGTTTTAGGGTGGATTGGAGCCCCAGTGCACAAGTTGCCTATGTGTTTGGTGAACACGATGCTATTCAAGTTGCGGTTGGCGGGAAGATAGCATATATAAATGATCAGCCCGTTGAATTGGATGTGGTTGCAGGTTCCGTAAATGGAAGAGTGATGCTGCCAATCAGATTTGTGGCCGAGGCCCTAGGACTGGAAATAAACTGGGTGCAAAAAAATAGTTACATAGAAATCAAAGATAAACAGCGTTATTTTGATCAAATACAATCCCTGCTAATCCAAGGTGATTTAGCCGGGGCTCGCAGGGTTGCCCTTTTAGCTCCAAAGAAAAATATCCAGTATGATTTAGAAACGGGATTGCCTGAACTGGACAAACCTGCTACCTATTATTTCCCGGAGGGTGAATGCCTTAGATACTATGTACAAACCCAAGACCAGCTGATCTATTTTAGCGAAGTTAACGGAATTTTTGTTGTTCAATGGCAGACAAGTCTCGGTGGAAATTTAATGGGTAAACCGGCAAGCACCCTTACTAAATATTTAGCTACACTCTCTAAGGGCTACACCGATGAGCAAGGAATTAGGCCATTGGTAACTGAATCCCTTAGCTACTTTGAATACATTCCGGAGAAAGATTTATTAAACTTGGGGCAGATCAGCCCGGAGGGCAGTCGTCAACTCCTTGATTCCGTGGACTGGCAAGAAGACCAGGGTCCTCCTATTGTGGAAATTCCAAGTGAGGAAATTTCTAAGCGATACATTAATCTTATGGAGGGATCTAAACGGCCGACTGATTCGGCATACCTTTTTAGTAGTGATGTGCCTCGGATGGAATTAACCGAAGCAGAACGAGCAGAGATAGAAAAAGATTGGCAGGAAAATAATTTTTATAATTATGAGGAAATGAAGGACATCAACAGGGACTTTATTTCCTATCCCTTGCGTGTGGTTTATATGAGGAATGCAGAAGGCCCACCGGATCTTTCTGAGCTGGAACCAAGATTTGTGGAGGAATATGAAAATGCCCTCAGTCATTTTACTGAGGAAATAAGAAAGAGCTCCGGCTGGTATGATTTTTTAGCTATGGGTCATTACTACGATCCATCTTTTAGTGTGCTTAGGGCAAAATCAACTGAAAACCAAATTGACGCCACGCTAGTGGGGCATCGTTTCCATTTTGGCTTTGTCCCGGTAATTTTGGAGGTAGAAATGGTTAAAGAAGGGGACAAGTGGGTATTTACCGGCATGGAAAATGTAAGACCATTTGATACAATTGCGGAATTACAGGTAGCGGACAGGGAATTATATGAACAGCTCGTAAGGATTCTTAACTACCGACGTTAAATGACAGCCGGCTCTACTATAGTAATGTTCCGGGGATGGTGATTTAAATGGGAAACTACAAGACTGGTGGCCAGCGGTTATGGCGGAATAGCCCCGGGAAAAGAGCATACCTATTTTGGAAGCAAAAAAATATTATTAACTATGTTGCCGAGGCTAATGATAGTTTTAAAGACAGGGAATTCAATGGGGTTGACAGCTTGATTTTATCACAATTGGCGTACTTGCATTATGATGATTTTGTGCCTGGCTTGTCGGCGGATTCCAAGCCGGTCAGCATTCGCCAACTGAAAAATAAGGATGGCATAGACAGGGTGTTCCAAAGAGTACGAGGCGGTAAGAAAAACAAAAAACTTTTCGCCGCGCTCCTGGATAGTCCCAGGTTTGGGGATATGGAATTAACCTTTTACGTGAACAGTATTGATATTGAAAAGGAAAAACAGTTTTCCGCCATAACCTTTTTGCTAAATGATGAAACAGCATATATTGCCTATCGCGGCACGGATTCAACCTTTGTTGGCTGGAAGGAAGATTTTAATATGACCTTTATCAGCCCGATACCGGCACAAATAGAAGGTGTTAAATATCTTAACACTGTAGGGGAATTGATGAACAACAATATTAGGCTTGGTGGACATTCTAAGGGGGGCAATATTGCTATCTATTCCTCTGTCAACTGTCACCCCCAATTTCAAAACAGGGTTATTAAGGTTTTTAGCCACGATAGCCCAGGGTTTAAAAAGGAGTTTTTGCAAAACCCGAGTTATTTCAATATGCAGGAGAAAATTCACAAATATTTACCCCAATCTGCTTTAGTAGGAATGCTTTCACAGGAACAAGAGGACCATGTGATCATCAAAAGCAATCGGTTTTGGATTGCCCAGCATGATCCCTATTCCTGGGTAGTCAATGACCAAGATTTTCGGTATCTTGAGACAATCAAAAATGGTGCCATGCTCTTTAACGAAATCTTAAATGAATGGATTGATTCCTTTGAGGATGAAAAAAAAGAATTATTCGTGAATACCCTTTTCCAAGTAATTTATGCCACTGAAGCCACAACAATTTATGATTTAACCAAGGATTGGCACAAAAAGGCAATCGCAAGCCTTGCAGCAATCCGAGGTATAGATAATGAAACGAGAAAATTTGTTTTACAAGCAATCAATTTGCTGTTTGCAAAGGCAATAAAAAAGATGGCAAAAAGGTAACCTTACTCTCGTTTTTTATATCAAGTGAATCCAACCGGAAATACTTTATGAAGAACATAAATAGAATTATGTTCATAGGGGGAATGTAGATGATGATGATTATTAGAAGTAAGATTAAAGGGATACAAATTGTGATGGGTATATTTCTTTTAATTATAGTCATCTTTGGAGTAAAGTATAAATATGAGCATACTTTTTCTACTGATAGGTGGATTAAGTATCCCCGTGAACGGGTGAAGATGGTTGACGACATGTTGAGAAAATATAAATTAGTGGGGCAAACGAAGGAAGCAATAGTGGAATTATTAGGACGTGAAACAGATTCAGGTTATTTTAAAGAGGTTAACAATTCCGTTTACTACCTGGGAGATGAACGTGGATTTATCAGTATAGATAGCGAGTGGCTTGTTATAACATTTGATAACGATCTTGCTGTTGAGGTAATAATTAAAAGGGATTAAAACTTGGAGACCTGCAAATAAAAAAACAAGTTGTCTAGTTAACTTAATTTGTACATTTCCAGGGGGAAGAAAAAAGATGAAAATGATCATGATTACTTTTTGGCTTCTATTCAGCGTGCCTGGTTAAGTATCCATTGGCTAACCGACTCTTGTTGTTGACATGGCAATAAACTGGCTAATAAATATAATGAATTTAGAAATGAAAAAAACAGAAGGTTAATAGGTTGTTGATAGAGGCTCAGCGCATGGATTTGATACAGGATACGCCAATCCCCTTGGTCACAGAAATTCTTGCCATCTGTCTAAAAGTGCTGATTCGATCCGCTTCTTTTTCTCAATGGGGTTTTTCCACTACATATCACTCGATATTTTTTTGGACATTTTCGGCAAAGGGATTGTTGCATCAAGCACTGAAAAATTCCCCTCCAAACAAGGTTGAATTTAGTTGTTAATAAATAGTGCAAGGCGGTCTAAACATAAAAATGTAAGGGGGTCTTATCTGGAAACTACAAAAAATATATTAGTTTCTACATACTCCCCTATTTAAAAATAGATTGGGAGGGAATGAATGATGGAGAAATATGTGCTGGGATTCAATGAGGTAGATAAAACATCATTGCCTTATGTTGGGGGTAAAGGGGCTAACTTAGGTGAAATGATTAAAGCTGGGTTTCCAGTGCCCCAAGGGTTTTGTGTTACAACTTTGGCTTACCGAACCTTTGTTCAACAAAGCCCCAGGATTAAGGCCTTTATTGATCAGCTAGGACACATAAAACTTAATGATCTGGAAAACATTCGTAAATTAGGGCTAAGTATTAGAGAACATCTAAAATCAATGCCCATACCCGATGACATCAGAATTGATATCTTAAGGGCTTTTCAGGCTATCGGTGAAGATAAAGCTTACGCGGTCCGATCAAGCGCAACGGCCGAGGATTTGCCAAATGCCTCTTTTGCCGGGCAACAGGATACCTATTTAAATATCCGCGGCTCCCAGCAACTATTTAAAGCAATACAAAATTGCTGGGCCTCATTATTTACAGATAGGGCGATTGTCTATAGGGCCCAAAATAATTTTGATCATGGGGGAGTGTTTCTTTCCGTCGTGGTTCAAGAAATGGTTTTTCCGGAGGTTGCTGGGATCATGTTCACGGCGGATCCCATCACCGGCAGGCGGAAAACAATCTCTATTGACGCGAGCTTTGGTTTGGGAGAAGCGCTTGTATCCGGGCTAGTGACAGCGGATTTATATCAGGTAAGATTACAAAATATCACAAAAAAACAGATCTCCAAAAAGAAAGCAGCTATTTATGCGCTGCCTGAGGGAGGAACAATCACAAAAGAAATCCCATCGGAAAATCAAGAGCTGCAAGCGCTGGAAGATGGCAAGATCATGGAGCTTGCTGAATTGGGACGAAAAATAGAAAATCATTATGCCGCCGAACAGGATATAGAATGGGGGTATGCAGATGGCAAATTCTATATTCTTCAAAGCCGTCCTATCACCTCCCTCTACCCTGTGCCTTATGTTTCCGATGACCAGTTTCGCGTGTTTGCTTCCTTTGGTCATATACAAGTAATGACAGATGCCATGAAGCCGCTATCAATATCACTGGTAAGTAATTTAACCAATTTTCTGAAAGAAGATGCTCCGAAGGCCAATCCTTTTGTCTATTCAGCTGGTGGAAGGGCATTTGCGGATTTTACCGGACCTCTTTTGTTTAAACCTGCTCGGCATATGTTGTTCAAAGTCTTTAATAATATGGATGAATTACTGGTATCTGCTTTGAGCGAAGCAATAAAAAAGGAAGAATTCAGTAAGTTGTCCTTGTCAAGGAAGATCCTTTTTAGAACCCTAAGGAAAATGGCCCCAATAAGTATACCAACTCTGATTAGGGCTCAACGTAATTTACATTTTAGAAATCCAATTAAGGCCAGGGTTGAAGCAGATTTATTGATTAAGGAAATAGCGGAAGAAAAAGAAGCCTATATTTTTAATGTCCAAGGGGCAGAAAGAATTCACCGCATACAGCAAAGTATGGGAGAAATGCCTAAAATATTACTGACGGTCGCCAGCTTTTGGATTGCCGGGGTGCTTGCATCAATAGGGCTTACTAAAAACTTAAAAAAACAAATAGGCGAGAAAGAAACTGCTTCTTTACTAAGCCAATTGAACAAATATTTGCCGGGGAATATCACAACAGAGCTTGGTTTAGAGCTTGGTGACCTTGCTGATACAGCCAGAAAATATCCAGAAGTGGCGGGTTATTTAGAAAAAGCAAAAGGAAGTAGCTTTTATGAAGAACTGCTTAAGGCAAGGGGAGGGTTGGAATTTAAACGGGAGCTGGATAATTTCCTAAAAAAATATGGCATGCGTTGCACCGGAGAAATTGACATAACAAAGCCAAGGTGGAATGAAGATCCTATGCAGTTGATACCCTCTATTATCAGCAATATTCGTACATCCTTACCCAATGAACATAGAGAAAAACAAAGGCAAGGGAAAATTGAAGCAGAACAAGCAGAGGTAGATATTCTAAGTAAATTTAGCTTAATCAAAAGAAAAAAAATATCCCGTTTGCTTAAGCTCTATCGCAATCTAATGGGTATGCGGGAGCATCACAAATTTGCATTGATAGCACTCATGGATATCTATAAGCGCGCCATTATGGAAGAAGCAAGAGCCTTTACCAAAAAAGGAATGCTACATTATATGGAAGATATATTCTTTTTAACTCTGGATGAAATCATCTCTTTAAACGAGAACAACTTTTCCGGTAACCTTCAGGAGGTTATCGAGGAAAGAAAAACGCAGCATGAGCTAAACCAAAAGCTAACGGTTCCCCGAGTTATTACTAGTGAGGGAGAAATCATTACCGGCAAAAGGCCGGGTGTGGAAGCACCGGAAGGAGCCCTAACAGGAACACCGGCCTCCGCGGGTGTAGTAGAGGGTGTCGCCAGAGTAGTTTTAAGGCTAGAGGATGCTAAACTAAACCCCGGGGAAATTTTGGTAACTGCCTTTACAGATCCGGGTTGGACACCGCTTTTTACATCGGCCATCGGTTTAGTCACTGAAGTGGGGGGGATGATGTCCCATGGATCCGTGGTTGCACGAGAATACGGTATTCCCGCAGTTGCGGGCGTAGAGAACATCACCGACGCCATCAAAGACGGCAATCGCATCCGCATAAACGGTACGGAAGGTTATGTGCAAATATTAGAGTGACACAGGGGGACGTCAGACTGTGTGAAAACTCCCTAAAGGGATTCCATAATTTAGCCAAATATGATAGAATCTAGATATAAACTATCGAAAAAGGTGATAATTATGGATTACATACAAGGTGAAAGCAGATACCAAATCAACCTCTTTCCAGAAAGCATAGACGAATATATAGCAAATGACAACCCTGTAAGAGTAATAGACCATTACGTTGATGGCCTGGACATAAAAAAGCTTGGTTTTACCAAAGCGGAGCTTGCCAAAACAGGAAGGCCTCCGTATAATCCAAAAGACTTGTTAAAGCTTTACCTTTATGGATACCTAAATAGAATTCGCTCATCAAGAAGACTAGAACACGAAGCTGGAAGAAACCTTGAAGTAATTTGGCTTTTAAACAGACTGAAACCTGATTTCAAAACTATAGCCGATTTTAGAAAAAATAACAAAAAAGCTCTAAGAAGATTATTTCGGGATTTTAACAAACTTTGTGATGAATGGGAACTCTTCGGCAAGGAAATGGCAGCCATAGATGGCACAAAATTTAAAGCAGTAAATTCAAAAAAGAATAATTTTGATAAGAAAAAAATAGAGCGCCATCTTAAATATATTGATGAAAAAATTGAAAAATATATGAAGGAGCTTGATGAAACAGATATAGCCGAAGCTAATGATAGAAAACTTAGCGACGAAGAAATCAAAACAATACTAGAGGAACTAGAAAAGCGGAAAGAAAAACATGAGAACCGCCGGCAAAAACTAGAAGATAGCGGGCAGTCTGAAATCTCTACCACTGATCCTGATTCCAGAAGAATGTCCGGCAGCAACAATGGTATTGATATGGCCTATAATGTCCAAACAACCGTAGACGCGGAACACAAGCTAATTTTAGATTTCAAAGTCACAAACAACCCTGCAGATATGGGGCAACTTGGCAACATGGCGCTCAGGGCTAAGGAGCTATTTCAAGGTAAAGAATTTGAAGTCTTAGCAGATAAAGGTTATTACAAGGCCGATGACCTAAAGTTATGTGTAGAAAATGGAATCACCCCATATGTTGCCAAGCAAAACTATTCCAATGGAACCGGCGATAAAGATTTTTACAGTGATAAATTTATTTACAATAAAGACAAGAACGTCTATATATGCCCAAAGGGGCAAGAACTGAATTATTGGCGAATCCGTAGGGAAAAAGGTGAAGTTATCGGTTACGCCTTTAAAAATTATGCCGCCTGTTCCGGATGCCCAGTTAAGGAACGTTGCACAAAAAGTAAACAAGGTCGAACTGTTTTTCGTCATGTGGATCAGGATTTTTTAGACACGATTGATTTGCAAACCGAACTTTGCAAAGATAAATATCGATTACGGCAAACAATTGTGGAACACCCCTTTGGAACGATTAAACGGGGGTTTGATTCCTCCTATCTACTAACGAGGGGTAAAGCCTCAGTGACCGGGGAGCTATCACTAACCTTTTTAGCCTACAACTTAAAAAGGGTAATTAATATCCTAGGAGTTGAGGGGATTTTAAAAAGGTTGGCTAAGACAAGGCCACTGGTGTCCAACTAGGACGCCGCTTTTTTTATCCTTTGCTGTAAAAAAAGCAAAATGGCATTTTTGACCGGTTTTCATGGTAAAGATGGTAAAAAGGGCGGGAAACTGGCTGGCAAAGGGGACACTTTTAACACGGCCTGACGTCCCCCTGTGTCACTGTAGTATTTTTTAAAAAAAAGAGGAATTTTGTTGAAAGCCTTG
>JBBAFB010000045.1:0-15229 GCA_041655595.1 Bacillota bacterium
GACAACATCAAGATGACCATAGAACTCATCACCCCCATAGCCATGGAAGAAGGATTACGTTTTGCTATTCGTGAAGGCGGACGCACAGTAGGTGCCGGTGTAGTGAGCGCCATTCTTTAATAGTTAATCTTGTTGAGGGCCAAGGCTTAAGATTTGACGATTTTAAGCCCCGGCTGTCAAATTGTAGGTAGCATTGATTTAAACAAGTTATTATGAACGCGATGAGGCGGGAGGTTGCCATGGTGAGGATATTGTCTTCAAAATGGGTAATTTTCGCTGAGAATGTCCGTTCCCAATCGGGCGAAAAGGAGGAAGAAACATGGCTAAGCAAAAAATTAGAATTAGATTAAAAGCTTTTGATCACAGGGTACTAGATCAATCAACCCAAAAGATAGTGGAGACCGCAAAAAGAACAGGGGCCGAAGTATCTGGGCCGATCCCATTGCCTACGGAGAAAAATATTTACACTATTTTGCGTTCGCCCCATGTCAACAAGGATTCCAGAGAGCAGTTTGAAATGCGCACCCACAAGCGCTTAATTGATATTTTAGAGCCCAACTCTAAAACTGTGGATGCTTTAATGCGCTTGGATTTGCCTGCTGGAGTTGACATTGAAATTAAACTTTAAAAGCCGTAAAGCAAGATGGAGGTGCCAAGGATGAAAGGAATACTGGGTAAAAAATTGGGAATGACTCAAGTCTTTACCGAAGACGGCATGTCAATCCCGGTTACCGTCATAGAGGCCGGACCCTGCGTCGTGGTACAAAAGAAAACAACAAACAATGATGGTTATAATGCCATTCAATTGGGTTATGTTTTAAGATCAGAGAAAAGGGTAAACAAACCCTTAAAGGGTCACTTCGATAAAGCAGGTGTAAAGCCGTTTCATTATTTAAGAGAATTTAAAGTGGAAAATCCTGATGTCTATGAAGTTGGGCAGGAATTCAAGGCTGATGTTTTTAGCCCCGGAGACAAGGTTGATGTTCGGGGGATTTCCAAGGGTAAGGGTTTTCAGGGTTCAATCAAAAGACATGGCTTTGCCAGGGGGCGCATGACTCACGGCTCTCATTATCATAGAGGGACCGGGTCCCTGGCTGCTAAAGGAGTAGCAAGGGTTTTTAAGGGCCGCAAAATGCCCGGGCATATGGGTAGCGAAAGAGTTACTGTTCGCAACCTGGAAATAGTCAAAGTTGATCCGGAGCGGAATTTGCTCTTAATTAAAGGGGCCGTTCCCGGGCCAAGGAGAGGGCTTTTAGTGATTAGCGAATCCAACAAAGCCTAAAGCGGTGGAAAGGAGGAAAGAACATGCCTAAAGTTGATGTTTATAATATGCAAGGTGAAATTGTAGGAGAAGTGGAGTTAAATGAGCGGGTTTTTGGTGCCCCCGTTAACAAAGCTGTTCTGCATGATGCGGTGGTAATGCAGTTGGCAAGCCGAAGACAGGGTACTGCTTCCAGTAAAACCAGGGCAGAGGTCAGGGGTGGCGGCAGAAAGCCTTGGAGACAAAAAGGTACGGGCCGGGCCAGGGTTGGCAGCACCCGTTCCCCGCTTTGGCGCACCGGAGGAATAACCTTTGGGCCCAAGCCCCGTAAATTCGGCTACAATTTGCCCAAAAAAGTGAGGCAGCTGGCTCTTCGTTCCGCCCTGTCTTCCAAGGTAGAGGAAGGGAAACTGATAGTGGTGGAAGAATTGAGCCTGCCGGAAATTAAGACTAAAGAAATGGTAAAAGTTTTAGGAGCGCTTAACAGTGATGGTAAAGCATTGGTCGTAACGGCAAGTTTTAACGAAAATGTAATTAAATCCGCTAGAAATATTCCAGGGGTAATGCCTTTGGAGGCAAATGGATTAAACGTCTACGATCTTTTGCAGCATGATAAATTAATTATCACTAGGGAAGCTGCTCTACAAGTTGGGGAGGTGCTGGGCTAATGCGTAGGCCTCAGGATATAATTATCAAGCCTGTAATTACTGAAAAATCTACAGGGCTAATGGGAGAAAACAAGTATACTTTTCTTGTTGATCCCAGGGCTAATAAAATCGAAATTAAATATGCCATACAGGAACTATTTAAAGTAAAAGTAGAAAAAGTCTATACCTTAAAAGTGCGTGGAAAATTAAGACGGCAAGGCCGCTATGAAGGTAAAACACCGGATCGCAAAAAAGCCATTGTTCAGCTAAAAGCTGGAGATACCATAGAAATTTTTGAAGGCCTGTAAGCCGGTGGTCTAGAGGAGGGAATTAGATGGCTATTAAGAAGTACAAACCGACTACCCCGGGTTTAAGGCAGATGTCAGGGAGTACCTTTGAGGAAATCACAACTGACAAACCGGAAAAATCCTTATTGGCTCCTTTGAAAAATTGGGCCGGACGAAATGTTCACGGACGTACCACTGTCAGACACCAAGGCGGAGGTCATAAAAGACAATATCGTATTATTGATTTTAAAAGAGATAAAGATGGTGTTCCGGCCAAAGTGGCTACCATCGAATACGACCCAAATCGTTCCTCTTTTATTGCCTTGCTTCACTATGTTGACGGCGAAAAAAGATATATTGTAGCTCCGCAGGGTTTAAAGGTTGGGAGCACGGTAGTTTCCGGTCCGGATGCGGATATTGTTACAGGAAACGCTCTGCCCCTTAGAAACATCCCTGTCGGAACCATCATTCACAATATTGAAATGAAACCGGGCAAGGGCGGTCAATTGGTACGATCCGCAGGAGCCTCTGCCAGATTGATGGCTAAAGAAGGGAAATACGGTCATATCCGTTTTCCTTCCGGGGAAGTCAGATTAATCTTTTTAGAATGTAGGGCGACTATTGGCCAAGTGGGTAATATTGAACATGAAAATATCACCATTGGCAAAGCCGGTCGTTCTCGCTGGATGAACAGGCGGCCTCAGGTGCGCGGTGTTGTAATGAATCCGGTTGATCACCCCCACGGCGGTGGTGAAGGTAAATCTTCAATTGGACGTAACCCAGTTACACCTTGGGGTAAGCCTGCTCTTGGTACAAAAACCAGAAAGAAGAAAAAGCAATCTGATCAGTTGATTGTAAAGCGTAGAAAGTAGTATATTTTTCAAAACTGAGCTTGCCGGGAAAGGAGGCAATTTTAGATGGGAAGATCCCTGAAAAAGGGTCCGTATTGCGAGCCGAAACTATTGGCTAAGATTCAAAAAATGAATGACAGCGGAGAAAAAAGAGTGATAAAAACTTGGGCTAGGGGTTCTACTATTTTTCCGGAGATGGTGGGGCACACCTTGGCCGTTCATGATGGACGTAAACACATACCCGTGTATATTACGGAAGATATGGTTGGTCATAAATTAGGCGAATTTGCCCCTACCAGATATTTTAGAGGTCATAGTGGGCATACAGAACGTTCAACAGCCTTAAAATAGGCCGAGAGGAAGGAGGGCCATTATGGAAGCGAAAGCGATAGCAAAGCATATTAGGATATCCCCCAATAAAGCAAGACAAGTGGTTGATCTGATTCGGGGAAAAAGTGTTGATGAGGCATTGGCTATTCTGCGCTTTATTCCCAAAAGAGGTGCAGAGTCTATCGAGAAATGTTTAAAATCGGCGATTGCCAATGCTGAACATAATCTCGAATTGGATTCAGGTGACCTTTATGTGTCCAAAGTTTATGTAGACCAAGGGCCCACATTAAAGAGATATAAGCCAAGGGCCAGGGGCCGGGCTGATATTATGCGTAGGCGTACTAGTCACATAACTGTTGTGGTTAGCGAAAAGGAGGTTTAGTAGTGGGGCAAAAGGTTCATCCTAAGGGTTTAAGAATCGGCATCATCAAGGGTTGGGATTCCAAATGGTATGCCGACAAAGATTACAGCGATTTATTGCATGAGGATTACAAAATAAGAAAATACGTTAAAGAAAAATTGTTCGCCGCCGGGGTTCCCAAAGTAGAAATCGAAAGGGCAGCCAACAACCTAAAAATACTGCTTTATACCGCCAAGCCGGGTATAGTTATCGGTCGGGGCGGCAGTGAGGTAGAAAAGCTTCGTCAGGATTTAGAGAAATTGACTGAGAAGAAAGTCAGCATCAATATCGTGGAAGTTAAAAAGCCTGAGTTGGATGCTCAATTGGTTGCAGAAAACGTAGCCGCCCAATTGGAGAAAAGAACATCCTTCAGACGGGCGATGAAGCAGGCTGTTGGCAGAACCATGAGAATGGGTGCCGGGGGTATTAGAATAGCAGTTGCCGGACGCTTAGGCGGCGCGGAAATTGCCAGAACAGAATGGTATAGTGAAGGGAAAGTGCCTCTTCATACCTTAAGGGCAGACATTGACTACGGTTTTGCCGAAGCTAACACCACTTATGGCAAGCTGGGAGTAAAAGTTTGGGTTTACAAAGGAGAAATCCTTCCGGAGGCAAAAGAGGCGGTAGAGGAAGGAGGCAGGTAAGATGTTAATGCCTAAAAGGACTAAATGGCGCAGGCCCCATAAGCCCAGAAAGCTTACCGGTCGCGCTCACAAAGGCAATGAAATAAATTATGGACAATATGGTTTACAAGCCTTGGAACCGGGGTGGATAACATCTCGTCAGATTGAGGCGGCTCGTATTGCCATGACCCGTTATATTAAACGTGGTGGAAAGGTCTGGATTAAAATTTTCCCGGATCGGGCCATTACCGCTAAGCCGGCAGAAACCAGGATGGGCAGCGGTAAGGGTACTCCCGAGTATTGGGTGGCAGCAGTAAAGCCCGGTAGGGTAATGTTTGAACTGGCAGGGGTCTCCGAGGAAGTTGCTAAGGAAGCGATGAGATTGGCTGCACATAAGCTACCGGTAAAGACTAAATTCATCACGCGAGCAGAAGTGGGTGGTGATGCCAATGAAAGCTAGTGAGATCAGAGATTTGACTACAAATGAGTTGGAAAGAAAAGTGGCAGATCTAAAGCAGGAATTGTTTAATTTGCGTTTTCAACTGGCGACTGGCCAATTGGATAACCCTATGCGTATTAGGGATGTCCGCAAAAATATTGCAAGAACAAAAACCGTTCTTCGTGAAAGAGAATTAAAAAAAGTTTAATTAAGATTTAAGCTGATAAGAAGGAGGGATTTCTTTGACCGACAGGTCTGCTCGTAAAATCCGTATCGGAAAAGTAGTGAGTAATAAAATGGATAAAACAATCGTAGTATCCGTTGAAACCCTAGAGCGACACCCTTTGTATGGAAAAAGGGTAAAAACCAGTAAGCGTTTTAAAGCTCATGATGAAGATAACAGATGCCATGAGGGAGATGTGGTTAAAATTATGGAAACCCGCCCCTTGAGTAAAGATAAAAGGTGGCGGCTGGTGGAAGTAGTGGAAGCAACAAAAGACATTTAACCACTTGCAGGCAATTACCGTGAAAGAAGGGGGTTAGTCCTGTGATACAACAAGAAACCGTACTCAAAGTAGGAGATAATAGCGGAGCAAAGAAAATTCTTTGCATTCGTGTTTTGGGTGGTACAGGCAGGAAGTATGCTTCTGTGGGCGATGTAATCGTCGCAACAGTTAAAGAAGCAACACCTGGCGGCGTTGTTAAAAAAGGGGACATTGTTAGAGCTGTAGTTGTAAGAGTTAAACGTTCCATCAAAAGGCCCGACGGCTCATATATTAAATTTGATGAGAACGCAGCGGTGATAATTAATGAACAGGGTAATCCAAGGGGAACCCGTATTTTTGGACCAGTAGCAAGGGAGCTAAGAGAAAAAAACTATATGAAAATTATCTCCCTGGCTCCGGAGGTTCTGTAAGTTATTATTGATGGAAGGCTATGGAGGTGAAGATCTTGGCCTCAAAGGTTCATGTTAAAAAAGGAGATACAGTCGTTATCATCACAGGTAAGGACGCCGGCCATAAAGGCAAGGTATTAGGGGTTGATCCCAAGGAACAAAGAGTAGTGGTTGAAAAGGGCAATATTGTAAAAAGGCATACCCGCCCCACTAGAGCATTGCCTCAAGGAGGCATTGTTGAAAAGGAATCGCCGATTCACAGTTCCAATATAATGTTGTATTGCTCCAAATGTAAACAGCCTACCAGGATTGGTAAAACAGTTCTAGCCGATGGCAAAAAGGTTAGAGTTTGCAAAAGATGCGGTGAAGTTCTAGATTAGTTGTGGGAAAGGGGGTCAGCTTAAATGGCCACACTTAAGGAAAAGTATCAAAAAGAAGTTATGCCTGCCCTGCAGGAAAAATTCGGATATAGCAATGTGATGGCGATACCGAAACTTGCAAAGATCGTCGTGAATATGGGTGTTGGGGAAGCTACCCAAAATGTGAAACTCTTAGATGGTGCAGTGGCAGATTTAACTGCCATTTCTGGTCAGAAACCAATCATTACCAGAGCTAGAAAATCTATTGCCGCCTTTAAACTAAGAGAAAAAATGCCTATTGGAGTTAAAGTGACGCTCAGAGGCGAAAATATGTATGCTTTCGCTGGAAAGCTGTTAGGGGTTGTGCTGCCAAGGGTAAGAGACTTTCGCGGTGTAAATCCCCACGGATTTGACGGTAGAGGTAATTACACATTGGGTTTAAAAGAACAGTTGATTTTTCCTGAGATCGAATATGATAAGGTAGACAAGGTTAGAGGAATGAACATTTCCTTTATCACTACCGCCAAATCGGATCAGGAAGCCTATGAATTATTAAAATTAATGGGAATGCCCTTTAGAGACTAATTGAACGGGCAAATCTTTAGGGCTTGGTAAAACTTAAAAGGAGGTAATCCAAAGTTGGCAAAAAAATCAATGATAGTCCGCCAATCAAAGCCTGTTAAGTATCAAGTGAGAGCCCACAATCGTTGCAAAATATGTGGTCGCCCTCATGGATATATGCGCAAGTTCGGTATGTGCCGTATTTGCTTTAGGGAACTTGCTTATAAAGGTGAGATACCAGGGGTAACCAAAAGCAGCTGGTAAGCAAAGTGGAAGGAGGTTATGTCCATGACCATGACAGATCCGATTGCGGATTTTCTGACAAGAATTCGTAATGCTAATATGGTATATCGGGATTCGGTAGAAATTCCCGCTTCCAAAGCGAAAATCGCTATGGCCCAAATCCTGAAAGATGAGGGTTTCATCAGGGATTTTGAACGGATAAATGATGACAAACAAGGGATAATAAAAATTTATTTAAAATACGGAGCCAATAAGGTAAAGGTAATTACCGGCTTAAAGCGTATATCCAAGCCAGGATTAAGGGTTTACGCTAAAAAAGATGAGGTTCCTAAGGTATTGAACGGCTTAGGAATCGCTATTATTTCCACTTCAAAAGGAATGATGACGGACAAAGTGGCTCGCCATGAAGGCCTGGGCGGGGAAGTTGTCTGTTATATTTGGTAAAAATCAGAGTATAGCAGGAGGTGCAAACCATGTCTAGAATAGGTAGGGCGCCCATTACTATCCCGGCAGGAGTTCAGGTTAAGTTAGACGGCAACCGAGTTCAAGTTAAAGGACCAAAAGGGGAGCTTTCCCAAGAGTTACATCCTGAGATCAATGTTGCCATAGAAGGGGAACAGATTATCGTAACGAGACCGTCCGATGGCAAGGAACATCGTTCCTTACACGGTCTGACCAGGACTTTGGTTAACAATATGGTAGAGGGTGTTACAAAGGGCTTTTCCAAGGGGTTAGATTTGGCGGGGGTAGGTTATAGGGCTGCTAAACAAGGAGATAAATTAGTTCTGACAGTCGGTTATTCCCAGCCGGTAGAAATGCAGCCGGATCAGGGGTTGGAAGTTGAAGTACCTGCTCCCAATAAAATTATTGTCAAGGGTATTGATAAACAATTAGTGGGAGCCTTTGCAGCGAAAGTTCGGGCAACGAGACCGCCCGAACCGTATAAGGGCAAAGGAATTAAATATGAAAAAGAAACCATCCGTCGTAAAGCCGGTAAAGCGGGTGCCAGAAAGTAGAAGGTTCGCTAGGTTTTCGTAAGGGGAGTGAAAGTATTGTTTAAAGCAGTAGATAAAAATGCTGTCAGGAAAGAAAAACACAGCCGCGTCAGAAAAAAAATCAGTGGCACGGCCGAGCGTCCCAGACTGTGCGTTTTCCGTAGCAACAAGCATGTCTACGCCCAAATCATAGATGATGTAAATGGAGTTACCTTGGTGGCTGCTTCCACCCTCGAAAGTCCATTGAAAGGTGAATTGTCCTTTACCGGCAATCGTGAAGCAGCGAAAGCAGTGGGCAAGCTGATTGGTGAAAAAGCCCGGGCCAAAGGAATAAAATCCATAGTATTTGATCGGGGCGGCTATATTTACCATGGCCGGGTGGCCGCTTTAGCCGATGGTGCCAGGGAAGCAGGCTTAGAATTTTAAGTAAAGGAGGGGAAGTATTAGTGCGCATAGATCCAAACACTTTGGAATTGGAAGAAAAGGTTGTTGCGATTAACCGAGTGGCCAAAGTAGTTAAAGGTGGACGTCGTTTTAGCTTCAGTGCTTTAGTAGTAGTGGGCGACAAGGAAGGTCATGTAGGGGCCGGCTTGGGTAAAGCGGCGGAAGTGCCTGAAGCAATCAGGAAGGGTATTGAGGATGCCAAGAAGAATTTGGTTCAGGTACCCATGGTGGGAACCACCATTCCCCATCAAATTATAGGCAGATTTGGTGCAGGCAGAGTGCTTTTGAAACCGGCTTCTCCGGGTACCGGAGTTATTGCGGGGGGCCCGGTTAGAGCAGTTTTGGAGCTGGCCGGCGTTAAGGATATTTTAACAAAATCATTGGGCTCCGCTAATGCTAATAATATGGTATATGCAACTTTGCAAGGCATAGGAGATTTAAAAAGAGTTGAAGAAGTAGCAAAGCTTCGGGGCAAGACAGTGGAAGAAGTGTTGGGCTAGGAGGTATATAATGGACAAGAAATTAAAAATAACTTTAAAACGCAGCCTGATTGGAAGCAATGAAAGACAAAAAAGGACTGCGGAGTCCCTGGGCCTGAAAAAGCTCAATGCCACTGTTATTCAGCAGGATACCCCGGATATAAGGGGTAAGATTAAAAAGCTTGAGCATTTATTGGCCGTTGAGGAAATTTAAGGCCTGAGGAGGTGTAATTAGTGAAACTCCATGAATTAAAACCTGCCGCCGGCTCCCGGAAGAAAGCATCCAGAGTAGGCAGAGGTATGAGCTCCGGTTCCGGTAAAACATCGGGCAGGGGTCATAAGGGGCAAAAATCTCGTTCCGGTGGCGGTGTTAAACCCGGTTTTGAAGGGGGTCAAATGCCACTTCAACGTAGGCTGCCGAAAAGAGGTTTTACTAATATATTTAAAAAAGAAATTGTCACTGTTAATGTTGAGGAACTTAACCGTTTTGAAGAAGGCAGTGAAGTAACTCCGACTGCCTTAATGGAAGCAAGAGTTATTAAAGGAATAAAAGATGGGGTAAAGCTCTTGGGTAACGGCAATTTAGAAAAACCGTTAACCGTTAAAGCCCACAGCTTTAGCAAGCAAGCCCAGGAAAAAATAGAGGCCGCCGGCGGAAAAGCAGAGGTGATTTAGTTTGTTAGGAACTTTAATGAGTGCCTTGAAACTACCTGATTTAAGAAGAAAAATCAACTTTACCTTAATGATGTTTTTGATTTTTCGGTTGGGCGCCCATGTTCCCGTTCCCTTTATTGATCCTGCAGTCCTGGCGAATATGATGGGAGGCAGTATTTTCGGCTTTTTCGATATACTGTCAGGGGGAGCCTTCAAACGTTTCACTGTCTTTGCCATGGGTATTATGCCCTATATTAATGCCTCAATTATTATGCAACTGTTACAGGTAGTTGTGCCGGCTTTGGAAAGGCTGGCAAAAGAAGGGGAAGAGGGCAGGAAAAAGATTGTCCAAATTACCAGATATGGTACAGTTGTTTTAGGAGCACTGCAGGCAATTGGGATGACAATTTATTTAAAGCCGGCATTAGAGAGCCCCAGTTTGCTCAGGATGGCCGTTATTGTGCTCACCTTGACTGCAGGAACAGCCTTTCTAATGTGGCTGGGTGAATTAATTACCGAAAAAGGAATTGGAAATGGTATTTCTTTAATTATCTTTGCCGGTATCGTCTCCCGCCTACCCATGGGTGTGGTCAATACCTTCACGGAAGTAAGAGCGGGGGAAATTAACATTTTAGGTGTGCTTGCTTTTGGTGTGATAGCAATTGCCGTTATAGCGGGAGTTGTTGCCATTCAAGAGGGTCAAAGGCGTATCCCGGTACAATATGCAAAAAAAGTTGTTGGCAGAAGGGTTTATGGGGGGCAAAGCACTCATATCCCAATGAAGGTTAACCAGGCAGGGGTTATCCCCGTAATTTTTGCGATGTCTATTTTGATGTTTCCTTCGACTATTGCAACTTGGTTCCCCGAAAATGGATTTGCCCAGTTTATTGTCAGGAACTTTAACTTCAATGCACCTTTGTATATGGTTTTTTATGCCTTGTTGATTATCTTTTTTACCTACTTTTATACTGCCGTTACCTTTAATCCGGCAGATGTCTCCGACAATATTAAGAAGTACGGCGGTTTTATACCGGGCATCAGACCCGGTAGACCTACAACCGAATATATTGAACGCATTTTAAGTAGGGTAACTTTAGCGGGGGCAATATTTTTAGCAGCTATCGCCTTACTCCCGAACTTCATTATGTCTTTAACAGGGTTAAATATTCAGTTTGGGGGTACCAGCTTATTGATTGTAGTAGGGGTAGCATTAGAAACGATGAAACAGATGGAATCCCATTTATTGATGCGCCATTATGAAGGTTTTATAAAATAACCGATGGTGGCTTGCATATCAGAATTACTCTACCGGTGACTGAAAAAATAAGGAGGAACGAACCTTGAAATTATTAATAATGGGTCCTCCCGGCGCTGGGAAAGGGACACAGGCTGAAACTTTGACCAAAAGATTGGCAATTCCCCATATCTCCACCGGGGATATGTTCAGAAAAGCCATCAGTGAAGGTACCGAGTTGGGGAAAAAGGCTAAATCCTTTATGGATAAAGGGGAATTGGTTCCCGATGAAGTGACCATTGGTATTGTAAAGGAAAGGCTTGCCGAAGACGATTGTCACCTGGGTTTTTTGCTGGATGGATTTCCGCGAACAGCAGCCCAGGGTGAAGCCTTGGAGCAAATCTTAAAAGATTTAGATACCGGCTTGGATCTGGTTTTAAATATTAAGGTGGATGATGATAAATTAGTGGCTAGGCTTACCGGCCGGCGGATTTGTAAAGATTGCGGTACCGGTTACCATGTTCTCTTTTATCCTCCCATTAAAAAAGATATTTGCGACCGATGCGGCGGGGAGCTGTATCAAAGAAGCGATGATAGCGAGGAAACCGCAGTTAACCGCTTAGCGGTTTATCATCAAAACACAGCACCCTTAATAGCTTTTTATCGGGAACGAGGTTTATTGAAAGATATTGACGGTAACGGTGCCATAGCGGAGGTTTTAGTCACCATCGGCGAAGCCTTGGGAAGAGATTGGCAATGATAATTATAAAATCGGAAAAAGAACTGGATTACATGCGGGAAGCAGGAAAGCTGACTGCTTTGGTGTTGGAGAAAATGAAAGAAGTAGTGGAAGCCGGGATAACCACCAAAGAACTGGATCAAATTGCCGAAAACTTTATTCGCAGTCATGGTGGCATTCCCTCCTTCAAAGGTTATCATGGTTTTCCCGCCAGTATTTGTGCTTCAATCAATAATGAAGTAGTTCATGGTATACCTGGTTTAAGAAAACTAACAACAGGTGATATTATTAGTATTGACGTTGGTGTAGAATTAAGTGGGTACAATGGGGATTCAGCTATTACCCTGGCTGTTGGCAGTATAGATGAGGCAAAAGCCAAGTTAATTAAGGTAACAGAGGAATCCTTGGCCATAGGTATTCAAAAAGCCATCATTGGAAACAGGTTGGGGGATATCTCCCATGCCATACAGAGTTTTGTAGAAGATGCCGGGTTTTCCGTGGTTAGAGATTATGTAGGGCATGGCATCGGAAAAGACATGCATGAGGATCCACCAATACCCAATTATGGACCTCCAAACAGAGGGCCTCGACTTGAGGAAGGTATGACTTTAGCCATTGAGCCGATGGTCAATATGGGTGTTTATCAAGTTAGAGTGTTGCAGGATGATTGGACTGTGGTAACCAGGGATGGGAAACCGTCGGCACACTTTGAGCATACAATAGCTATCACCACCGAAGGCCCGGAAATCTTAACGAGGATATAGCTGGGGGTGTGCAAATGGAGATTGAACCCGGTCAGTTAGTGATATCGACTCAAGGACGAGATAAAGGTAGCCCATTTGTAGTGCTGGATATAGAAAAAACGCCTCGGGGGGTATTTGCTTATCTAGTGGATGGGAAAAAAAGAAAAGTCCATCAACCGAAGAAGAAGAATCTTAAACATTTGGAAGCTACCCAAATTAGAAATGGGGAAATAGGTACTCGGTTCCGTGAAGGACCCAGTGTTACAAATCCGGAAATTCGGAAAATTATTGCCGATTTAATGGATATCTATCAAAATGAAGACCAAAACCCATAAAGGAGGTAGATAGTTGGTGGCTAAGGAAGATTTAATTGAATTTCAGGGTAAAGTAATTGAGCCTTTACCAAATGCCATGTTTAGGGTAGAATTAGAAAATGGGCATAAAGTGTTGGCCCATGTCTCAGGTAAGATCAGGATGAATTTTATTCGAATACTGCCCGGGGACCGGGTAACAGTAGAATTGTCGCCATATGATCTGACACGAGGCCGCATTGTCTACCGCTACAAATAATTTTTTAGTAAGCCACTCGTAGAAAAGGAGTGTTAACCATGAAGGTAAACCCATCGGTTAAACCGATTTGTGAGAAATGCAAAATTATCAGGCGTAAGGGCAGGGTAATGGTCATTTGTGAAAATCCCAAGCATAAACAAAGACAGGGTTAATTTGCTCTACAAGGTTGCGGCTGTCGGGGTAACCCGAGATCTTGAGGGCGATGACTATAGGGACTTACCTAAAAGGTTTCCGACGAATAGCTTTATTTTAGGTATGGCTCCCTTAATAAATTGTTTGGAGAATAGGGAAATATTAATTTAAAATGGAGGTGTAGGTATGGCGAGAATTTCCGGAGTAGATTTACCCCGGGATAAAAGGATTGAGATTGCTCTCACCTATATTTTCGGAATTGGGCGTTCTACAGCTAATGAAATTTTGGCGAAAGCAAATATCAATAAAGATACTAGGGTAAGAGATCTTACTGACGATGAGGCAGGTAGGCTTAGGGAAATTATTGATAAGGATTACACTGTCGAAGGGGATCTCAGAAGGGAAACATCTTTAAATATCAAGCGCTTAATGGAAATAGGTTCTTATAGGGGACTTCGCCATAGACGGGGATTGCCGGTTAGGGGCCAGCGCTCCAAAACCAATGCCCGTACCAGAAAAGGACCCAAGCGCACGGTGGGCATCAGAAGAAAAAAATAAGGAAAGGGGGATTATAGATGGCAAGAAGGCCAACCCGTACTAGAAGAAGGGATCGTAAAAATGTGGAACATGGGATTGCCCATGTACGATCAACTTTTAATAACACAATTATAACTATCACTGATAAAAACGGTAATGCAATTTCTTGGTCCAGCTCTGGGAGCTGCGGTTTTAAGGGTTCGAGAAAAAGTACACCCTTCGCCGCTCAAATGGCGGCGGAAGAAGCAGCTAAGGGAGCAATGGAACATGGTATGAGAGAAGTTGAATGTTATGTTAAAGGACCGGGAGCAGGTAGGGAAGCAGCAATTCGCTCTTTGCAGGCTGCCGGATTGGAAGTGAGCATGATTAAGGATGTAACCCCCATTCCTCATAATGGTTGCAGACCACCTAAAAGGAGAAGGGTATAAGGAGGTGCATAGATTTTGGCAAGATATACTGATGCTGTTTGTCGTCTTTGCCGTCGCGAAGGCGTAAAACTTTATTTAAAAGGGGATCGCTGTTATTCTGATAAATGTGCAATAGATCGTAAGGGCTATGCACCGGGTCAGCATGGGACTAGTAGAAAAAAGGTTTCTGAATATGGTTTACAGTTAAGAGAAAAGCAAAAAGCCCGTCGTATTTACGGCGTATTGGAAAAACAGTTCCGCGGTTATTTTGAAAAAGCAGATCGCCAAAAAGGGATAACCGGTGAAAACCTATTGGTGATGTTGGAAAGAAGATTGGATAATGTGGTCTACCGTCTTGGCTATGCCAGCTCAAGAATTGAGGCTAGACAGTTGGTAAGACATGGCCATTTTACCGTTAACGGTAAAAAAGTTAATATTCCATCCTACCTAGTTAAGGTTGGAGAAGTAATCAGAGTTACCGAAAAAAGTGCTAAATCACCTAAATTTAAGGAACTGGCGGAGGCGGCTGCTCATAGGACACCACCTGCCTGGTTGGAGCATAATGTTGATGCCCTTGAAGGCAGGGTTTTGGCCTTTCCAAGTCGTGAAGAAATTGATACAGGCATCGAAGAGCATCTCATCGTGGAATTGTATTCCAAGTAGAGTTGGAATACAAGCAATCGAAGGAGGGTAAGGATGTTAGAAATAAGAAAACCAAAAATTGAGTGTGTAACTGTGAGCGATGACAACCGATACGGAAAGTTTGTGGTGGAACCCTTAGAAAGGGGCTATGGAATAACTTTGGGCAATTCCCTCCGAAGGATCCTGCTTTCCTCTTTGCCCGGCGCAGCAATAACTTCCGTAAAAATAGAAGGTGTTTTGCATGAGTTTTCCACAATTCCGGGGGTTTTAGAGGACACAACTGATATTATTTTGAATTTAAAAAGTGTAGCAGTTAAACTTCACGCGGATGAACCGGTGATCGTTAAAATTGATGCGGAGGGCGAAGGGGTGGTAACGGCTGCTGATATTATTTGTGATGCAGATGTGGAGATTTTAAACCCCGAACTAAAAATAGCCACTTTAGACCAGGGTGGAAAACTGCAACTGGAAATGGTAGTTGAAAAAGGTAGGGGCTACCGTTCTGCGGACAAGAATAAAAAAGAGGGGGATGCAATCGGAATTATTCCCATTGATTCTCTCTTTAGCCCGGTGCTTAAATCTAACTATTTTATTGAGGACACCCGAGTGGGCCATAGCATGGACTTTGACAGTCTGACTTTGGAGGTTTGGACCGATGGCAGTATCGCGCCTAAGGAGGCTATCAGCCTTTCCGCTAAAATCTTAAAAGAATATTTAGAGTTCTTTATTTTGACAGAAGAAAACGGCGGTCCTATAG
>JBBAFB010000046.1:0-15188 GCA_041655595.1 Bacillota bacterium
TGACGAGGTTCCAGAAGAAACAGTTTTAGAAGGTATCCTATTAGCTCATGAGAATATTAAAATTTTGGTTGAATTTATCGAAGCTTTCGTTGAGGAGGCGAGAATTAAGGGGTTGATCAGTGAAAAAACCCAAGTACTACCTGAGGAGGTACCGGCTATTTTTGCAGAAGATTTTTCTTCCTATGCAAAGCCCGTCCTGCAGGAAGCAATCAAAAGATGTGCCCTGGAGAAAAGAAAAAAGCTGGATCGGGAAAATTATATTCAATCGGTCAAAGATGAAATCATTGAAAATTTCAAAGCACAATATTTGAATTTAGAAGATGAACATAGTAATAGCGGTAAATTATTTGCCAAGGTTTTGGATGAGTTGGAAAAGAAACTTGTACGCGGCTTGGCTATCGAAGACAATTTGAGAGTGGATGGCCGCAGGTTGGATGAAATACGAGGTATAAATTGTGAAGTTGGAGTTCTGCCTCGTACCCATGGAACAGGCCTTTTCACTCGGGGCGAAACACAGGTGTTGACTGTAGCAACACTGGGGGCAGTTAGTGATGAACAAATACTTGATGGACTGGGAGTAGAGGAGTCAAAGAGATTTATGCATCACTATAATTTTCCTCCTTTTAGCGTGGGGGAAACCAGGCCCATGAGGGGTCCCGGGCGCCGGGAAATTGGTCATGGCGCTTTAGCGGAAAGGGCATTGGAACCGGTTTTTCCAAAGGATGAAAGTTTTCCGTATACTGTTCGCCTTGTTTCCGAAGTTTTAGGTTCCAATGGCTCCAGCTCTATGGCTAGTGTTTGCGGTAGCACCCTTTCTTTAATGGATGCTGGGGTTCCAATTAAAGAACCCGTGGCTGGAATTGCAATGGGGCTAATCAAGGAAGATGGCAAAATTGCTATTCTGACTGATATTCAGGGTATTGAGGATGCCTTAGGCGATATGGATTTTAAGGCAGCAGGAACTTCGAAAGGTATTACAGCATTGCAAATGGATATCAAAATTTCCGGTACCACTAAAGAAATACTGACAGAAGCCCTGATGCAGGCTAAGGCAGGCCGCCTGCATATTTTAGATAAGATGCTTGCAGTTATTCCGGCACCAAGAGAAAATTTGTCTCCCTTTGCACCAAGAATTATCAGAACCGACGTTGACCCGGATAAAATACGTGATATCATCGGGCCAGGCGGGAAAATAATTAAAAAGATTATCGAAGAAACCGGAGTGGAGATTGACATTGAAGACGATGGTAGGGTGTTTATTGTTTCCGCTGATGGTCAATCCGGTGAAAAAGCCCTTCATATAATTGATTCTATTACAAAAGAAGTTACAACCGGGCAAATCTATATGGGCAAGGTAACCAGGGTAGCAGATTTTGGTGCTTTTGTGGAGGTTATTCCCGGTGTTCTTGGGCTGCCTGGGAAAGAGGGCTTAGTGCATATTTCCCAACTTGATGAACAGAGAGTGGAAAAAGTTGAAGACATAGTAAAATTGGGTGATGAGGTGTTAGTAAAAGCAACGGGTTTCGACACCCAGGGGCGCCTAAAGCTTTCGCGCAAGGAGGCGTTGAGAGAACAAAAAAATAATAATACAAAAAAACCGTAAACCGAGTGTTTACGGTTTTTTGCATATCCAATCTTGTCTTTGCATATACTTTCCTGACAAACTCTTAAAGGGAGTGAGCAGGGTGAAGATATTTTTTTGGAGTTACCGTAATATCTTAATGGTTGGATTTATATTGCTAATTTTGTTAGGTATTGGACTGGTGGCCGGGGAAAGAACAGATCTTAATTTGAGTATGGCTGCAAATTTTAAAACTACGGAACCTATTTATCAAGGTAACAAAGAGGAAAGCAAAATGGCTCTAACCTTTAATGTTGATTGGGGTGAGGAATATATTGAAGGAATTCTCAGTGTGTTGGATGCACATCAAGTCAAAGCCACCTTTTTTATTACCGGCCGCTGGGCAAAAAAATTCCCTGATTTAACAAAAAAAATTGCCGAAGCCAGTCATGAGATAGGTAATCACGGGTTTTCACACCCTCACCCCGACCAGATCAGCAAAGAAAAGAATCAGCAAGAGATTCTTGAAACTGAAAAGGAAATTAATAAATCAACCGGAAGAAAAACTGTGCTATTTGCACCACCTTATGGCGAACACGGTACAGTTGTTTTGCAGGCAGCCAGCGAACTAGGTTATAAAACTATTTTATGGACCATAGATACAGTAGACTGGGATAAAAGCAGGACGACTGAAATAATTCGTGCTAAAGTAGCCGATAAGGCGGAAAAAGGAGCTATTGTGCTAATGCATCCCACCGATAGAACTTTAAAAGCATTGCCATTAATTTTACAAAATCTAAAGGAGAAAAATTTTAGTCTGGTAACTGTCACGGAGGTCTTAAATTAAACAATCTGCTTTTTTTTAACTAGATAAAATTTGTTTCGTCTAGCCATAATAAGCCTAACGAGAACAACTTTATTGATAGTACATTAGGCGTAAAGGGGTTAGTTTGATGACGAAACTTTTAAGGGTAGTTATCTTTGCAGCCACAATATTGGCATCATGTCAGCTAGCGGTCCATGCTTCACCTCCTGTTACTGCTTTTAGTTACGTATTACTGGAAGCCGACAATTTTGAAGTTTTAGCCAATCATAACAGTAATGAAAAAAGACCGCCCGCCAGTACAACAAAAATACTCACTGGTATACTTGCTCTAGATCTGGCTGATATTGAGGAACAAGTCAGAATCAGTTCAAAATCAGCAAGTGTTGGAGATGCCTCAATCTACTTACGGTCCGGGGAAATTTTTTATCTTTTTGACTTGCTTAAGGGGGCCTTAATTAATTCGGGTAATGATGCCGCCTATGCTATTGCTGAACAAGTTGCAGGTGATGAAAAGCTTTTTGTTGATTTAATGAATCGCAAGGCACGGATTCTGGGTGCTGTAGATAGTTTTTTTACTAACCCCCATGGTTTGCCCGCTGAGCAGCATGTATCTACTGCCTATGATCTAGCACTAATCACTAATTATTCCTTACAAAACTCATTATTCTCTGAAATAGTGACCACAAAAAATGAGTTAATTGCTCCTCTTAACGGCAAAAGAAAAATTAGCTTATCAAATACGAACAAACTACTTTGGAAAAGTAGCGAAATTAAAGGTGTCAAGACCGGAACAACAAATCTTGCGGGTAAATGCTTGGTTAGTGCCGCAGAAAAAAATGGTCGCTTAATAATTGCTGTGGTTTTAAAAAGCAGTGACCGATTTGGTGATTCTGAGCGATTGCTAAATTGGGGTTTTACAGAGTTTGCGCTATATGGTATTGACAAGGGTAAATATTTGGAGATCATTGAAATCCCAAACGGACATCCAAATTTGGTGACAGTTAGCCCTGCGAATGATTATGTGCTGACCGTTTCAAACAAAGGTGTATTAGAGACAACAGTGGAATGGCTGGAAGACTGCTTACCACCTCTAAATAAAGGAGTTATTTTGGGTTATTTAGTAATCAGACAAAATGGACAAGTTTTGAAAAGATTGCCAATGATAACTGGGGAAAAAATTGTTTTAAAAAATTCACCTGGCTTATCCTTCAAAAACTTTTTTCAAAACAAGAATTAAGCTGTAGGTGTTTTTTGACACGTCTTTATATAATTATAAATGGTCTGAAAAATTGCAGGAATTTGCTGAGAATTAACGAAATAAGAATCTCCGAAAGAGAGGAGATTTTATGTGCCGAAAACAGGTTTTACAAAATGGAGTTAGAATAGTGGCCGAAAATATTTTATTTGCCCATTCAGCGGTTATAGGTATTTGGATTAAAAGCGGTTCAAGATATGAGGATGATACAAATCGGGGTGTTTCACATTTCATTGAACACCTCCTTTTTAAGGGTACTTCAAACAGAACGGCTAAGCAAATTGCAGAAGAACTCGAAGCTCTGGGTGGAACA
Source organism: Bacillota bacterium (assembly GCA_041655595.1). GTDB lineage: Bacteria > Bacillota > DULZ01 > DULZ01 > DULZ01 > JBBAFB01. Next base: position 3,956 of record JBBAFB010000046.1, read on the forward strand.
TTGAATGCTTTTACATCAAAGGAATATACTTGTTTTTATGCCAAGGTTCTTGCTATTCACTTACCAAAGGCGATTGATCTGTTAAGTGATATGATTTTTAATTCAAATTTTGCGGAAGAGGATATCAAGAAAGAAAAAAATGTTGTTTTAGAAGAGATAAAAATGTATGAGGATACGCCGGATGAATATATTCACGATTTGTTTGTATCAAATGTGTGGCAACAGCATGCTCTCGGATACCCGGTTTTAGGTACTAGTAATTCAATTGAAAATGTGGATAAAAAAACTATCATCAAATATTTCAATGAACATTATACACCGGCTAACACAGTAATAGCGGTTGCCGGAAATATTGACTACCAAGAAGTTTTTTCTCAGCTCGAAAAAACCTTTGGGGGTTGGGATTCTCCACAAACAGTGGCGGGTAAGCTGATTCCGCCGGTAGTTACCAGAAAAGATGTTTTTTACCCGAAGGAAACGGAGCAAGTACATTTTTGCGTCGGAACACCAAGTATCGCTCAAGACGACGAACGTATTTACGTCATGACAGTTTTGAATAGCGCTATCGGAGGTGGCTTGAGCTCCAGATTGTTTCAAACTATCAGAGAGGAAAAAGGCTTGGTTTATTCAATTTTTTCTTATAATGCCTCTTATACGGGGGCCGGTTTGTTTTCAGTCTATGCAGGTACCCGTTCCTCAACCGCAACGGAGGTATTAGATTTAATTTTGAAGGAACTCAAAAAAATTCAAAAGGACGGAATTACTCAAGAGGAGTTGAAACGAATACAAACCCAAGTAGAAGGCAATATTTTGCTTTCCACAGAAAGCGTCAGTAACCGAATGAGTCGCTTGGGCAAAAGCGAACTCAGTTTTAATAGGGTTGTTACCGGACAGGAAGTTATTAAAAAAATTTTTGAGGTGACTTTATCAGATATTTACTTGTTGGCAAAGGAATTATTCCGAGGAGAGAATTTCAGCTACATCTCCCTTGGACCAGAAAAACTTACAACGGAATTTCCTCAACTGCTCTCTGCAAATTTACTGTTATAAGGGGTTTTTAAATTGGCTAGAAGGTTTAAAGTTGTTGAATCATTTAAAAATATGGGTATTAATTTACCTACCAGGAAAACTAAATACAGTGCCGGCTATGATTTTGAAGCAGGGGAGACAGCCCATATTGGACCTAATGAGATAGTCTTAATATCTACAGGAATAAAAGCATATATGGAATATGATGAGGTGCTTGTACTGCATATAAGGAGTAGTCTGGCCGTGAAAAAAAGGTTGATATTGGCAAACGGAACGGGAATTATAGATGCGGACTATGTGGATAACAAGAATAATGAAGGGCATATCCAGTTAGCCGTTTGGAATACAGGTGAGGAGATAATTAGCATTAAAAAGGGAGAGGCGATAGCCCAGGGAATATTTCTAAAATATTTACTGACCTGTGACGATGCGGCAGAGAAGAATAGGATTGGTGGTTTTGGGAGTACCGATTACTGATTAGCTAACCGAAAAAGTTACATAACTAATTGCATATTTTGTCCAAGCCGGTCATAGGATTCGGTAGGGGTGATCGGTGCAGTGTGGACAAAAATTTCTATAACTGTATTAATATTTTTCGCCGTGGGTTTATCTATTAAGCAGCGGGTCATTTTATTAAAAAAAGGCAGTAAGTTTAATCAAGTTACCGATGGCCCGATCAGTTCCCTATTATCAGAATCACTGGCCCAGTTAATAGGTGTTGCGGGGGGAATTTATTTATCATTGATTTTGATCATATCCTTTTTAGAAATTGACTTGCCAAACAAAATAGATCTAGGCGGGGTAAGTTTGCAACCGCTGGCAATGGCCGCCTTAATTTTAGCTATCCTACAGCCAGCAATGAGTATATTTTATGATCGCTACGTTAAAAAATGATTTGGTGGGATCTTGTTTTATGAAGATGAGCGAATTTATAGGCAAAGAAATTGTCAATATTTTTGATGGTGCTCGGCTGGGAACTGTCAATGAGACAGATTTAATTATTGATGCGGCAACAGGGTCGGTGGAGTCAATTGTGTTGCCAAACAAACAAAATGTTTTCAGCCTCAGGCTGAAGAGTTCGCCAATTATAATTCCCTGGGAAGCAGTAAGAAAAATTGGGAGTCAACTAATTGTAATTGACTTGGAGTTTAATCGGGCCAAGCACAACGAGACATAATTAAGTACTATGATGGCAGATTAGCTTTTTATTGGCTGTATTTCTTGACAAAGGAGCAAATAGCATGCTAAACTAATGAAAAATCAAATAATATGCCTCATCAAATTATGGTGGGGTAGAGGAGCGGATGTCAAAAGTAGTTTCGGTAACCGGGCGGGGAATGAGCTGAAGCGAAAGGGACAGTCGCCGAAATACTGAATTTGCCGAGATTCAGTGTTGGGCCTGTATTGAATAGGTACAGGACTGTCACCGTAAAAAACCTAAATTTGCGGTGGAGTGCTATCTCTAAGTAGGCTGGGTGAGCTATTTTTTAGGCTTGGATAATGCACATCCAAGCTTTTTGTCTACTTAATGACTTTGTGTTTGATTATTTCGATAGGGAGCGGTTGGTATGGAAAGACAAAGAACAACGATAGCTGTAACAGGTGCTTGTGGTAAAGTAGGACTTGAAATGGCAAGGGCTGTTCTGAAAACCCCTAATTTAAAATTGATTGCGGCAGTAGATATCAAAAATCTGGGAAGGGATATTGGGGAATTAGCCGGTGTAGGTACTAATGGTATAATGGTTAGTGAGTGCATAAATATTGAAACTTGGGATGAATTAGATGTAATAATAGATTTTACCTATGCGAAGGCGGCTTTTGGGCATATCAGAGATGCGTTGCTGCATGGGGTGTCGGTTGTTTCTGGTACAACGGGCTTAACTCAGATGCAAAAGGATGAAATATATGCCTTAGCGAAAGAAAAACAAACCGGGGCTGTTATAGCACCTAATTTCGCTATTGGTGCCCTCTTGATGATGCGACTTAGCCAGGAACTGGCTAATTGGTTTGCAGATGCTGAAATTATTGAGCTTCATAACCCTTATAAATTGGATGCACCGTCGGGTACAGCTATTCAGACCGCGGAGTTAATTCAGGACAAATGGAGAGAACAAAATATTCCCCTTAAAATGGAGGAACTGCCTGTTAACCCAGCCAGGGGGGATTGCAAAAAAGGAATTTCCATTCACAGCATACGCCTACCCGGCTTGGTAGCACATCAAGAGGTTATCTTCGGAGGTTTGGGTCAGACTATTTCTATCCGGCATGATTCATACTCAAGGGAATCTTTTGTACCGGGGGTGTTGCTGGCGGTTAAAAAGGTTGTAAATTTATCTGAAGCTATCTTTGGCCTTGAACAGCTGTTATTTTCCTAGTTTCTTGTTGACCCTTCCTTAAAAGTCTTCATATGCTATTAGTATCTTCAAGAGGATTTTAAGGAGGGGAAGATGTGGAAGAAAGCCTTAAAGATTTAAAAATTGCGGTTATAGGTGGAGATAGTCGAGAATTAGTTTTAATAAAAAAGCTAGCTGCTTTGCGTGCAAAAGTGTTGCTTGTTGGGTATGATCTAGTTCAACTGCCGGAAGCTTTTAAAAAAACTGATTTTAAAACTGCTTTACGCAGATCCGATGTTATAATATTACCCATGTCCGGAATAGATGAGGATGGCGGAATTAAAGCGATATTTGCACAAGAGGCCTTGGTTGCTCAGCAGGCTGAATTTGACTTTGTTAAACATACTACTCCAATTTTGACTGGAATAATGAGTAGTTATTTGAAAAACTTGGCAGAAATTTTTGACTTAAACATTATTGCTACTGCCGAGCTTGACGAAATTGCGATTTTAAATTCAATACCGACTGCCGAAGGTGCTATTGAAATTGCAATTCATGAGATGGAGATTACCTTACATGGTTCGAATTCCTTAATTCTTGGTTTTGGAAGGGTAGGTAAGACCCTTGCCAGAATGTTAAAGGGTATTGGTACAAAGGTATCAATAACGGCACGGAAAACAGTAGATTTGGCACGAATAACAGAGCAAGGGTACGAGGCTTTTACTTATCAAAGTATTAGCGATAATATTGGCAGCATGGATGTAATTTTTAACACGGTTCCCTTTTTGGTGCTAGATGATAAGCTACTAAAGAAGCTTAAACCGGAAACAATAATTATAGACTTAGCTTCCAACCCCGGTGGAGTTGATACTGTTTCCGCTACAGAACGCGGACTAAAGGTAATACACGCTCTAGGACTTCCAGGTAAAACTGCGCCGTTAACTGCCGGGCAAATCTTATGTCAGGCTTACCCTCGAATAATTTTGGCTGCAATTAAAGCTACGGTGGCCGAGGGGGGAGTCGAATGAGTCTACAAGGTTTAAAAATCGGAGTGGCACTTACCGGCTCACATTGTACCTTTCAGATAGTATTTAATCAAATAGAGTGTTTGGTTAATCAAGGCGCTATAGTTTACCCTATTATCAGTGATTGTGTTAGCAAGACGGACACAAGGTTTGGTGAAGGGCAAAACTGGATCAGTAGATTAAAAGAACTAACAGGCAAGGAAATTATTGACACCATTGTAAAGGCTGAACCGATAGGGCCGGAAGATTTTTTGGATGTGATTTTGGTGGCACCTTGTACAGGAAATACTTTGGCTAAGATTGCAAATGGTCTTGTTGACACCCCTGTTTTAATGGCAGTAAAGGCTCATCTAAGAAACCTAAAACCGGTGGTAATAGCCATCTCGACCAATGATGGCCTGGGCATAAACGCTAAAAATCTGGGATTGTTATTGAATACTAAAAATATTTATTTTGTTCCTTTTGGACAGGATAGCCCTTTTAAAAAACAAAACTCTTTGGTTGCTCACATGGAACAGATTTCGAATACGATAATAGAAGCGCTTAAAAACAGACAGTTACAGCCATTATTAGTAGAATACAAATAATGAAGTATATTTTAATATACCATATTTTATAAGGTCTAGGAGGAGTGGGATTGAAAACTTATAATATTGCGTTGGTGGGAACAGGGGTAGTTGGATCTACCATTTTAGAAATACTGAATGAAAAAAAATTCCCTGTTAAATCTTTGAAACTTTTGGCTACCAGCCGTTCCGCTGGCAAAAAAGTGGCTTTTCAAGGAAAAGACTATGTTATTGAAGAAACAAAACCGGAGTCTTTTGATGGGGTTGAGATTGCTTTTTTTGCGGGGGGGACTGCCAGTAAATTATTTGCCACAGAGGCGGTGGCGAGAGGTGCTATTGTGATTGATAATGGTAGTTCTTTCCGAATGGATCCGGATGTACCCCTAGTAGTTCCGGAAGTGAACCCCGAAGATGTGAAAAATCATCGAGGTATTATTGCAAATCCCAACTGTTCGACTATTCAAATGGTAGTTGCGCTCAAGCCAATTTTTGATGCAGTCGGTATCAAGAGGGTAGTGGTATCTACCTATCAAGCTGTTTCAGGGGCGGGGCAAGAAGCCATGGAAGAATTATTGGAACAAACAAATGATATTGCCTTAGGGAAGCCTCCTAGGGAATCGAAACGATTTCCTTACCAAATTGCTTATAATCTCATTCCCCAGATTGATGTCTTTATGGATAATTATTATACCAGAGAAGAAATGAAAATGGTTAACGAAACAAGAAAAATGTTCCACGATGAACAGATGGCGATTACCGCTACCGCCGTTCGAGTTCCCATTATTAGGAGTCATTCTGAGGCAATTAATGTAGAAACAAGGCACAAGCTGACCGCAGGGGAAGCTAGGAAATTGTTTAGAAATACAAAGGGAATAGTGTTAATTGACGACCCTCAAAATTTACAGTATCCTATGCCTCTGTTCAGTTCCAATCGCGATGAGGTGTTTATTGGTCGTGTCAGGGAAGATATTTCTTGTGAGCATGGGTTGAGCTTTTTTGTTGTGGCGGACCAGTTACGTAAAGGCGCAGCAACAAATGCGGTTCAAATAGCTGAACTCTTAATTGAATATGGTCTTATATAAACTTGGGGTATGCTAAAGTTGCATAGTTTGAACAGACAATAGTTGCATGTCAAAATGAGAGGTGAGCAATATGCTTAAAGATTTTGGTCAAGTTTTAACGGCCATGGTAACTCCTTTTACGCCTACCGGCGAAATTAATTATCAAGCTGCTGAAGAACTTGCTTTGATGCTTATTAAAAATGGTAGTGATGCCTTGGTTGTGGCCGGCACTACCGGTGAGGGACCGGTTTTATCGGAAGATGAAAAAATTCGTTTATTTAGTTTTGTAAAAGAAGTAGTAGGGGACAAGGCCCTGGTTTTGGCAGGCACGGGAAATTATGATACCGCTGCCAGTGTTAAATTATCCCAGAGGGCGGAAGCTGTTGGTGTTGATGGAGTCATGTTAGTTGTGCCTTATTATAATAAACCAAGCCAGGAAGGTCTTTACCAGCACTTCAAAATAATTGCGGAGTCCATAAAACTGCCAATACTCTTATACAATGTGCCCTCAAGGACTTCAAAAAATTTAGAGCCTGCTACTGTAAAGAGATTATCTGAAATTAAAAATATTATTGCCCTAAAGGAAGCTGCCTGTGATTTGGACCAGGCTTCTGAGCTTTGTCGCGTAACGTCAGAAGATTTTCTAGTTTATAGCGGCGATGATTCCTATACACTACCTATTTTATCGGTTGGCGGGCATGGGGTGGTTAGCGTTGCGGCCCATTTGGTAGGAAAAAAGATAAAAAAGATGATTACTGACTTTAAAAATGGGGATGTCAAGGAAGCAACGGCAACACATTTAGAATTATTCCCTTTAATTAAATCACTTTTTATGGTCAGCAACCCTGTGCCGGTAAAGGCGGCACTGCAGATTCTCGGATACAAAGTGGGGGAGGTTAAACTGCCCTTGGTTCCTTTAACTGCCGAAGAAAAATCCGTTTTGTTTAATAAACTGAAAGAATTTAGATTAGTTTAAACTATTTTTTATCTAGCATGTAAATTTCCATCGTGGCTTGACTGTAAATGTTAGGCCACTTTTTCTATTGGTTAGGAATGAATTATAGTAAGTTTAATTGGTAATGCTAGCAAAAGAAGCTCTTGTCCGGCTAAAGGAACTGAATTTTATTAGCACTTGAGATAATTTCTTATTTGTAGTATAATTTTTTTAAGAGTATTTGTGCGGATTAGTTTTTATGATAGCTGCCTAAAAGCGCTAGGGGCGCTTTATTTTTTTGTTGCTTTAAAAGGTGAAATCAGAGGGACGGAATGCCAAATCGAAAAGTTTATACTAATAATTTAACTATGGAGGTTTATTTATGGAAGAAAACGAACAAAAAGTCAGTATTATTCCCTTGGGCGGACTTGGGGAAATTGGGAAAAATATGACCATTATCAAATACCATAATTCGATGATTATGATTGATTGTGGTTTAAGTTTCCCCGAGGATGAGATGCTGGGAATTGATATGGTTATTCCCGATATCACATATTTACTGGAAAATAAGAAAAAACTTAAAGCAATTTTGTTGACTCATGGGCATGAAGATCATATCGGTGCCCTACCTTATGTATTACGAGAAATAAATGTACCCGTTTATGGTACTAGGTTAACACTGTCCTTGCTTGAGGGTAAACTTAAGGAATACAATCTTCACTCAAGTGTTAAGCGACATCAAGTTAAGCCAAGGGATAGCGTTAAAATTGGCCCTTTTCAAGCTGAGTTTATTAAAGTTAGCCATAGTATAGCCGATTCAGTGGGTATCGCTGTTCACACACCGGTTGGTACTATTGTTCATACCGGCGATTTTAAGTTTGATCAAACTCCGGTAGACGGAGACGTTACAGATTTTTATAAATTCGCTGAGCTGGGGGAAAAGGGTGTCTTGGTGCTTTTGAGCGATAGCACGAATGTAGAAAAACCCGGTTATACTCAATCGGAAAAAAGTGTCGGCTCATCTTTAGAAGAAATTTTTCTTCAATCCGAAGAAAGGATCATCGTGGCCAGTTTCGCTTCAAATGTTCATCGGCTACAGCAAGTAATTACAACTGCACAAAGATTCGGACGAAAAGTAGCAGTGGCAGGCAGAAGTATGGTTAATGTTATTAATATAGCCTCCGAACATGGCTATTTGGATGTACCCAAGGGTATAATTGTTGAAATTGAAGAATTAGCCAACCTGCCAAAAAACAAAGCTGTTATCTTGACCACAGGTAGCCAAGGTGAACCTATGTCCGCCTTAACCCGTATGGCAATGTCCGATCACAGAAGGTTGGAAATAATGCAGGGTGATACAGTTGTTATTTCGGCAACGCCCATTCCCGGAAATGAAAAGCTGGTGGCACGAACCGTTGATAATTTATTCAAACAAGGAGCCGATGTCATTCACGAAAAAGTTTCAGGTATTCATGTTTCGGGACATGGAAGTCAAGAAGAATTAAAAATGATGATTAATTTGGTAAAACCAAAATTTTTCATACCTGTCCACGGGGAATACAGAATGCTGGTGAAACATGGCCGCTTGGCGGAAGAAGTAGGCATTCCAAAAGAAAACATTTTTTTAGCTGAGAACGGTCATGTGCTGGAGTTTACGCCTAATAAGGGCCAGCTTGCCGGCAAAGTTACTGCCGGGCAAATAATGGTTGATGGCCTGGGAGTGGGCGATGTAGGAAATATTGTTTTGCGAGACCGCAAGCAGCTATCACAGGATGGTATTTTAATTGTGGTTGTTACTCTTTCAAAGGATAGTAGAACTATTGTGGCCGGACCTGATATAGTATCCAGAGGCTTTGTATATGTCAGGGAATCGGAAGAATTGTTGGATGAGGCAAGGGAAAAAGTTGCTTCAGCTTTAGAAAAATGTCAGGAAAAAAATATTACGGAATGGGCCTTAATTAAAGCAGGTGTTCGTGAAACTTTAGGTAAATTCCTTTATGAAAAAACCAGACGCAGGCCAATGATTTTGCCCATTATTATGGAAGTTTAAAAAAGACCTTATTAAGGTCTTTTTTTGTATTTATTTATAGAAGGGAGTAAATACTAGTTAGGAAAATATAGTCGTGGGAGGAAGTCAAGTTGAATGAGCAAAAAAACAGTTTGCGTGGAAGTTCAAATGTAGATGCTCAATATTGCTCCGATAGCGATAAACAAACAAACAATAACCAAGAGAATCTTGAGAATCTAACTCAACTGGGGCAATTAAATCTACCGAAGCCGAAAACATCAATACATACATTGGCTATCGTAGGTCAAATTGAAGGTCATTTAGTAATGCCTCCCCAAAATAAAACAACAAAATATGAGCATGTACTACCACAGCTAGTAGCCCTAGAACAGGATCCAAATATCGAGGGCTTACTAATTATGATTAACACTATAGGTGGGGATGTGGAGGCAGGTCTAGCCATTGCCGAAATGATCGCTGGCTTATCTAAACCGACAGTTTCTTTAGTTTTAGGGGGAGGACATAGTATTGGAGTGCCCATCGCAGTTGCCGCCGACTACTCATTTATTGCGGAAACTGCTACAATGACAATCCACCCGATTAGATTAACGGGCCTGGTAATCAGTGTACCTCAAACTTATGATTATTTGGATAAAATGCAGGAAAGAGTTATTAAATTTGTCGTACGGCATTCAAGAATTAGGGAAGAGGAGTTTAAGGGTTTGATGCTGCAAACGGGTGAATTAGCAATGGATATTGGTACTGTTTTAGTGGGCAAAAAAGCAGTACAAGTACAGTTAATTGACGCCTTAGGGGGGTTATCAGAGGCTTTGGCTAAGTTGCAAGGGTTAATTGATGAAAGAAAAAGAGGAGATAGTTAAAATGCTAATTTATTCGGTTTTACCACCTGAATTACTAATTGCTGATCTGGAGGCCCACGGCAAAGAATTTGAACATGTAATTGACGGAGTTAAGGTTTTGGTAGAGCCACTTGAAGGAAATACTGCAGTAATCAGTAGAGTTTTAAGCACAAACCCTCAAGATTTTTTAAATTTTAAATTGCAGCCCGGTCGTCTTATCCAATATGTGCCCAGCTTGAAAAGCACATAAAACACCCCGGCACCCAGGGTGTTTTTTTTAAAATTTCTTTTTTTTTATTATTAAAGCCTCATGGTACCGCTTGTTTTTCTATGTTATAATGGCTTGGGAATTTTAAAAAATTTGTAATTTTTTCTGTTAAGGGGAGAACAAATTGTTTGAAATGATTTTGGCATTAGCAGGTGGACTAGCCCTCTTTCTTTATGGCATGCAAAATATGTCAGACGGTCTGCGAAAAGCAGCCGGCGACAAAATGCGACGTATACTGGAGGCGCTAACTACTAAAGCAGTTTTCGGCGTTCTAATTGGAACATTTGTAACAGCTTTAATTCAGAGCAGCAGTGCAACAACAGTTATGGTTATTGGCTTCGTTAATGCCGGTTTAATGACTTTAAAGCAAGCAATCGGAGTTATTATGGGTGCTAACATAGGTACAACCGTAATGGGTCAAATTATTGCCTTTAACATAACCAAATTTATACTGCCTATTATTGCAGTAGGTGTAGCAATAAATTTTCTGGGAAAAAGCAAAACATCTAAATATTTCGGCCAAATATTTTTAGGCTTCGGTATTTTAATGCTCGGGATGGGCGTTATGGCGGAAGCAATGCAGCCACTCGCCGAAAGTCCAAAATTTGTCGCATTAATGAGGGATTTAAGCCATAGGCCGTTATTAGGTCTTATGATCGGTATAATTTTTACGGCTATCATACAAGCCAGTGGTGCCACCATTGGGATTTTGATTGCTCTCTCCACCGGTGGCCTAATAACTATTGAAGCGGCCCTGCCTATTTTACTGGGCACAAATATTGGTACTTGTATTACTGCTGTTTTAGCCAGCATTGGAAGATCATTAACAGCAAAGCGGGCTGCGGGGGCCCATGTTCTGTTTAATATAATCGGCAGTTTGCTGTTTTTATTATTCATCAATCAATTTGCGGGACTTATAAAACTTCTTTCTCAAGACACTGCCAGGCAGATAGCCAATGCTCACACCTTGTTTAACATTATTAATACAATGATTTTTTTACCTTTTGTTAATCAATTTGCCGGACTCGTAACCAAGATGCTTCCCGGGGAAGAGGAAGTCATAATAAAGGGGCCTATCTACCTGGATCAAAGAATGCTTACTACTCCGGCAATCGGACTTTCTTTGGCAACCAAAGAAATTGTGAGAAT
>JBBAFB010000047.1:0-15049 GCA_041655595.1 Bacillota bacterium
AGGCCGGTAGGGAAATTAGAATTATCGTAGAGCCTGATAAAATAGATGATAGATTCTCCTTAAGGATGGCAAGGGACATTGTGAAAAAAATTGAATCCGAATTGGAGTATCCAGGGCAGATTAAAGTCGTGGTTATTAGGGAAACAAGAGCGGTGGAATATGCAAAATAATAAAGCGGCCTGTTGGCCGTTTTATTATTTTTATATAAACAATTTAAAAGATCATTTTTATATAAAAGGAATAATGGGTTTTATGAAGAAAATAATTTTAGCATGTGTATAATAAAGGTAGGTGTGAAGATTGACTTTAAATCTTAAAATTGGGGACGAAAACTCTGAGAGTGCCGGTTTACTTATTTCCATTTTGATGCGCTATCCTGAAATAGGGGCCATTAGTTTTAACCCGGACGATCATACAATGACTCTATCCTTTAGTTGTAAGAAAATAATAACCGAAAAAGAATTCATAAATAAGAAAAACCAATTGGAGTTATGTTTAGATACATATGCATATTTGGAAGGTAAAAAATCTTCGGTTTTTGCAATCCAATGCCTTAGTACAGAAGAAATCAGTGTGCTTAAGATTAAACATAAAGTTGAAAGTGCCAGCAAAAATGAAATTGCTTTAATAATAAATTTTTTGCAACAGGAATTTGGCGATTGTTTGGTAAGGGACCTAGATAGAAATGAATTGTTGGAAGAAGAAGATCTGCTTTTACAAGATGAATTTATTGGCCATATGTTAGAAAGTTTTAAAGGCAAAATACCCGTTAACAAAATAATAGCCTTTCGGGAAGAGGGAAAGGTTCATTTATTTAAAAAATAGAGTCCATAAGATGACCCCAAGTTAAAGGAGGAACCTGGTTGAAAGTTTTAATGATAGGCGATATAGTTGGCCAGCCCGGAAGAAAGGCCCTAAAAGGGATTTTAGAAAAAACAATTCGAGAATATGGGATTGATTTCGTAATAGCAAATGGGGAAAATGCCGCAGGTGGGAATGGCTTAACTTATGCAGTAGCACAGGAATTGTTTGATTATGGAATCAATGTTATAACAATGGGAAACCATACATGGGACAAGAGGGAAATACTTAGTTTCATAGATAGTGATAACAGGATTTTAAGGCCGTTAAACTACCCCAGCGGCACACCGGGCAAAGGCTGGGGGATATATGAGTTAACAAATGGGGAAAAAATCGGAGTTATTAATATTCTTGGACGGGTATTTATGAACAGTTATCCAGATTGCCCCTTTAAAACTGTTCAAGAAATTATTCATATTATGAATAAGGAGACCATAAATATAATTATTGACTTTCATGGCGAAGCTACCTCGGAAAAAAACGCTTTTGGTTTTTTTGTAGATGGCCTAGTAAGTGCAGTGTTTGGGACCCATACCCATGTACAAACAAATGATGCGAAAATTTTACCGCAAGGAACCGCCTATATCACCGATGTAGGCATGTGTGGACCTTTAAATTCGGTTTTGGGGTTGGATCCGGAAATAATTATTGAAAGATTTACTACTCAAATGCCGGTGAAACACAAACTGGCCGATGGACCATTGCAGTTTAATGCCACTTTAGTAGAAATAAATGAAATAAACGGCATGACGAAGGATATAAAGAATTTCTTTTTATTAATATAAATCTTTTTATATAGAAAACTTTAAAAAATAAAGGTTTTTTTCAGATACTGCAGAATATACTGAACAAAGGGGATTTGCAATAATTGTGATAGTGATAGGAGGTTAATATGATGGAGGTATTGAAGGTATCAGCCAAATCAAGCCCCAATTCCGTAGCTGGAGCGTTGGCGGGAGTATTACGAGAGAGAGGAGGGGCAGAAATTCAGGCGATCGGTGCCGGAGCCATTAACCAAGCAGTAAAAGCTGTAGCTATCGCTAGGGGATTTGTTGCGCCTAGCGGGGTGGACCTAATTTGTATTCCGGCGTTTACCGATATCGTGATTGATGGTGAAGAAAGAACCGCTATCAAATTTATTATCGAACCGCGATAGTAATTGTTATTTCAAGAAACCTACCTACTTTATGGGTGGGTTTTTTTTTAGTGATCTCAGCGTGAGGATGGAGGAATTTAGTATGTTAGGTAGGGAGCAAGCTATAAAAAAACTTAAAATTATTGACGGACACTGTGATTCTCTTTTAGGTGTCCTCAACGACAACCGTAAGCTGGGTATTTTATCTGAAGAAGGGCAGGCCGATTTTCCACGACTTATTGAGGGAGGAGTTAAGTTGCAATTTTTTGCTGTCTTTATTGAATCTCGTTATAAACCAAAACAATCAGTTTTAAGAGCCCTAGAAGGAATAGAAGCTTTCCATCGGGAAATCGAAGAAAATAATGACCTGGTTTTTTTGGTTGATTCAAAGAGGCAACTGGAAGTATTATTTAATGATGATAGAAAAATAGGGGCATTATTAGCTATAGAAGGAGGGGAAGCCCTAGGAGGTCAGTTGTCAATGCTCGGTATTCTGTACCGGCTCGGAGTCCGTTGCCTGGGGCTAACATGGAACCAAAGAAACGAAATCGCAGATGGGGTTGGTATCGGTCCCGAACATCAAGGGCTGACAGAGTTTGGTAGACAAGTAATTGAGCGAATGAATGAACTTGGAATGCTAATAGATTTGGCGCATATTGCAGAAAAAGGCTTTTGGGATACACTAAAATGTAGTCGAAAACCTGTGATAGTAACTCATGCAAACTGTCGCTCTTTATGTGACCACCCACGTAATCTCAGCGACCAGCAGCTAAGGGCCTTAGCCGAACAAGGGGGTTGTTTGGGAATTACCTTTGTCCCACAGTTTGTGGATCAAAAAGCCTCATCCCTAGAAAAGGTGGTAAGGCACATCCAATATGCCGTCCAAAAGATGGGCGAAGATCATGTAGGTCTCGGTTCGGATTTTGATGGTATGGATACAAGGGTACAAGGGTTGGAGGAAGCAAGAAAATTTCCTTTTTTAGCCGAAGTATTAAAAAATAAAGGTTTTTCAGAAACAGTAATAGAAAAGATTATGGGCACTAATTGGTTGCGAATACTAAGAGAACAGCTTAAATAATTATTAGCCGGGCGAAGGTAAAAAAACTTTTTCAGATAATACTGGTCGAATTTATTGAGGTGATTGAAATATGGGTTTCGATTTGCATACTCATACCGCTGCTTCCGATGGTACGGTCTCAGCCGGTGAGCTTGTTCTATTAGCGAAAAGTGTCGGTTTAAAAGGAATAGCTATCACTGATCACGACACGGTTGCAGGTATTGCAGAAGCATTGCAAGCGGGAGCAAAACTTGGAATAACAGTAATACCAGGCATAGAGATCAGCAGTACTTATCAAGATGAAGAAATACATATTTTGGGTTATTTTCCCGACTGGAAGGATAAAACTTTTTTAGGTAGATTGTTGGAGTTAAAAACGGAAAGGGAAAAAAGGGCAAAAAAAATAATTTCCCGCCTGGTAAAACTGGGGTACCGCTTGAACTTTGGTGAAGTTCAAAAAATTGCCGGAAAGGGTGTTGTGGGAAGGCCTCACATCGCGTCATCCCTAGTTGAGAAGGGGTATGTCAATTCCCTAGAAGAGGCTTTTGATGAATTTTTAGAAAAAGGTTCAAAAGCATATTTCCCTAGGAAAAAGCTGCCGCTGGCTGAAGCACTAGCATTGTTAAAAGATGCAAAAGCCGTACCTGTGCTAGCTCACCCGGGAATAATTAGCAGCAATATTAAACTTGAACCTATAATTGCGGAAGGTATTGAGGGGATAGAGGTTTATCATCCAATTCATAGTGCAAGGCAGGTAGAAAAATTTATTAAATTATGTAGGGACAAGGGGCTAATTTCAACGGGTGGAACGGATTTCCACGGAAAAAGACGCGATGTAGATTTGGGAAAAGTTTCGGTAAATTCAAGCGTAGTGAAATTATTGATAAAAAAAAGGGAGGAATTATATGTTTAACAGAGCAAATAGATTGCAGTTGCTGGGCTCCGCGATTTTTTCGGAAATGGATGAATTACGGAAAAAGAAGGAAAACGAAGGAATTAGTACAATTAATTTAAGTATCGGAAGTCCGGATTTACCCCCGGCGGAACATATTCGTTTAGCATTTCAGGAGGAAGTGTTAAACCAAGATAATTATAGATACACCTTAGCATCGGAATTTACAGAAATTAAGGAAGCGATTGTCAATTGGTATAATAAGCGTTTTCAAGTGATTTTGGATCCGGTAACAGAGGTTTTGCCGCTAATGGGTTCCCAGGATGGATTAACACACCTGGGGTTGGCAATTTTAAACCCTGACGACTTAGCCCTTGTTCCCGATCCCGGCTACCCCGCCTATACTACAAGTGTAATATTAGCTGGTGCCCAAAAATATTCCGTTCCCCTTTTACCTGAAAATAATTATTTACCTGATTACTCTAAAATACCTTCTCGGGTGGCACAAACAGCAAAAATATTGTTTTTGAATTATCCCAGTAACCCTTTGGCAGCAGTTGCCGATCTTGAATTTTTTCAAAGGACCATAGATTTTGCCAAAAGGTTTAAAATTATTGTTTGCCATGATTTGGCTTATTCAGAACTGGCTTATGACGGTTATAAACCGCCCAGTATTTTACAAGTACCGGAAGCTAAAAAATTTGCAGTAGAATTTCATTCTTTTTCTAAAACTTTTTCTATGGCAGGCAGTCGTTTGGGCTTCGTTGTCGGAAATAGTGAAATCATTAGCGCCTTGGCCGATATAAAATCCAACATAGATTTCGGTCTTTTTAAACCTACCTTAAAGGCAGGTATCGCAGCTTTAACCGGGCCGGATGATTGGATCAAGGCTAACGCTGCCATCTACAAGCAAAGAGCCGATATTTTGGTAGATGGTTTTGGAAAGCTAGGCTGGGAAATCAGAAAACCAAAGGCTTCCATGTTTCTCTGGGCACCGTTACCAAAGGGTTACCAGTCTTCTAAGGAGTTCTCTTTCAAATTAGGAGAACGGACCGGCGTAATTGTAACACCGGGCGTTGGATTCGGAGAACATGGGGAAGGATATATAAGAATGGCCCTAGTCGGCAGCCATGAATACCTGAGGGCCGGGGTAGAACGTATTGGTAGGGCATTTTTTTAGTTTGAGGTTCAAATAATCTGAGTCCTAGAATTTACTTTGCGGGCGTATACTAAATTAAAACAGTATGTCCGGAGGTGGCCTTCAATGTTGGCAGAGGAAAGACAGGAATTGTTAAATAAAATTGATTTTCTAGAAGCGAAATTAACACAATTAAAAATCAGTAGAAAAACGCTGTTTTACTTATTGGAAAAACTAGAATGTGATAAAAGGCAACAAATTTGCACATTAGAATTAGAAAACAAAAAATTAAAATTAAAAAACAGTCATTTGATCGGCTGCCTTTATAAAAACAAGAAGGTTAATTTGGCAAAAATTGAACAGCAATCTCAATAATACTTTATTAGACCCGCGGGTATTCTAATTCTATCTTGAATTAGGGGGCATTATAATGCATGGCAGTCATTTATCAAGAGTCCCATGGGGAATCAATCCAAGCTTAGCTGAAACAGCAAAAGATGTTGGTATAGATTATGAGGATTTTTTACTACAACTAAAAGAGGGCAAAGACGATCAAACCATCGCAAATAAATTTAATGTGGCTGAGAATGTAATTACTCATTTACGCTACCAATTTAGACACCTGGGTTTAGATTCAATACAGGGGCAGGATTGATTCCTGCTTTTTTTTGTAATTTATATTCAATAATGAGGAATAACGTTGATAAATATTGAGGAAAACAGTAGGAGTTGGAATTTTATAAATAGAATGTTTTATAGTAGCACTCACAAAGAGATTTATGTTATAATTATGAGAAATATTAGGATTTTAGGAAGGGGTTTCTTTGATGTCAACTACTAAATTTCAAAAAGAGGGACTTACTTTTGATGATATTTTACTAATTCCGGCAGCTTCCTCTGTTTTGCCCAAAGATGTAGATACATCATCCTACCTTACACCGGAAATCAAACTTAATATCCCTATAATCAGTGCGGGAATGGATACTGTAACGGAATCCAGACTGGCGATTGCTATTGCAAGAGAAGGTGGTATAGGAGTAATACATAAAAGCATGTCTATTGACAAACAGGCAGTCGAAGTAGATAGGGTCAAGAGATCTGAACACGGGATCATCACAAATCCGTTTTATCTCAGCCCTGATCACCTAATTAGCGATGCACTAACAATAATGGAAAAGTATAGAATCTCAGGGGTTCCCATCACGGTAAAGGGTAAATTAGTTGGTATCTTGACTAATAGGGATTTAAGGTTTGAGACAAACTTTGAACGACCCATATATGAAGTCATGACCAAAGAAAATTTAATTACGGCTAGGGAAGGTATTACTCTTACGGAAGCTAAAGAAATATTGCATAAACATCGAATAGAGAAGTTACCCATCGTTGATGATGAATTTAGCCTAAAAGGGCTAATTACAATTAAAGATATAGAAAAAGCGATACAATATCCCAATTCTACCAAGGATGAGAAAGGCCGTTTGCGTGTGGCCGCCGCAGTAGGTATAGCAGATGATACCATAGAGCGGGCGGATGCTCTCATTAAATCAGGTGCGGATGCCATTGTAGTAGATACTGCCCACGGTCATTCTATAGGCGTTATTAATATTGTTAAGGAACTCAGAGTAACCTTTCCCAAATTGAACATAATTGCCGGTAATGTGGCAACTGCGGAGGGAACAATTGATTTAATTGATGCAGGTGCCAATGCAATTAAAGTTGGTATAGGGCCCGGCTCAATTTGTACAACTCGGGTGATTGCCGGCATCGGGGTTCCACAGGCCACTGCAATTTATGATGCCTTTTTAGCAGCCAGGAAAAGGGATGTGCCCATCATTGGGGATGGGGGTATAAAATATTCCGGTGATATTGTAAAAGCTATTGCTGTGGGAGCCAGTACGGTGATGATAGGAAGCTTATTGGCCGGGACAGAGGAAAGCCCCGGAGAAACAGAAATTTATCAGGGAAGGACATATAAGGTTTATCGAGGTATGGGATCCTTAGGGGCAATGAAAGATGGTAGCAAGGATCGTTATTTCCAATCGGATGCCCCCAAGTTGGTTCCGGAAGGTATTGAAGGTAGAGTTCCCTATAGAGGTATCCTGAGTGAAATTATTTACCAGTTGGTAGGAGGACTGAGAGCAGGTATGGGTTATAGCGGTGCTAAAAACATTTTAGATTTGCAGAACAAATCTCAAATAATTCGTGTAAGCTCGGCAGGGTTAAAGGAAGGTCACCCACATGATGTTGCAATTACCAAAGAAGCACCTAATTACCAACTTTAAGGGGGGAATAGCTTGTATAAGGCAATATTATTTGATTTAGACGGTACCTTACTCCCCATGGATGCTGAGCAGTTTTTAAAAGAATATTTAGAATTACTTTCTTTGTACGCTTCCCGATTTATGGGACAAGACATATTTATCCCAAAACTCATGAATTCTACTTATCAGATGATTAGTAATTTAGATGCTGATAAAACTAACAAGGAAGTTTTTGTTCAGGCTTTTTTTGCGGATTCCGATTTGGACCCCCAGCTTATAATGTCTCAATTTGACGAATTTTATGAAACACAATTTCCAAAGCTGGCATCCTCTTTTCCGCCTGATCCCGTTGTACCAAAGGTGATTGAAAAAGCTTTGGAAAAACACATTGGAGTTGTAGCAACCAATCCAATCTTCCCAATTATCGCTATTGAAGAGCGACTGAAATGGGCGGGGATTAAGGAGCAACCCTTTTCCCTGATTACCTCCTATGAAAATATGCACTTTTGCAAGCCTCAGATTCATTATTATTTAGAGATATTGGAAAAGATAGGTGTAGAAGCCAAGGAATGCTTGATGGTAGGTAATGATATAGAAGAAGATTTAATAGCTAAGGTAGTTGGTATGGACACATTTTTAGTAGATACGCACATGATAAACAGGCAAAATAGCAGTTATGAAACGGATTATCAAGGTAGCATGGAGGACCTATTAAATCTTTTAATGGAGCTGGGCTAATATAATCCAGTGAATTCCATTGAGCTTTCTTGAAGGAATATGGTATCCGCTATAGAAATAGCGAATAAGTGTTTTACACTAATATAAGGGGGTGAAGGTAATGCTTTTTAGAAATTGCGCAGGTGGAGTTGTGTTTAAAGAAGACAAAGTATTAATACTGCAAAATGACAAAAAAGAATGGGTGTTGCCTAAGGGGGTTGTGCGGGCTAATCAAATTCATAATGAAGTTGCTATTAATAGGGTAAGTGAAGAGGCGGGCGTAGCAGCACAGATAATAGGGCCGGCGGGTGAAACAAGTTATGAGTTTTATTCGCATTCCCGCAAACAACCTGTTTATAATAAAATTACCTGGTTTATTATGGAGGCCACGGAAGAAAAATTTAATATTAACAAAGATTTGGGATTTATAGATGGTGGCTTCTTTTCTGTAGATGAGGCTTTAGAAAAAATCTCTTATAGCCAGGATAAATCCTTGGTACGGGTTTCCTACCAGAGACTTAAAAAACTAGAAGCAATTGAGAAGTTGGCATAAATGACCTGGTTTTTACGATTAACATAGGTAACGATAAAAACCACATTTGTTTAAGTTGTATTTTGTAAAAGTATGGTAGACCTTGAACAACTCATGCTTCAAGGTCTTTTTTCTTAACAATATTTGAGTTAAATCTTTAAAATGCGATATACTTGTTTGTAGGAACTTTATAGGAGGAAAAACTTGATGTTAGCTGACAGTAATTTAAAATACCATATTTTAACCTATGGTTGTCAAATGAATGAAAGAGATAGTGAGACTTTGGGTGGAATGTTAGAACAGATGGGTTATCAATGGGTTGATGATTTGAACAACACCGATATTTTATTATTAAACACCTGCTGTGTAAGAGAAAAGGCTGAAAATAAGGTGCTTGGGCACTTGGGCAAATATAAAAAACTAAAACAAACAAATCCTAACCTAATAATAGGTGTTAGCGGCTGTATGATTCAACAAAAAGGAGTTGCGGAATTAATACATGAGAGGGCTCCTCACGTTGATCTGCTTTTTGGTACTCATAATATTCATCGCTTTCCTGAACTTTTGAATCAGGCAAAAGCGGCGGGAGCAACACTAATTGAGGTCTGGGACCAAGAAAAAAGCATAGTTGAGACTTTACCAACTAAAAGAACAGATAAACTTAAGGCCTATATTACAATAACCTATGGGTGTAACAATTATTGTACCTACTGCATAGTCCCTTATGTTAGAGGAAGGGAACGTAGTAGGGAACCCCAGCAGATTCTAGATGAAGCAACCGAACTGGCAAATAGCGGTTACAAAGAGATAATGCTTTTAGGCCAAAATGTAAACTCCTATGGAAAAGATTTTACAAAGGAAGTTGACTTTGCAGATTTGTTAATTTCACTGGATAATATCCCACAGTTAAGTAGAATCCGCTACATGACCTCCCACCCTAGGGACTTCTCTGATAAGATAATTACCGTTATAGCCAACGCAAAACATGTTTGCAAACATTTTCATTTGCCTGTTCAATCCGGGAGCAATCGAATACTAAAAAAAATGAACAGGGGTTACAGCAAAGAATATTATCTGGGGCTTTTGGAAAAGATTTCGCGAGCAGTACCCGATGCCAGTATTACCACCGATATAATAGTGGGCTTTCCCGGCGAAACCGATCAAGATTTTGAGGAAACCTTGGATTTGGTTACAAGGGCTAAGTTTGATAGTTGCTTCACTTTTTTATACTCACCGCGCCAAGGTACACCGGCAGCCAAATGGGAGCAGGTAGATGAGGAAATAAAAAAGATTCGCTTCAACCAATTGCTAAAAATACAAAATGAAATCAGTTTGGCTAAAAATAACAGTATGTTGGGTAAGACTGAGCAAGTTTTAGTTGAAGGTATAAGTAAAACAAATGATAAGAGACTTTCCGGAAGAACTGAAGGTAATAAAGTGGTAAATTTTGATGGTGATGAAAAGCTTATTGGTCAAATCGTTCCGGTGGAAATTACCGAAGCCTTAACTTGGTCCTTGTCTGGCAGGCTAGTTGTTTAAAAGGCTACAAATCTTTACCAAGTTATTTTTGGAGGGAGTTAGTTGGGATTTACACCTATGATACAACAATATTTAAAAATTAAATCCAAATACCCGGATGCCATTCTGTTTTTCAGGCTGGGAGATTTTTATGAGATGTTTTTTGAAGATGCTATAGTTGCCTCTGCAATTTTGGATATTGCTTTAACCGCGCGGGAAGGGGGTAAGGCTAAAATTCCTATGTGCGGTATACCACATCACGCTTATGAGGGCTATGCGGCAAAACTTTTAGGGAAAGGCCATAAGGTAGCCATTTGCGAACAAATGGAAGAACCAAAACAGGGCAAAGGCATTGTGCATCGTGAGGTTATTAGAGTTATTACCCCGGGAACCATCTTAGATGAAAAGATTTTAAATGAAAAAGCTAATAACTATTTAGCAGCTCTTGTTAAGTATAAAAATAACTGGGGCCTGTCATACGCAGATATTTCAACCGGGGAATTTGGTGTGGCTGAATTTATTACTAATAGGGCTTCTGTTTTAGAAGAGCTCAGCAGATTAAAACCTGCGGAAGTATTATTGCCCAGTAATTTACAAGGGGAATTTTTATTAGCGGAAAATATAAAACAATTAGGTGCTTATATTAATTGGCAAGCGCAAGATAAGAGCAGCCGTGGTGGGGAAATCGGTTTTTTTAAAGAAAATCTAGGAAAATCATTTGAAATAAAAGAAGAACTTTTACTCCGGCCTTTGGCCGTTAAGGCCGGCTACATGCTCTTAAAGTATCTGTTAGATACGCAAAAACAAAGTCTTGATAATTTTACAAGTCTAAAACTGTATAACCCCGGCAATTTTATGATTTTTGACGGAGCCACGAGAAGGAATCTGGAGTTAAGTGAAAATTTACAAACCAAATCGGTGAAAGGTTCTTTGCTAGGCGTTTTAGATGAGACAGGTACCTCAATGGGAGCCAGAAAACTAAGACAATGGCTTGAGGCACCTTTAGTGGATTTAAATAAGATCAGATTAAGGTTGGACACGGTTGAAGAATTAGTATCCAACTCCTTTTTAAGAGAAAAAATAAGAATTGCAATTAAAGGTATTTATGACTTAGAAAGGTTGTTGAGTCGGGTCTCTTATGGAACGGCAAATGCCAGGGATTTGTTGGCCTTGAAAAATTCAATAAAAAAATTACCGGAAATATTTGAACTTCTTAGTTTAGCCAAAAGCCAGAATTTAAAGGATTTTAGTCTGGAATTGGATCTACTTCCTGATATTTATGAATTATTAGAAAAGAGTATTTTGGAAGAAGCAGCTACAAATATTCGTGAAGGAAATTTTATAAAAAATGGCTTTCACCCTGAAGCTGATAAGTTAAGGAAAGCCACTCAAGAAGGTAAACAGTGGATTGCAGCATTAGAGAAAAAGGAGAGGGAACAAACAGGGATTCGTTCATTAAAAGTGGGATATAACAAGGTGTTTGGATATTATATTGAGGTTACAAAAGCAAATTTAGATCTGATTCCCGATTATTATGATCGAAAACAAACTCTAGCCAACGCCGAGCGTTTTACTACTCCGGAGTTAAAAGAAATGGAAAGTTTAATCCTTGGGGCAGAAGAAAGATTAAGTTTTCTTGAGTATGAGCTGTTTCAGGAGATAGGCAATCAAATTAAAAAAAACGCGGGGCGAATTCAAAAAAGCGCAAATTTGATTGCGGAACTAGATGCTTACCTTAGTTTAGCAATTGTGGCAACAAAGAACAATTATTATAAACCAGAAATTTTACCCAACCAAAAAATTGAATTAGTTGGAGCCAGGCATCCTGTGGTTGAACAATTAGTTAAGGACCCCTTTGTTGAAAATGATTTAGTTCTAGGCCCGCCGGAAAAAATTTTAAATATAATCACGGGGCCAAATATGGCCGGCAAATCCACTTATATTAGAGCTGCAGCTTTAATCTGTATAATGGCACAAATGGGTAGCTTTGTGCCTGCTACCTCCGCCAAAATAGGCGTTCAGGATCGAATTTTTGCCCGTGTAGGTGCCTCTGATGACCTAAGCACAGGTCAGAGCACCTTTATGGTAGAAATGAACGAGGTAGCCAATATTTTAAGGCTTGCTACTAACCGCAGCTTAATTATTTTAGACGAAGTTGGGCGCGGCACCAGCACTTTTGACGGAATCAGTATCGCTTGGGCCATAAGTGAATTTATAATTGAAAAAATTAAGGCAAAGACTCTTTTTGCAACACATTATCACGAATTATCTTCTTTGGCTGATAAATATCCTTCGGTGAATAATTTTTCCATGTCTGTGCAAGAAAAGGGGCAATCAGTAATTTTTCTAAGAAAAGTTCTTCCCGGAAGCGCGGATCGCAGCTATGGTATACATGTAGCGGAATTAGCAGGTTTACCGTCGGAACTGATTAAAAATGCCTACAAAATTTTAAATAAACTTGAATCTAAAAAGATTAAAGCAGAAAACGGACTAACCTCTGAAATCACAGAAAATTTGCCAGATCTTATCGAGGAGGACGTATTATTTAAGGAACTCAAGTCTTTTTTTTATAATATATCTGCAATTGATTTAAATAACCTTACCCCCATTGAGGCTTTACAAATATTTGTAAGCTTGCAAATGGAGGCAGAAACGATCGAAAAGCTTTTATGGAGGACTAAAGAATGAAACACAGCATTAAGGTTCTCAGCGAACAAACAGCTAATCAAATAGCAGCCGGTGAAGTGATTGTTCGCCCTGCTTCGGTGCTGAAAGAATTAGTAGAAAACTCAATAGATGCAAGTAGCAAAAGAATTGAAATCAGACTCAGGGAGGGCGGTCTTAAAGGCATTCGAGTCATTGATGATGGCCGGGGTATGAGTGAATCGGATTGTAGGGCAGCTTTCGTGAGACATGCAACCAGTAAAATAAACAGCATTGAGGATTTGCTAAAAATTAAAACCCTCGGTTTTAGAGGTGAAGCATTGCCTAGCATTGCTTCTGTAAGTAAAACTAAATTAATTTCCCGTCGGGCCGATAGCGGTGAAGGGACAAAAGTTTTGTTGCATGGAGGTAAATTGGTGGAGAGTATTGCCGTTGGCTGCCCGGTGGGGACTGATATTTTAGTGGAGGACTTATTTTTCAATGTTCCGGCAAGAAAAAAATACATAAACAAACCTGCAACCGAGGCTTTTCAATCCGCCGAACTTGTCCAAAAACTGGCCCTTGCTTACCCCTGCATTAGTTTTAAGTTTTGGCATAATGAGCATTTAGTATTTACTACAAACGGTTTGGGTAATTTGGCTGATGTTCTTATTGTTGTATATGGCTTAGAATATGTTGAAAAAACGATACCAATTTCCTATCAAGACAATAACATCCAAGTTGAGGGTGTAATCGGTAAAAGCTATTTTCATCGTAGCAACCGGGAAAGACAAGTTTTTATTGTAAACGGGCGTGTGGTAAAAAATAACTTAATACAAAACACTTTGGAAAATGCTTATCGTGGCAAATTGCCGGTCAAAAGATACCCTATAGCAATTATAAGTATAAATGTACCTCCGGCTTCAGTTGACATAAATGTTCACCCTACCAAATCAGAAGTTAAATTTATTTTTAATGAACAAATGATCCAGGGCCTGACTCAGGCTTTAGCTGGTGGTTTATATTCCAAACCGCATATTCCTTTTTTGTTTGAAAGCGAGCAGCACAAATATATACATCCGGAGTTAAAACAAAAAAATATTTCAGCTCCCATGAATGATTTTTTCCAAACTAGCTTAACAAGCAAAATGTCTTCGCGGGAAAATTCCTTAGTAGAATATGGCCCGGAAAATATCGAAAACCGACTGCATGGCGGTGAACATTCGTCGGAAATAGAACAAGTTAAAAACGATTTTAACAATGAAATTTTCCCTGTTATGAAAGTGGTCGGCCAACTGTTTGACAGTTTTATTGTCGCCGAGGGGCAAGATGCTTTCTACATTATTGATCAACATGGAGCACATGAACGTATTTATTATGAAGATTTGCTTGAAAAATACTCAAAGCGTGCTGTAAGATCCCAAGGGTTGGCAATCCCTACGATACTGAAGCTGACTGCCATTGAAAGCCAATTATTGATCGAAAAAATCATCACCCTAGCTGATCTCGGAATTATAATAGAACATTTTGGGAACAATGATTTTCTGGTTAGGACCGCCCCCGAAGGCTTGGATAGCAATGAAGTTATTGAACTGGTAAAAGAACTTTTGCAAAAAGTAAGCAAAGAAGGTCTTCTTTCATATGATCTTCTGAATGAAAAAATACTAAAATTAATCGCTTGTAAGCAAGCTATTAAAGCCAATCTGGTTTTATCCTTAGCGGAACAACAGATGCTGATAGAAAAACTTAGCACAAAAAAGGATCCCTTCACCTGCCCTCACGGCAGGCCAATAATTACCAGCATGAGTACAAAGGATCTGAGAAAGCGATTTGATAGAGAATGAAAGCTATGGTTGAACAAAGACACAAATTAGCTTTAATTGTAGGGCCGACGGCAATTGGAAAAACAGAAGTTGCGGTTGAGGTGGCTTCTTTGATAGAAGGGGAGATTATTTCCGCCGACTCCGTTCAAGTTTTTAAGGGCCTGGATATAGGCTCAGGCAAAATTACTCCTGCTGAAGCTATTGCAACAAATGGTAAATTGATTTCTCATCATCTTATCAGCATTTTATCGCCTAGGGAAGAATTTAATGTAACAAAATTTAAAAACAAGGCGGAAGGCTTAATTCCGGAAATTATAGCTAAAGGCAAGGCCCCTATTTTAGTAGGGGGCACCGGCCTTTATATCGAAGCAGTAATTGATCCTTACAATTTTCCAAGAATACCGAGCAGCGTCAAGCTTCGAGAAAGGTTTTACGCGGAAGCAGTGCAAAACGGAAATGAATATTTGCATAA
>JBBAFB010000048.1:0-14759 GCA_041655595.1 Bacillota bacterium
GGATACAAAGGCGAAAGAATTACTATCTTCACAGCGGATGGTAAAAAAGTTGATTACCCGGTGGATAAGGATTTCACTGATGTTGCCGGCATAAACACCATTACTCTAAATCAACTTGTAAAATACAATCTAAACTCCGATGGAGAAATTGAAAACATTGCAAACGTTGCAAATGCTAACAGCATTGCCCAGGGCCAATATAGAAGTAATGCTGTTGAAATCGGTAGTGGCAACTGGTACACTGTTACTGATAGTACCGTAATTATTGCCGATAAAAATGCAACTGAATACGTTGTAGGTTCCTGGGAGACCCTTAAAAAGGCAATCGATGCTGGTATTGTAACCGTTGATGGTGTGGAAATAGGCAGAAACAATAGGTTGTCAGCCGTATATGTTAACCAAGTACTGTCCTCTGGACAACAGATCGGTGTAATTGCTGGCAAGGGAACAGATGCCAAGGGTAATTTCTATGATGTTCTGGTCGGCGGCGAAAAGGTACGTTACAATACTAGTGTTTCATCAGCAGCTAAAAATGATATCGTTTCCTTTACCTTGTCCGGCGGAAAGATTAATAGTATAACTTCATATGTATATACTGATGTGGTAGCGGGTAATTACCCACTAGTTCAGGGTAAAGTGGTGGCTTCAGGTAATGATTTTGTAACTGTAAACAATCAGCTTGGCGGTACGCCTACCTTTGGTATTGACAAAGATACAGTCATTGTTGATATCACAGATGGTCAGACAGGACCAAAAGTAGTTAGTCGTGTTGCTCGTGATGACTATGTACGCGTATTAACTGGGGTAAAAAATGGTGCTATCTTTGAATCTGATAGTGCTGTAGACAAAGGTATTTACAAGCTAATAGTTATTTACAAGCCCTAAAAAAGAATTGTTTGATTTGCTAAAAAAGAACCAGCCCCATCGGGGTTGGTTCTTCTTTTGAAATAAGTATTATGAAATGATAAAGGCGTGTGACGTAAATACAAAACCCTATTATTGATCGCATATCAACTATATTATTGGATACCTGGCCACAGCTAGGTGGGACAGGGGGACAGGAGTTTTGTCCCACATTTTAGCGAGCAGGAGAACACAGAAAGTTTTTTTGTGCTGCATTTTAAGGATTAATAAATCTGGAGCACAAGGGGATATATTCTTTCGTGCTGGCTGAAAGTAACAGAAAAAAGCCGCTATTTAAAATAAAAAATAGCGGCTTTAAAAATTAAGTTTTAATTCTCCAGTTCTTCTGCTAATTTGTCTAGATCCCTTTCACTAAGGCCGGTTGCAAGGGAGATTTGCTCTTTTCCAACGCTTCCGTTATTGACAACTCTAAATTAGATATCATTTCCCCTGCCTCCTTTCCCGTCTGGGAGATTATGTTTTTTAATTCATTCAATATCCCCGGCTCTTTACTTGGCACTACATTTATAAGCCAGTTTTTAAAAAGGTTAAGCTCCTCCGTGGTTAACTTTTTAATTGTATTCAGCAGCGCTTTTAATCTATTCAATAATTGCTGCTCGCTTTGTTTTTGATCAAGCAAAAAGATGGTCGCAATTAGGATTTTTCTTTGACGGAGGTTTGGATTAGTTGCGGGAATATCTTTTTGGCAATAGTAGGTACTTTACTCATACATTAAAGAGGTGATCTCTATGTGTAGATACCTAAAATAAATCACTATGGGTTCCAGTGCGAGTGAGGGTTAAGGTCAAAATATCCTCTTCAATTTTATATATTAAAAGCCAATCAGGGGTGATATGGCATTCGCGGTACCCTTTATAATTTCCGATAAGTTGGTGGTCAAGATATTTTTCTGGAAAAGGTCCATTTAAAACTAACAGTCTAAGGGTTTCCTCGAATAAACTTATATTGTAACCTCTTTTTTTAATTAGTTTAAAGTCTTTTTTGAATTGGTTGGAATATCGGGTTTTAAGCATTCAGATCCTCCATTAAAGCCTCAACACTATCAAAGGTTTTACTGAGATTGCGATTATTATTTACATCTTCGATGGCGTCTAGAGTATCTTCATTGGGAAGATTTAGCCTTAAATCAAAGGGAATGCCGCCATAGCGAATAGAGTGGCGAAGAAAGATATTCATAGCTGTGGACATATTAAGTCCTAACTCGTTAAAAATAGTTTCAGCCTGTTGTTTAACCTTGCTATCAATACGAATATTTATATTAGTAGTACCCATATTATCAACTCCTTTCTATGCCCCTAGTGTAAAATATTATATAGACATTGTCAATAAAAACATAGGTGGGACAGGGGGACAGGAGTTTTGTCCCACATTTTAGCGAACAGGGGAACACAGAAAGTTTTTTGTGCTGCATTTTAAGGATTAATAAATCTGGAGCACAAGGGGATACATTCTTTCGTGCCGGCTGAAAGTAACAGAAAAAAGCCGCTATTTAAAATAAGAAATAGCGGCTTTAAAAATTAAGTTTTAATTCTTCAGTTCTTCGGCTAATTTGTCTAGATCCCTTTCACTAAGGCCGGTTGCAAGGGAGATTTGCTTTCTTGGTATGCCCAACTGCATAAGGTTTTTGGCTACCAGTGATAACCCTTCGCATTTACCTTTTTCTTTAACCAAGCTATATTTCATTGACAACATCCTTTAGAACAAGCAGTATTTGTTTTCAAGTTTATTATATAAATAGGGGTTGCTTTGGTCAATAGCCAACCTAGGATCGGCCGCCCGATCAAAAGCAGCAACCCCTTTTCTTGGTTATATGGTAACATATTGAAAAGTGTTCCACAAACAAACATTTTTATCAAAGGTTGAACCCTTTTTCTAGCCTATGTTTGGCTCTTGCGAAAATTTAACCGTTGCATTACAATACTAGCTAGTGAAGAGTCCGCAACGCCGGTCGAAATGCAGGAGAGAGGGAGACAGCATGAGAAGGGGAATATTTTTTTTATTGGTCATATCGGCGATTACTCTTGGCCTAACTGTCGGCATTCCGGTTAGAGGCATTAAAACCGAATCGATTATAGAGCAAAGAACCTTACAAGCCTTTCCTAAACTATCATTGGCCGCCTTTGCCGCTAATGAATATCAAACTGATCTGGAACAAGCCCTATCGGATCAGCTCCTTTTTCAACAAACCTTTAAAGCCATTTATAATAAAATTAAAAACAAAAATACCAGCCTAGCGGTTACAGGACTTAAAAGGCTTAACTCTGACTATAATAAAGGCCAAATCATTGCTGAGCCTCCCGGAGAAGAAACGGAAACCGTGGCAGGTTTCCCCGTTACAGTAACACCTCGGGGTAGTCAGTTAATGGAGTTGGATGATTCCCACCACCTGGTGTTTCATCATTTTACATTAGCTGAAGCCGACGACCTGCTGCAAAATAAGGCGGACAATATTAACCGCTTGGCGGAAAAATATCCTCAGATTGACTTTTCTTGTTTCTATATTGAAACTGATGTAGATGTGGATTTTATTAATCAGGAAAATAAGCATGAGTTACCCGATAGCTTTGAAAGCCGTTTGGATCAGCGGATCAAGTTTGCTAAATTGGCCATCAATAACTTAAGTGATTTTCAGAACAGATTTTATAAAACTGATCACCATTGGAACCACTTGGGACAGTATGAAGGCTACAAGCAAATTATCGCTTTGCTAAAGGGTGACGAGGAACCGCTTTATCCTACAGAAAATATCATTTTTGAGGATATTAGATTTAACGGCTACAAATCAAGGTTGTTGGATGATTACACTATCTACGATACCTTCGGCATTTTTAATGAAACAGTGCCGGAACATAAAAGCTATATTAACAATAAACCCGGCGGTTATGGAGAAAAGCAAAGGTATTTGAAGGGGGATTACCCCTACCAGCAAGGGCACAACCACTATGGTGCCAATGGTGCTGATTATGGATTGGTGGAATTTAGATTTGACCAGCCGGAGAAGGGCAACCTTGTAGTGTTTTCGGAATCCTTCTCCAACCCGATTAACAGGATTTTGGCGGCTCATTACAATAACGCTTATATCATTGATCTTAGACACTATGAGGCACATTGTGGAGAGCCCTTTAACTTCGAAAACTTCATCAAGGACAAAGAAATTGACGATGTTTTATTCTTAGGCTACGCAAAATTCTTTGCTAATGATACCTTTTTAATCAATGATTAGGAGTAGTGACAGATGGTATTTTCTAGCTTAACCTTTGTATTTTTGTTTTTACCCATTGTCCTGGTACTTTATTTTTTAATGCCCAACAGGCAACTGAGAAATTTGCTTTTAATGCTGGCCTCCCTCTTGTTTTATGCTTGGGGAGAGCCGGTCTATATTGTGCTAATGCTTCTTTCCATTTTAAGCGGCTATTTCTTTGCCCGCCTAATCGAGGTGGAAAGGCTAAAAAACAATAACAACAAGGCAAAAGTTTATTTTGTCTTTGCCATGGTCATAGCCCTGGGGTTTTTAGGCTTTTTTAAATACTCCGGATTTTTACTGGACAATATCAACCAAATTTTCAACCTAAATATTGCCTATCGCAAATTGCCCTTGCCGATAGGAATCAGTTTTTACACATTCCAGGTACTATCCTATGTGATTGATGTTTATCGGGGCAACATCAAGGCCCAAAAAAACCTTATTACCTTGGCTACCTATATTGCCATGTTCCCCCAGTTAATTGCGGGGCCGATTGTGCGCTATATTACCATCGAAGAAGAGTTGCAAAACAGGCAGGAATCCCTATCCGAATTTGTGGAAGGGCTGAAGCGGTTTGTCATTGGCCTGGGCAAAAAGGTGTTGCTGGCTAATCAGATGGGGATCATAGCGGACGCAGTCTTTAATAATCCCGGTGGGGATCCCGGCACCTTGCTGATTTGGCTGGGGGCCCTTGGCTACACTTTTCAAATTTACTTTGATTTTTCCGGCTACAGTGATATGGCGATTGGGATGGGTAGGATGTTTGGCTTCCACTACTTGGAGAACTTCAATTATCCCTATATCTCTAAAAGCATTACTGAGTTTTGGCGTAGGTGGCATATTTCTTTGGGGACTTGGTTTAGAGATTATCTCTATATTCCCCTAGGCGGTAACCGCCATCATGCCCTGAGGAACATCATTGTAGTTTGGTTTTTAACAGGTCTTTGGCACGGGGCCAGTTGGAACTTTATTCTGTGGGGATTGTATTACGGTTTGTTGCTGATTATAGAAAAGTATGTAGTGCGGGCCTATAGCTTGAAAATACCTGCAGTTATTCAGCATTTTTATACTATGTTCTTTGTTGTGGTGGGCTGGGTTTTATTTAGGGTAGAAAACCTAGGGGAACTGCTGTTCTTTTTGGGAAGGATGTTTACTTATCATCAAACTACTATTAATTCCTTGCTGTTCTCCTATCAGGAAATGCTTCAATCCCTGGTGTTTTTAGCTATAGCCCTGGTTGCTTCTTTGCCCTTATTTAAAAAGCTGGCAAAAAGGATTGAGTTGGGAAAATATAATTTATTTAAGTATGCCTATGATTCTTATGTTGTAGCAGTTTTTGTAATCTCTCTAATTTTCCTAATGGGGGAAAAATTCAACCCCTTCATTTATTTCAGATTCTAGCTACGGAACAGAAGCCAGCAAGCCACGGGGACGCTTTGTTTGCCATATTTAAATCAAACCCCAGTACCAAGTCCTAAACCCCCAAAAAATATGGGAAACTAAGCGTCCCCGTGGCGCTCTAATCCCCAAAAAACATGGCAAACAAAGCGTCCCCCTGGCTTATCTTGAAACAAAGCGTCCCCGTGGCTTATCAACCATGCAGCCTGCATGGTTTTTTTGTTTTTCGGGTCCGGTAAAAATTTGCTAGAACTTGCCTTAAGTTATGTTTTTTAAAAATCTTGTTTGTTAAGATATAGGTAAAGTGTATAGCAATTAAGAAAAAAGGGGGCGAGAGGACAAGCAGGTTTGTTGTGGGTTAAAAAATAAAAGGAGGGTCAAATTTGAGAAAGAAAGTATTACCACTAGCCTTTGTTTTGTTGCTCGGGTTTGCACTTGTGTTGTCAGGTTGTGGAGGAAATGCTGCACCTGCAGATCCGCCGGCACCACCGGCACCACCGGCAGGTCAAGCGGAAACTCCGCCAACACCACCACCTGCGGTAGGTAAGGAGATGGGTGATTTCAAATGGACACAAGATAATATTGCTTCTATTCCTCCAATGTTGATTAGAGATCCTTTTATAGAACTATTAGGGCAAACAGACCAGCCCATTCCCTATTACTATGATGAGGTAGTAAAATTAGCCGGGCATTCATGTGGCGCAACTGCATCCTCTTGGTTAATGGTACAAAAAGTTTTTGATGAACTATTCCCCAATGAGGTACCCATTCGCGGTAAAATTAAAATTACCGCCCCTGGCCCCGCCGATGAGTGGCTTTTAGGAGTGTTTGGGGATATCTTCTGCTTTTTAACGGGAGCAGCGGGCCCAAGCGGTTTCCCCGGTACTGAGTTCGGCAAAACCTTTAACAGAAGAAACACCATGATCTATCCTGAAGAGCAAAACGGTGGTGCTCCACCAACCTTGGTTTGGGTCTTTGAAAGAATTGATACCGGCAAAAAAGTTGGTGTTAAATTCGCAGTTACGAATGTTCAGCCCCAGCCGACCGCCGAAAGACAGGAAATGTCCGGCAAGCTGGTTGACGGCACGGCAACCGATGAAGAAAGAGCGGATTGGGTCAAGTACTGGAACTCCAGAAATGATTATGTATTTGAGCACGCAGATGAGTTAATCACCTTAGTTCCCATGGAATAGATTAAAGCCCAAAGAAGGCAGGTGCAAAGCACCCGCCTTCTTTTTAGTGTCCCCGTGGTTTATTTTAGGTTTTCTTTGAAAATTTCTAGCAATTCTTCGGATTCATCAATAAAATAGGGCCTGGCGATGTTGCCGTCCTGGTCCCAATCGCAGCCGTTCCACCAGATTGCTAATTTGATTTTGGGATATTTGTACAAGTTGGCAAACATATTCCTAACCCATTGCTCTTTATTTCCTCCAACACTACTGGAGGAGAACTCAGTGATGATTAAAGGCTTTTCCGAAATGGCTGCCACCCTTTGGTAAAGAGGATCGTAAATTTCTGTGAAGCCTCGCCAAGTTTCCCCAATAGCTTGGTAATAAGTGCCGTTATTATAGCCTGTGATACCCACCAAATCTACATATTCATCTCCGGGATAATATAACAGCTCGTTGTTCCATTTATAATCGGGGTAGGACTTTTCATTAGGATTCCAAACCCAGATCACATTGTCGGCACCTTCCGCTTCAAAAATTCCGTAAATATATTTGTACAGTTCCACAAAAACATCAGTATCTTTAGCAGTGTGATAGGCAGAGTAAACGCACCAATCCCCATTCATTTCATTGCCAAATCTAAATAAAACCGGGTGCCCAAACTCTACGGTTTCTTTAGCAAAGGCGGTTAAAAATTCATCATAGGCCCCGTCAAGGATGTCATAAACCATATTTCCTTCTCCGGGTCCTTGGGCCACGGTTTGTAAAGTAAGCTCTACAATCTTGCCCTGATCGTAGGCCCCCTGTAGAGTGTTTTTAACATAGCCTTTGGGGAATGTTTTTTGCACACTCTTATAAACGAGTAAAAATTTGAAATTATAATCCAGGTTTGCTTCTAATTGGGTTAAGTTCTCAAAACTATAGGGGGCAGTTGGCTCAAAAATCCCCCAAGTCAACTCCCCTCCACTAAGAAAGTATTTTTCATAGAGGGATCGGGTTTCCTCATTCCAGCTAACATTGGCAGTTTCTCTGATTTTAAAATCAGCCGCTGTTGCCGTCGGTTCAAAAGTCGCAAAATTTTCAACCAAATCCAAGTATCCATTGGTCTCATCAAAGGGTAAATCAGATTTGATAAAAAAGGTGTAGACCGCTTTGCCGGCAATCAGATCAACACTGGCATAATAGTTTTTATCATTGGCAACCTTGGCCAGCTTTTTGCGAGACCACAGGCGAATTTCTGCCGGGTGGGCCCCGATTGTTCTTTGCTTAAGAAGCTCCAGCCGGTGATCATCCGTGTTACTTAAAAACCGATTGGAATAAGTAATATAGACTTGAGGGGATGGGTTAATACCCACCAAGGGCTGCTTATAAATCTCCAGCTTTCGATGCTGATCTTCTAATACAAGTCTAATATTTGTGGCGCCAATATCGGTTAACTTCATTTCCCGGGGTAAAGAAAGAGAATAACCATCTGTTTTATTGACTAATTTAATTTTTGGGTGATGAGGATTTTTGATAATACTAATTCCCTCGGTAATGATTTCTTCTACATCTTCTGGGTCGGGACAGGCTTCCTCCAGCGGCTTAGTTTGCTCGGGGGAGTTAGGTGGAGTGGAGGGGTTATCCGAGGAATCTCCTTGGTCCCCGTCGGTATTGTTACCCTGGTCCGGGGCTTCATTTTCCGTCTCCGGCTGTAAGATTGGTTCGGTATTTGCTTCACCCGGTAGGGGATAGAAGTTGTTGTGATTGTTTTCTAGATTATCTTCTATTTGCAGGAAAGGATCAGGGGTATTTCCCTGGTTTGCTATTTTTTCTGAAAGACCTATTAGAAAGATAGCAGTTACAAAAGTGATTAGGATTAATGCCGCTTTTACGTTGATTTTATGCAAGGGAAGTTACCGCCTTTCCGCTTTCTCCAATATGGGCCAGTATCGCTTTCAATCAATTATATGCTAAGGTTCAAAGAAAATCTAGATCAATTGGCAAGGATAAGCCGGTGGGACGCTTTGTTCTGCCAATGTGGCAAACAAAGCGTCCCCCCGGCTCCCCATTTTTTTGCGGTTGTTTGAAACGGCTAAAAATGCTATAATCGCATAAAGTAGTAAAAGGAGGGAAAATGATGGAATACAAACAATTTGGTAACAAGTATGTTGTTAGGTTGAATAAGGGGGAGGAAGTTGTTACGGCTTTAAAAGAAGTTTGCGCCAAAGAGGATATTAAGCTGGGAACAATATCTGGTATCGGAGCAGTCAATAAAGCAACCATCGGCTTGTTTGAAACCGCCGCCAAAGTTTATCATTCCAATGAATATACCGGGGATATGGAAGTAACAAGTCTTTCCGGCAACATAACCAGGCAAGATGGGGAGGTTTATCTTCACCTTCATGTTTGTCTGGGCGATATCACTAATAGGGTTGTGGGCGGACACTTAAGCTCGGCCATTGTCAGCGCGACCTTGGAGGTTGTCATTGATGAAATTGATGGCAGTGTAGACCGGGAATTTAACGAAGAAATCGGCCTAAACCTATTAGATTTTAACAAGTAGAGTAACAGAACGATACAAGGGGACGTTTTCACTGTATCATTTCGAGGGGAGCCTGGGAGGGGCGAGTCCTTCCCTTATGGCATGTCTAAGGGTAGTTAGTGATACAAGAATAATGTCCCCATATATTAAGGGAATTTGATGATACAGCGAAAACGTCCCCTTGTATCTTCCCCATTTTACGATTGGAGGGTAAAAAATAAAGATGCAGTATCAGAAAATTAGGCAGCAAACGATCAAACTAAAAAAACAGGTGGGACTTCCTCTTGTTTTTTTAATTGTGATGTTTTTGATGATGGCTTGTACCCCCCAGAGCCAAAATGGGGTAAATGATCCCGGAAAGAACATGGCAGAAAAACCTGCAATAGAAAACCCGACACAGAAACCGGTAGAGGATCCTAAAGAGGGGGAACCGCCGGTTGAACTCTTGCCACCTGAAACGGAAAATGGGGAGGCCCCGGGGAGCAACACTGAAAATCTAACGGAAATTTCAGGACAAGATAAGCCGGGCGGGGACACTCCCAAGCAGGAAAATATAAAAAGAGAGCCAACTGACAATGCTTATGATGTAATTGTTATCGGCTCGGATCCCGAGGGGATAGCCGCCGCCCTTTCCAGTAGCAGAAACGGCAATTTAACCTTACTGATAGATAGCAGAAAAACCATCGGCGGACTTTTTACTTTGGGCAAGCTAAACTCCCTGGACATGAACTTTGATGCAGACAGAAGGATGGTAACCCGTGGTATTTTTGGGGAGTTTCAAAAGCAAATGGGAGGTTATTCCTTTGACATTGATTTAGCCCAAAAGACCTTTGATAAAATGGTCAAGGATGAAAAGAATCTTCACCTTAAGTTGGAGGAGAATATTGTAGAAGTTATCAAGAATGATAACCAAATAACGGGCATTAAAACGAAAAAAGGATTACAGGAAAATACCTACAGCGGTAAAATTTTTATTGATGCCACCCAGGATGGGGATATTGCCTATCAAGCCGGGGTAGATTTCACCTATGCCCAGGAGGATTTCGGAGTGCCTTATCAAGGCCAGGTGGTTACTTTGGTTTTTGAAGTTGGGGGGGCCAACTGGGCAGCTATTAAAAGCGCCTTGAATGACCCCAAGCTACCCAGGTCTTCGAATGGTGCCACTAATGACTCTGCCTGGGGCTTTTTTGATGAAATGAGCGTTTATCAGGGTATTGATCCGCAAATTCGAACTAGGGGCCTTAATATCGGTAGATTAAAGAGTGGTAATGTCTTGATTAATTGTATGCATATCTTCGGCGTGGACGGCTTGGACCTGGTATCTAAAAAAGAAGGAATAGCCAGGGGCGCCAAAGAAGCCGAACACATTGTGGAGCACATGAAAAAACAGATCCCCGCTTTTAAAAATGCCTACTTAGTAGGGGTAGCCGATGAGCTTTATATTAGGGAAACCAGACATATGGAGGGCTTGTATCGGCTCAGTATTAATGATGTGCTGGGGCATGTGGATTTTTGGGATAAGATCGCTATAGGCTCCTATCCTGTAGATTTGCAGCCTACATCCATGGCTAATTGGGGGTTTGTGGTGGGCAATCCCGATGCCTACAGTGTTCCTTTTAGAAGCCTGGTGCCTAAAAAGATTCAAAACCTAATGGTGGTGGGTAGGGCCGCCAGTTTTGATTCCTTGGCCCACGGCAGTGCTAGAGTGGTGCCTATCGGTATGTGCACCGGGCAGGCAGCGGGGGCAGCGGCTAAAATTTTGTTGGATAACAAATTAACCGTTCAACAATTGGCCGATTCTCGGGAGCAAATTAAAAACTTGCAGGATATCTTGAAAAAGCAAGGAGCTTATTTGCCCAAACTCAATTATGCCGATAAACTGCAAAACCAGCCTGCCGGGGAAGCCGTAAAATTTTTGCGAAAGTATGGTTTAGTCTTCGGAGGCTATGATAATAACTATGATTTAAATGGACAAATGCCTAAGGGCCATTTCTTGTCCGTGGTGGAACGACTGCACTTCCGCTTGGACAAACGGGGGCATGAAGAGGTAAATAAGCCGGAGTGGTTGGATCTCGGTCCTATAACCGGGGCGGAAGGAATCCAGGTCTTGGAAGCATTCTTTGATAAGAAAATTGAACCGGATCAATTAAGTTTTTCTTTCAATGAACAAGACATTCTGACCAAGGGGCAAGCCTATATGCTAATTGTAGACGCCATTGAATGATACAGGGGGACGTTTTCACTGTATCATTCAAAAAGAGGGGGTGCGAAGGGGTAAGCCCCTCTCCGACAGCATGTTTAAGGGAACCTAATGATACAGTGAAAACGTCCCCCTGTATCATCTGTTCCCAATTTTTTGCTTAGGTGATTTGCCTTTTGGCAATTCTTTTAAAAGCAGATATTGTTAAACTGTAATTGTCTATGGTGTACAACGTTTAAAGGAGGCGAGTTGTACAGATAGTTAATGGGGATGACAAATGTAGTGTTAAGTAAAGGAGGTTTTGCTTTGAGAAAGAGAAAGGGAATACTATCTTTACTGATTCTTGTTGCTTTTGCTTTGGGAACGGTATTAAGCGGCTGCGGTGCTGTTGATCTTGCACCTCCGAAGCCACCCGAGCCACCGAAACCGGCAGCTCCTGCTACACCGCCACCTGCTCAGACAGAGGCACCAAACAGACCTTTAGCTAACTGGGATGAGATTGAAAACGGTGATATCTTCAAGCAAATGCTCGTTCCGATGGCAGTTGAAAGAATTGAAGCGGGAACCCTAACAGTTTTGAGTGCAGATTATATCTTTTATCTACAAATTGTAGAGAAAAAGTTCCCAAGGGGAGAAGAGCCCAGCTTTACCTATGCATTGGACAATCCAAACGAATTTCCGGTGCCGGATAATTGGGACGGACCAAAATACATGGAAGCAGCAGGTGTGGCAGCACCGGCAGCAGCACCGGCAGCACCAAGTGGTGGCGATGTAGCACCCAGTGACGGCCCAGAGCCAATCAGGGAAGAAGATGTACCTGAAGGCACAAGACCGCCCTGGACATATCCGCCCGATGATCCTAACTACAGACCTAAGGCTGAATAATTTTTGATTTTTCCAGATAACTGAACCGCAAGGTACGCCTCCTCCGAAAAAGATCTGGATCCTTTGTGAAGATCCGGAGGACGGTTCAGCTAAAACCAAAAGATCCAAGCAATCTTAATTGGTTTTCAATACCGGGAGGTACTAAACCCCCCGGTTTTTGTTTTTAAAAGCTAAAAACTTAAGGAACTTATTGGTTAGTTCTTACGTCTAAAAGCAATTGAGGGAAAACATTTTTTGTGTTTTACATAGCAATGATGAGGAAAGGAGGAAGTGCACTTGCCTATTTTGGAATTGCAAAACATCACAAGATCCTTCAAGAATGGTCAGGTCATGGTAAAAGCCCTAAGAGGGATTGATCTTACCGTTGCCGAGGGGGAATTTTTATCCATTATGGGGCCTTCCGGCTCCGGTAAATCTACCATGTTGAATCTAATTGGTTGTTTGGACCGGCCTTCCAGCGGCTCCATTGTTTTATCCGACCGGCATGTGGAAAAACTCGGGGATAATAGCCTTGCAGAAATCAGAAATCAGTTTATCGGTTTTGTCTTTCAAAGCTTTCACTTGTTACCGGATTTAGATGCCCAAGCCAATGTAGAACTGCCCTTGATTTATAGGGGTATAGGTGCCAAGGAAAGAAGGGAGCGGGCCCTAAAAGCACTGGAATCCGTAGGTTTGGGGGAAAGACGCCATCATAAGCCGTCCCAGCTTTCGGGGGGGGAGCAGCAAAGGGTAGCCATTGCCAGAGCTTTAGTGGGGGATCCCACCCTCATTTTGGCAGACGAACCTACGGGGGCTTTAGACTCCAAAACCGGTAGTAATATAATGGCTATTTTCCAAAGGCTGAACAGGGAAACAGGTCTCACCATAGTGCAGGTAACCCATGAAAGGGAAATTGCTTTGCATGGTTCCAGGGTGGTCCATCTAAAGGATGGTTTAATCGAAAACATAGAATTAGTAGCGGAGCCTCGTATTGCCCAAGAAGCTGAGGCGGAAGCTCAACAACCGGTAGCATAGGAGGGAAAATTAATGAAACAGAAGCTAGTAACTATTATTGTGATTGTGGTTTTGGTAATAGGCGGGGGCTATTACGCTTTTCAAAAAATTATGCCGCCACCCCCGGATGAGCAAACAGGTCCGGTTTACACCACCAAGCCCGTTATCAGGGGTGATATTTCCGTAGGGGTAGAGGCCGTGGGTCAATTGAATTCCTCTGGATATGGGGGAATCCAGGTTCCCGGTAGTAGAATGGGCATGGTTATGGGAGGCTCCGTTGGAGGTATTACCTATATGATTGATGAAGCCTTTATCGAGGAAGGCACCGAGGTTGTCAAAGGCCAGCTTTTGGTGAGGCTGATAGCTCCGGGCTTGGATGATAAAATCGCCACTGCTGAAAGGAATCTGGAAAGGAAGAAAGAAAGCCTAGCCAGACTGTTGGATATTCCGGTGGAGCAGTTGGATAATGTTGATCCCGGCAGAGGTATCGCCATCACCACCCCAATTAGTGGCCGAATTTCCGGCTTGACCATGATAGAAGGTAAAAAGATCGAAGTTGGCGACACGGTAGCCAAGGTAGTGGACGATTCCCATTTTCGCTTAGTGGCGAAGCTTACTTCCTCAGAAATTACCAGTGTTACCCCCGGTCAAAAAGTAGCCTTGCGTTTTTCCCAGTTTGACGGCGTGGTTGAGGGGAAAATCATTGATGTTAACTATTCCCCCATTGCAGAGCCCGCATCAAGCCTTTTGGATAGTCTTGGTTCCAGTGGGGGGGACTCCGATGAATATATCTTTGTTCATTGGGTAAATATTGAGGCAGAAAACCCCGGTTTGGTTATGCCCCAGATGAGGGTAAAAATCGGTTTTCCCGCAGGGGAGGATAAAAGCAAACTGGATATTAACAATATTAGATGGGCCCGCTACGATTCCCGGGTAGACGGTTTTGTTGATGAAGAAACAATCTTTAGCCCAAAAGAGGCTACGGTTACCAAGATATTTGTTAAAAATGGGCAAACCGTCAAAGCAGGGGATCAAATTATTTCCCTAGCAGGTGAAGATGCCAGAAAAGACATAGATCGTGACCTGGCGGAAATTTATCAAATGGAAGAAGATTTGCGCGCCCTTTATAAAACCTATGATAATCTGGAAATCCGGGCCTCCATGGACGGAGTTATTTCCTATGTCAATATAGACTTGAATAGGGAGCTGCAGCCTGGGGAATGGTTGGGGGATATCTATAACACCGCTGATATGCGTATGTGGTCCGAAATTGATGATATTGATATTTTGCTGGTGCAGCAAGGGGCCCCTGTTAAAGTAACAGTAGATGCCCTACCAGGCACAACCCTGGAGGGAGAGGTCAACCGAATCTCCAGCTATAATATGGGAGACGGCAAAACCCGTTTCCAGGTAGATATTAAG
>JBBAFB010000049.1:0-14507 GCA_041655595.1 Bacillota bacterium
TCATCAGGTAGAGAAATTATAATTTTTTTTAATGTTCTTTTTAGACGTTAATTTGTTTGAGGAGGTGGGGAAATGGCAAAAAAAGTGATAGGCTTGGTTAAGCTGCAATGTCCGGCGGGAAAAGCAAATCCAGCCCCTCCTGTGGGACCGGCTCTTGGTCAGCATGGGGTTAATATTATGGGTTTCTGTAAGGAATTTAATGAAAGAACTGCTTCTCAAGCGGGGTTAATTATTCCGGTAGAGATTACTGTTTATGAGGATCGCTCCTTTAGTTTTGTTACTAAAACTCCTCCTGCCGCTGTGCTTTTAAAGAAGGCTGCGGGATTAGAAAAGGCTTCAGGTGAGCCTAATAGAGTTAAAGTTGCAAAGGTATCTCGCGATAAGGTAAAGGAAATTGCTGAGACCAAAATGCAGGATTTAAATGCTGCAGATTTGGAGGCGGCCATGAGAATGGTTGAAGGCACTGCCAGAAGCATGGGAATTGAAATCATTTAATAAATTTTGTGGGAGGTCTGTGACCGCTAACACCACTGGGAGGTAAATTTAATTGCCAAAACACGGTAAGAAGTATCAGGATGCTGCGAAATTATTTGATCGCCACCAACTATATGAGATGGAAAAAGCTTTAGAATTAGTTAAAGCCACTGCTACTGCCAAGTTTGACGAAACTATCGAGATATCTGTAAGGTTGGGGGTAGATCCCCGTCATGCAGATCAGCAGGTTCGAGGTACAGTTGTCCTGCCTCACGGAACAGGTAAAACCAGAACGGTCTTGGTTTTTGCTAAAGGTGAAAAGGCTCAGGAGGCTACTGCAGCCGGAGCGGATTTTGTAGGAGCAGAGGAATTAGTGGAGAAAATTCAAGGGGGCTGGGTCAGCTTTGATGTGGCTATTGCTACTCCTGATATGATGGGGGTAGTAGGGAAGCTGGGCCGGATTCTTGGCCCAAGAGGCTTGATGCCAAACCCAAAAACTGGCACAGTTACTTTTGATATAGAAAAAGCAGTCAATGAAGTAAAAGCTGGGAAAATTGAGTACAGAGTGGATAAAACTTCTATTGTACATGCCCCTATTGGTAAAGCTTCTTTTGAATTAAGTAAGCTTGAGGATAACTATAATACCTTGATTGATGCACTAGTCAGGGCTAAGCCGGCAGCGGCCAAAGGTCAATATTTAAAATCTATTTACCTTTCCGCCACCATGGGTCCGGGAATCAAGGTTAATCCGCAGCGAACGGTTAAAAGACCCTAGACCTGCAATAATATCGGTTTGATTAAACTAAATAGAAATGCTTTTACTGTAGACAGCAGGTATCCGAGGGATTTAAAGGATTTCCGCCCGCCGAGGTTAAGCCGGAAGAACCGGAAAGTTTTTATTGGTTTTCCAGAGCCTCTATTTGTCTATAGAGGCTCTTTTTTATAGCTCAAAAGGAGGTGATATTTTGAACAAACAAAGGCAAAAAAAGGAACAAATTGTCCAAGAAATAAAGACAAAATTAGAAGCTTCTCCATCAGTTGTTTTAGCTGACTACAGGGGCCTCAATGTAGGGCAAGTGACTGCAATGCGGGCAGAATTAAGAAATGAGAACATCGAATTCAAGGTCTTAAAAAACAGCCTGATTAATTTAGCTGCTCAAGAAATCGGCATAGATGGCTTGGATGTCTATTTAGAAGGGCCTACCGCTGTTGCTTTTGCCAAAGATGACCCAACAGCACCGGCTAAGATTTTAGTGAAATATGCCAGGCAGTTTAAAGCCTTGGAATTAAAAGGCGGCGTGGTAGAAGGTAAAACAGTAGATTTGGAAGCTATCAAAGCATTAGCAGAATTGCCCTCACGAGAAGAATTGTTGGCACAGGTGTTAAGGGGAATGCAAGCTCCGCTGTCGGGTTTTGCCTCTGTGCTTAGCGGTACCCTTAGAAACTTTGTTTATGTTCTGGAAGAAGTACGAAAGCAAAAAGCGGAAGCTCAGGCTTAAGGTTGATTTAAACTATTAAATTAAAAAATTATTTTAGGAGGTTAACACATGTCAAAAATTAATGAAATTTTAGAAGCCGTTAAAGGTATGACTGTATTGGAATTGTCCGAGTTGGTAAAAGCATTTGAAGAGGAATTTGGGGTATCTGCCGCTGCACCTGTAGCGGTAGCTGCCGCTCCAGGTGCCGGTCCTGCTGCCGAGCCCGAGGAAGAGCAAACTGAATTCGATGTAATCATCACTGCTGCAGGTGATAAGAAAGTTAATGTTATTAAAGCAGTTCGTGAAATTACTCAACTGGGCTTGAAAGAAGCCAAAGAAGTTGTAGACAGTGCACCCAAGGCTGTTAAAGAAAAAGTAAGTAAAGAAGAAGCAGAAGCCATCAAAGCTAAGCTGGAAGAAGCCGGTGCCAGCGTAGAAGTAAAATAAATTTAAAGCAAAAAGCCTTTCCAACCCGGAAAGGCTTTTTTGTGGGGAAAGCTTTAGGGCGGAATAAGGGATTAGTGGTTAGGGGTTAGTGATAAGTAGAAAGCGGAAAGCAGTAAGTGGTAAGTGGAAAGTAGAAGCAAAAAGCAAAAAGTAAAAAATAAAAAGCAGAAAGTCGAAAAAAAGTATTTGACAACACTTTTTCTTTGTGCTAATATTATAAAATGCATTAAGCTAGAAGATTTTGCCTTAATAGGCATAGAATAATT
Organism: Bacillota bacterium; assembly: GCA_041655595.1. Taxonomy (GTDB): domain Bacteria; phylum Bacillota; class DULZ01; order DULZ01; family DULZ01; genus JBBAFB01. The sequence continues at coordinate 2,666 of JBBAFB010000049.1, forward strand.
GATTGAGGTAATAATAGTAAGATAAGGAATCAGTTGGCTTTACAGAAGAAAAGCGAGGTTTGGCAGCTTTAGTTAGACCTTGCTTTTGGATTCTTGTTTCCACCTTTAGGTGTAAATTCATATATTTCGGGGGTGAATGTATGCCGTATCCTGTGAAGGTTGGGTTTAGGGAAAGACGGACTTACGCTGCTATTGATGAAGTTCTTAATATGCCTAACCTAATCGAAGTACAAAAACAATCTTATCAGTGGTTTATCAACGAGGGCCTGAGGGAGATGTTAAATGACATTTCTCCTATTCAGGATTTTACCGGAAACTTGGTGCTTGAGTTTGTGGACTACAATTTGGGTGTAGCCAAGTACGAAATGGAAGAATGCAAAGAACGCGACATGACCTATTCTGCTCCACTCAAAGTAAAAGTTAGACTCATTAACAAGGAAACGGGTGAGGTAAAAGAGCAGGAGGTTTTTATGGGGGATTTTCCCTTAATGACGGATAAGGGAACCTTCATTATTAATGGTGCAGAACGTGTGATTGTCAGTCAATTAGTACGTTCACCGGGAGTTTATTATACTGAGCAGTTGGATGCCAGTGGAGTAAAGCTGTTTGGGGCAACTATTATTCCTAACAGGGGAGCCTGGCTGGAAATTGAAAGCGATGTAAATAAAAATATTTATGTCAGGGTGGATCGCACCCGTAAGATTCCGGCCACGGTTTTAGTCAGGGCTTTGGGCTACAATTCCAATAGCCAAATACTTGAATTGTTTAACGAGGACCCCAGTATCCAGATTACCCTAGAGAAGGATAACTCCGACAATGAGGAAGAAGCCTTAGTAGAAATCTATAAAAGGCTTCGCCCGGGGGAACCCCCCGCAGTGGAAAGTGCCCGTTCATTGTTGAACACCCTTTTCTTTGACCCAAAAAGATATGATTTGGGTAATGTAGGGAGATATAAGCTCAACAAAAAGCTGCAACACGGAGTCCTCTATAGGGAAGATGACCAAGGTAGAAAAAGCTTTATTCAGCATTTGACCAAAGAAGATATTATTGCTTCTTTGCAGTATTTTGTGTCCCTAATGAACGGGGAAAAAGAACCGGATGATATTGATCATTTGGGAAACAGACGCCTGCGTTCGGTGGGGGAGCTTTTGCAAAATCAATTTCGCATTGGTCTGTCCCGGATGGAAAGGGTTGTTCGGGAAAGAATGACGATTCAAGATGTGGAGGTTATTACGCCTCAGGTTTTGATTAATATTCGTCCGGTTGTGGCGGCAGTGAAGGAATTCTTTGGTTCCAGCCAGCTATCCCAGTTCATGGATCAGACAAACCCCTTGGCTGAATTAACCCATAAAAGGCGTTTGAGTGCCTTGGGCCCCGGGGGTTTAAGCAGGGAGAGGGCCGGCTTTGAGGTGCGGGACGTGCACCATTCTCACTATGGCAGAATGTGTCCCATTGAAACACCGGAGGGCCCCAATATTGGCTTGATTGGCTCTTTGAGTACCTACGCCCGTATTAACGAGTATGGTTTTATCGAAACTCCTTACCGAAAAGTGGATAAGGAAAAAGCAATGGTTACGGATGAAATAGTTTACCTGACTGCCGACGAAGAAGACGAGTATGTTATTGCACAGGCCAACTCACCTTTAGACAGCGAGGGCCGTTTTGTTAATAATAAGGTGGATGCTCGTTATGGCAGGGAAATTTTAGTAGTGCCTGCAGAGCAGGTTGATTATATGGACGTTACTCCAAAGCAAGTTTGGAGTGTGGCCACCGCTTTAATACCCTTTTTGGAACATGATGATGCTAACAGGGCCTTAATGGGGGCTAATATGCAGCGTCAAGCGGTTCCTTTGTTAAGGGCCGAGGCTCCCTTAATCGGGACCGGCATGGAGTGGAAAACCGCCCGGGATTCCGGAGTCATGAGTATTGCTAAAAGCCCCGGCGTAGTTGAAAAGGTATCTTCCCGGGAGATAGTTATTAAAACAGATGCCGGTGAACCGGAAAAATATAAATTATTAAAATTTTCTCGTTCAAACCAGGGCACTTGCATTAACCAAAAGCCCATTGTAAAAAAAGGTCAAAGGGTTGTAGCCAATGATGTAATTGCAGACGGGCCATCAACGGACCTGGGTGAGCTGGCTTTGGGCAGAAATGTTTTGGTTGCCTTTATGACTTGGGAAGGCTACAACTATGAAGATGCCATCCTGATCAGCGAAAAACTGGTTAAGGAAGATGTGTTTACTTCCATTCATATTGAGGAATATGAATGTGATGCCAGAGATACCAAATTAGGCCCCGAGGAAATTACCAGGGATATCCCCAATACTGGGGAGGAGGTTCTTAAAGACCTGGATGAGCGGGGAGTAATCAGAGTAGGGGCGGAAGTCCGCCCAGGCGATATTTTAGTCGGCAAGGTTACTCCCAAGGGGGAAACGGAGCTGACTGCCGAGGAAAGGCTTTTGAGAGCTATTTTTGGGGAGAAGGCTAGGGAAGTTAGGGATACTTCCTTGAGAGTACCTCATGGAGAAACGGGTAAAATTGTGGATGTAAAAATCTTTTCCAGGGAAAATGGAGACGAGCTGGCACCCGGCGTTAATGAGCTGGTGAGAGTCTATGTAGCCCAAAAAAGAAAGGTTTCCGAAGGAGATAAAATGGCCGGCAGACACGGAAATAAGGGTGTCATTTCCAGAATTTTGCCTGAGGAGGATATGCCCTTTTTACCTGATGGTACCCCTGTGGAGATTGTTTTAAATCCTCTCGGGGTTCCTTCCAGGATGAATATTGGCCAAGTATTGGAGGCTCACATGGGCTTGGCGGCCAAGGCATTGGGAATCCATATAGCAACACCGGTTTTTGACGGTGCCACCGAAGATGATATACAAGTAGCACTTCATGAGGCGGGACTGCCTGCTTCGGGAAAAACTCAATTAAGGGATGGGCGTAGCGGTGAATTCTTTGATAACGAGGTAACCGTGGGCTATATGTATGTTTTGAAGCTGGCTCACCTGGTAGATGACAAAATTCATGCCCGCTCAACAGGCCCTTATTCTTTAGTTACCCAGCAGCCCTTGGGCGGTAAAGCCCAGTTCGGGGGACAAAGATTTGGCGAGATGGAGGTTTGGGCCTTAGAGGCCTACGGAGCTGCCTACACATTGCAGGAGATTTTAACAGTTAAGTCCGATGATGTGGTGGGCAGGGTGAAAACCTATGAAGCAATTGTCAAGGGAGATAATGTTCCTGAGCCGGGGGTGCCGGAATCCTTTAAAGTGCTGATAAAGGAATTGCAAAGCCTGGGTTTGGCAGTGAAGGTCTTATCCGACGGTAATTTGGAAATAGAAATCAAGGAAGATGAAGAAGATATTGGGGAAGCCGCTAAGGAATTGGGTTTAGAATTACAAAGTGAGGGCCCCATTAGGAGAACTGCCAGAGAAGATGAACAGGAAGAAGCTGAGGATGAGGATTTTAGCGACCTGGAGATTGATCAACTGGAGCTAAATGAAGATGATGAAGAAAATGATGAAGCTGAGGATGACGAGGTTGATCTTGATCTTATCGGGGACGAAAACGAACCCTTTTACGATGATGAAGATTAGGCTTGAAAATTGTTTATAGTAAGTTAGCCTTATTCTAAGGAAGGGAGAGAGATCTTCTTGCTGGATGTAAATAATTTTGATCGGATGCGTATTGGCTTAGCCTCCCCTGAGCAAATCAGGATGTGGTCCAGTGGTGAGATTAAAAAGCCGGAAACTATTAATTATCGAACCTTAAAACCGGAAAGAGACGGTTTGTTTTGCGAAAGAGTTTTTGGCCCCACCAGAGATTGGGAATGCCACTGCGGTAAATATAAAAGGGTAAAATATAAAGGAATTATTTGTGATCGTTGCGGGGTGGAGGTTACTCGCTCCAAGGTGCGGAGGGAGCGTTTGGGCCATATCGAATTGGCTGCTCCCGTATCACATATTTGGTATTTCAAAGGGATACCCAGTAGAATGGGTCTGATTTTAGATATGTCACCCCGCTCTTTGGAAAAGGTGCTTTACTTTGTTTCCTATATAGTGATTGAGCCGGGGCATACCCCCTTAATGAAAAAACAGCTTTTAACGGAAACTGAATATCGGGAGCATAGGGAAAGATACGGCAGTCGGTTTACTGCAGGCATGGGTGCAGAGGCTATTCGCATGTTATTGGAAGAATTGGATTTGGATCAATTAAGTGAGGATCTGCGCAAGGAATTAAAAGAAACCAGCGGACAAAGAAAGATTCGGGCCATCCGCCGCTTAGAGGTGGTGGAAGCCTTTAAAGCCTCCGGCAATGAGCCGGGCTGGATGATTTTAGACGTAATTCCCGTTATACCCCCTGAACTGCGCCCCATGGTGCAATTGGACGGAGGGCGTTTTGCCACCTCGGATTTAAATGATCTTTACAGGCGGGTAATTAATCGTAATAACCGCTTAAAAAGGCTTTTGGATTTAGAGGCTCCGGATATCATTGTCAGAAATGAAAAAAGGATGCTGCAGGAGGCGGTTGATGCCCTAATTGATAACGGGCGTCGTGGAAGACCGGTAACAGGCCCCGGCAACAGGCCCCTAAAATCCTTAAGCGATATGCTCAAAGGTAAACAGGGCAGATTTAGACAAAATTTATTGGGTAAAAGGGTAGACTACTCCGGTCGTTCCGTTATTGTGGTTGGCCCCGAACTGGGGATGGATCAATGCGGATTGCCCAAGGAAATGGCTTTGGAGCTGTTTAAGCCTTTTGTAATGAAGAGATTGGTTGATAAAGGCTTTGCACATAATATAAAAAGTGCCAAGCGAATGGTTGAAAGGGTCAGGGAAGAAGTCTGGGATGTTTTAGAAGAGGTAATTAAGGAGCATCCGGTTTTGCTGAACAGGGCACCCACCTTGCACAGGCTGGGCATTCAGGCTTTTGAGCCGGTACTGGTGGAAGGTAGAGCCTTGCAAATTCACCCCTTGGTGTGTACCGCTTATAATGCGGACTTTGACGGTGACCAAATGGCTGTTCATGTGCCCTTATCGGCGGAAGCCCAGGCGGAGGCACGCCTGTTGATGCTTTCCACCCATAATATTTTAAATCCCAAGGATGGCAGACCGGTAGTGACTCCCACTCAGGATATGGTTTTGGGCTGCTACTATTTGACTGCTGTTAAAGAGGGGGCCAAGGGTGAGGGCAGGCTGTTCAGAGATTACTTCGAGGCCTATTTGGCCTATGAGGCAAAAGATATTGAGTTGCAGGCCATGATAAAGGTCCGCATTGACGGGGAGTTAGTGGAGACTACCATTGGGCGTTTAATTTTCCATGAGGAGGCCCCTATTCCCAAGGAAGTAGGTTTTTACAATAAGGAAATAGGTAAAAAACAGCTAGGTGAAATTGCCGCCAAAAGCTACAACCTGTTGGGAGAAGAACAAACCGCAAAGCTATTGGATGGAATTAAAAGATTGGGTTTTCGTTACTCCACAAAGGCTGGCATTACCATTGGGATTAACGATATAGCTGTTCCGGAAAGCAAGGCAGCAATTTTAAATGAAACCAGTGATGAGGTAGATAAAATAGAATTGCAATACCGCAGAGGTTTAATCACCGAGGAGGAAAGGTATCAATCTGTTATTCGTTTGTGGAATCAGGCTACGGAAAGGGTAACCGACGGGTTGATGGATACCTTGGATAAATTTAATCCGATTTTAATGATGGCCCATTCCGGCGCTAGGGGTAATATCCAGCAAATCAGACAATTGGCCGGGATGCGGGGGTTAATGGCGGATCCATCGGGAAAAATCATTGACTTGCCTATTAAGGCGAATTTTAGAGAAGGTTTAACTGTTTTGGAATACTTTATTTCAACTCATGGTGCCAGAAAAGGATTGGCGGACACCGCTCTTAGAACCGCCGACTCCGGCTATTTAACTAGGCGTTTGGTGGATGTATCTCAAGATGTGATTGTCAGGGAAGACGATTGCGGTTCCACCGAGGGAATTTTAGTCACAGAAATACTTGATGATAAAGAAATAATTGAGGGCTTGGTGGAAAGGATTATTGGCCGTTATGCAGCCGAAGATGTGGTTAATCCCCAGACTGGGGAAGTAATTGTTCAGGAAAACACCGTAATTGATGAAAGAAAAGCCGAACTGATTAAAGATGTGGGTATTAAAGGGGTTAAAATCCGTTCCGTTTTGAACTGTAAAACTCGTTACGGAGTCTGTGCAAAATGCTATGGCAAGAATCTGGCAACGGGGCGTTCCGTAGAAATAGGCGAGGCTGTCGGTATTATTGCTGCCCAATCCATTGGGGAGCCGGGTACTCAGCTTACCATGAGAACCTTCCATACCGGGGGAGTTGCGGGAGACGATATTACCCAGGGCTTGCCCAGAGTAGAGGAATTATTCGAGGCCAGAAAGCCCAAGGGTCAGGCTATAATTGCTGAAGTTGACGGAATTATAGAGATCGGCACAAACAAAGGTAGGAGAGAAGTGACTGTCATCGGCGATGACGGAGAGAAGTTTTCCAGCCAAGTTCCTTATGGCTCCCGTTTGAAAGTTGAAGCAGGGGATAGGGTGGAGGCCGGCGATGAATTAACCGAAGGGTCCGTCAATCCTCACGATCTGCTCAAGGTAAAGGGACCAAGGGGAGTGCAGCTCTACCTCTTGAGAGAGGTGCAAAGGGTTTATCGAATGCAGGGTGTTGATATTAATGACAAGCATATTGAAGTGATAGTCAGGCAGATGTTGAGGAAGGTAAAGGTGGAGGATGCAGGTGACACCGATTTACTACCGGGCAGCCTGATAGACAGCCATGAGTTTGAAGACAAGAATCAGCTTGCTTTAGAAGCCGGGGGCGAAACTGCTGTTGCTAAACCGGTGCTGTTGGGCATTACGAAGGCTTCTTTGGTAACGGATTCCTTCTTGTCTGCCGCCTCCTTCCAGGAGACCACTCGCGTCTTGACTGATGCTGCTATTAAGGGAAAGGTGGATCCTCTTATCGGTTTAAAGGAAAACGTGATTATTGGCAAACTCATTCCCGCCGGTACAGGGATGAATCAATACAGCGGCATTAAATTAACAGCGGAGCCTGAAGAAGTGTCCTTGGAGGAGATAGAGGAAGTGGGAGCAGAAATAGAAGTAGGGGTAAATTAAAAATGTGCTTGACACTAAAAATATCAGGTGGTACACTTAACGAGTGCCCAATTGTCAAGGGAGGCTTAAGTTTATGCCTTTGGAAAGATTAAAACAAGCAAAAAAAATAACAATTGGTACTAAACAGACGATGAAGGCGGTAGAAAAAGGGGAGGCCCTCATAGTTTATATTGCAAAAGATGCCGATGACAGAGTGGTGCTACCTCTTTTAAAAGCCTGTGAAGAAAGGGTAGTAGAGGTTATGCCTGTTGATACCATGTTAGAACTGGGAAAAGCCAGCGGCATTCAAGTTGGGGCGGCCTCAGTTGCCATTACCGGGGAATAACTCAATACAGTAGCTGGTATCAGCCGATACCAGCTCTTTAGACTTTTTTAGAGAAACAGAAAAAATTTGGGAAGGGGGTGGAAGTGAATGCCAACAATTCAGCAGCTTGTGAGAAAAGGCAGGGAAACTTTGATTGAGAAATCTGATGCTCCGGCATTAAGGGAGTGCCCTCAGAAAAGAGGGGTATGTACCAGGGTATATACCACCACACCAAAAAAACCGAATTCAGCCTTAAGAAAAGTAGCCAGAGTAAGGCTCTCTAACGGCATTGAGGTTACTGCCTACATCCCGGGTATTGGGCATAATTTACAGGAGCACTCAGTTGTTCTGATCAGAGGTGGTCGGGTAAAAGACTTGCCCGGTGTAAGATACCATATTGTACGGGGGGCCCTGGATTCAGCTGGAGTACAGAACAGAAGGCAGTCCCGTTCTAAATACGGCACCAAAAGGCCTAAGCAATAATAATTGGAAATAGTTAATTAAGGTAAAGGGGGGAAAACTATGCCCAGGAAAGGTAGCGTTCCCAAACGAGAAGTTTTGCCGGATCCGATTTACCATAGCCAGGTTCTTACCAAAGTAATTAACCAATTAATGCAGGATGGAAAAAAAGGAACAGCAGATCAAATTTGTTATGGCGCCTTGGAAATGGTAAGCGAAAAAACTGGAAAACCGGCCATGGAGGTTTTTAATCAGGCTTTAAAAAATATTTCACCTGTTTTGGAAGTTAAGGCTAGAAGAGTTGGAGGAGCTAACTATCAAGTTCCGGTTGAAGTCCGTCCGGATCGCAGGCAAACTTTAGCTATTCGCTGGCTGGTTAACTACGCCAGACAAAGAAACGGTAAAAGTATGCAGGAGAAGTTAGCTGCTGAAATGTTAGATGCTTTTAACAACACCGGCGGTGCGGTTAAAAAGCGGGAAGATACTCATAGAATGGCAGAAGCCAACAAAGCTTTTGCTCACTATCGTTGGTAGCTGCGGCAACTTTCGGGCCGGGTTTCGGCGATAGCAGATTAGAGCCGAAACCAAAGTTGTAGCAGAGGGAGGAAAGAAAAGTGGTTAAAGATAGGTCGTTAGAAAAAATAAGAAATATTGGAATTATGGCCCATATTGATGCGGGTAAAACAACTACTTCTGAAAGAATATTATTTTATACTGGCAGGGTGCACAGATTGGGTGAGGTTCATGATGGCGCGGCTACCATGGACTGGATGGTACAAGAGCAGGAAAGAGGTATTACGATTACTTCTGCTGCTACTACCTGTTTCTGGAAAGATCATAGGGTCAATCTTATAGACACGCCAGGCCATGTGGACTTTACCGTAGAAGTGGAAAGATCCCTTAGAGTGTTGGATGGTGCTGTAGCAGTTTTTTGTTCCGTTGGGGGTGTTGAGCCTCAATCGGAAACGGTTTGGCATCAGGCCGACAAATATGGTGTGCCGCGAATTGCCTATATTAATAAGATGGATCGGGTTGGGGCCGATTTCTTTAGGGGAGTTAAGATGATCAAAGATCGTCTTAAGGCCAATCCTATTCCTTTGCAAATACCTATTGGAGTAGAGGATAGTTTCCGGGGCATTGTTGATTTGGTAGCAGAAAGAGCAATCATTTATACTGATGATCTGGGAACCAATTCGGAGTTGGCTGAAATTCCCGAAGGTATGCAGGAGCTGGTGGCTGAATACAGGGAAAAGATTTTAGAGGCCGTTGCGGAAACTGATGAAGATTTAATGCTTAAATATCTTGAAGGGGAAGAACTTACTCTGGATGAGATAAAAAGCGGCATCAGAAAAGCAACAATAGACGTGAAGATGACCCCTGTTCTTTGCGGTTCTTCCTTTAAGAATAAAGGGGTGCAGCCTTTACTGGATGCGGTGGTGGATTATTTGCCCTCTCCGCTGGATGTTCCGGCTACCAGAGCCATTGATGTGGAAAGTGGAGTGGAGATTCACCGAGAAGCCAGTGACAGTGAGCCCTTTTCGGCTTTAGCCTTTAAAATAGTGACTGATCCCTATGTGGGTAAATTGGCTTTTTTTAGAGTTTATTCCGGCAGTCTAGAGGCCGGTACTTATATCTATAATTCTACTAAGGAAAAGAAAGAAAGAATTGGACGCATTCTGCTGATGCATGCTAACCATCGGGAGGAAGTCAGCAAGGTTTCCACCGGGGAAATAGCAGCAGCTGTAGGATTAAAATTTACAGCTACCGGGGATACCCTTTGCGATGAAAAGAATCCCATTCTTTTAGAGACAATGCAGTTTCCTGAGCCCGTTATTGATGTGGCTATTGAGCCTAAGACCAGGGCAGACCAGGATCGGCTGGGGATTTCACTTGCTAAGCTTAGCGAGGAGGACCCCACCTTTAAGGCCCACACTGATTCCGAAACCGGGCAAACCATCATCTCCGGTATGGGAGAATTGCATTTGGAGATCATTGTTGACCGACTGCTCAGGGAGTTTAAAGTGGATGCCAACATAGGCAGACCTCAGGTGGCTTACCGGGAAACTATTTTAGGCGTTGCCAAGGCAGAGGGTAAATTCATCAGGCAATCCGGTGGCCGCGGCCAATACGGTCATGTTTGGCTGGAGGTTGAAGCACTGGAAAGAGGCAGTGGTTTTGAATTTGCCAACAAGATTGTCGGCGGCGTGGTTCCCAAGGAATATATTCCGGCGGTTGAACAGGGTGTGAAAGAAGCAATGCAGTCAGGCATTTTGGCTGGCTACCCCTTAACGGATATCCGCGTTACGATTTATGACGGTTCTTATCACGATGTTGACTCATCGGAAATGGCTTTCAAGGTAGCGGGGTCCATGGGCTTCAAGGCAGGGGCGTTGAAAGCAAATCCCATCTTGCTAGAGCCTATTATGAGGGTAGAAGTTACAGTTCCCGAAGAATACATGGGGGATGTAATGGGTGATATCAACTCTCGCCGGGGCCGTATAGAAGGAATTGAACCTCGTTTTGGCGTCCAGGTGATTAGAGCCATAGTGCCTTTAGCAGAAATGTTTGGTTATGCGACAGATCTGAGGTCCAATACTCAGGGCAGGGGAAACTATGTAATGCAGTTTGAGCATTATGATGTGGTTCCAAAAAATATTGGAGACGAAATAATAGCAAAAAGGCAAGGGCGTTAACTGCTCTTGAAAAAAGGAGGAAAATCTAACAATGGCAAAACAAAAATTTGAAAGAACAAAACCCCACGTAAATATCGGCACCATCGGTCACGTGGACCATGGTAAAACCACCTTAACGGCAGCAATTACCAGTGTTTTGGCAAAAGCAGGCGGAGCCGTAGCAACAGCCTACGACCAAATTGATAATGCGCCGGAAGAAAAAGCAAGAGGGATCACCATCAGCACATCCCATGTGGAATATGAAACAGTCAATAGGCACTACGCCCACGTAGACTGCCCCGGCCACGCCGACTATGTTAAAAACATGATCACCGGAGCAGCCCAAATGGACGGAGCAATCCTGGTAGTATCTGCAGCAGACGGCCCCATGCCTCAAACCAGAGAGCATATTTTACTGGCCCGTCAAGTAGGGGTACCCTACATCGTAGTCTTTTTAAATAAGGCGGACATGGTAGACGATGACGAACTGATGGAATTAGTAGAAATGGAAGTAAGAGAGCTGCTATCCGAATACGAATTTCCCGGAGACGACATACCCATCGTGGCAGGATCTGCCCTAAAGGCCCTGGAATGCGGCTGCGGACAAAGAGACTGTGATTGGTGCGGTAAAATACTGGAGCTAATGGAAAAAGTAGACGAATATATTCCAACTCCGGAAAGAGCAGTAGACAAACCCTTTTTGATGCCGATCGAAGATGTCTTTACCATTACCGGTAGAGGTACGGTAGCCACCGGCAGGGTAGAAAGAGGCACAGTCAAAGTACAAGACGAAGTAGAAATAGTAGGACTAAGCGAGCAAGCCAGAAAAACCGTTTGCACCGGCGTAGAGATGTTCAGAAAGCTTCTGGACAAAGCGGAAGCAGGAGACAACATCGGAGCCCTCTTAAGAGGCGTTGACAGAAAGGAAATTGAAAGAGGGCAAGTATTGGCCAAGCCGGGCTCCATTAAGCCCCATACCAAATTTGAAGCAGAAATTTATGTTTTGACCAAGGAAGAGGGCGGGCGACACACCCCATTCTTCAACGGCTACAGGCCCCAATTTTACTTCAGAACAACGGACGTAACCGGGGTAGCAAACCTACCGGAAGGAGTAGAAATGGTAATGCCTGGGGACAACATCAAGATGACCATAGAACTCATCACCCCCATAGCCATGGAAGAAGGATTACGTTTTGCTATTCGTGAAGGCGGACGCACAGTAGGTGCCGGTGTAGTGAGCGCCATTCTTTAATAGTTAA
>JBBAFB010000050.1:0-14054 GCA_041655595.1 Bacillota bacterium
GGTAAAATTTTTAAAGGTCGGGTAACCGATCTTTTTTGCATATTAAAGTAAAGATAGCACAATATAACAGTGTGGCTGCAAGTGGGCTTGTAAAAACTCTTAAAAGAAAAAGGTGAATTTAAATGAGTCCTAAAACTATCGGCATACCCAGGGCTTTATTTTATTATTACTTGTTCCCCCTATGGAATTGTTTTTTTACGGAGCTTGGTTTCAAGGTTAAGCTTTCCAGAAAAACAGATAAAACGTTGGTGGATTTAGGAGTGCAAAAGGCAGTTGATGAACTATGTTACCCAGTAAAAATTTATTATGGACATTTAGCCAGTTTAGTAGGGGAAGTAGATTATATATTTTTACCGCGATTAATCAGTATTGAAAAAGGCAATTATATTTGTCCTAAATTTATGGGACTTCCCGATATGATAAAGGCCAATTTCATAAACTTGCCTGAAATCATTGACGAAAAATTTGATTTTAAAAGTACCGGGAGGGGATTAACCGATAGTCTGAAATCCATAGGCCAAAAGCTCGGCATAGAAGCCGCAAAAACTAAAAGGGCATTAAAAAAAGCGCAAGTAATTCAAAATAAATACGAAGAAGAATTACAAAAAGGTTTTACGCCGGTTGAATTGTTGGAAGGCTATAAAAAAAATATCCCAGCGGGAAAAGAAATAATGACAATAGGTTTGGTGGGACATGGCTATAATATTTACGATTCCTATGCCAGCCAAAACATTATTAAAAAACTTGAGGATATGTATGTCAGGGTAGTCACTCCCGAGATGGTTGATAAAAAAATCTTAGAAGCCGTTAATAAGTCCCAGCCAAAACAAATGTATTGGTCCCTCGGAAAAAAGTCCCTAGGTTGTTCATTGTATGTCAAGGAAAACAAGCAGATTACCGGGCTGATTTATTTAAGCTCCTTTGGTTGCGGACCGGATTCTATGTTGGCGGAATTGGTTGAAAAAAGGTTTAGAAGGAATGGGCAAAAGCCCTTTTTAAACATCGTCATAGATGAGCACACAGGTGAGGCGGGTTTACAAACAAGGCTGGAGGCTTTTATTGATATGATTGCCAGGAGGGAAGTTATTTGATACTCACAGTACCCCATATGGGCCCCATAACAATGACCGCACAAACATTGTTGGAAGGTATAGGACAGAGGGTAATTTTGCCCCCACCTTGCACTAAAAAAACTTTATCCCTAGGTAGTCAGTATTCTCCTGAATTTGCTTGTTTACCTTTAAAAATAAACATTGGCAATTTAATTGAAGCCTACGAATTAGGTGCAGATACTGCTCTAATGGTGGGAGGAATTGGACCATGTAGAATAGGTTATTATGGATATGTACAACAGGATATTTTAAATGAGATAGGCATTGATATGGAAATTATCATACTTGAGCCCCCTTTTTCCCATCCAAAGGATTTTTGGCTCAAAATCCAAAGGTTGCGTAAGGTTTCCTGGAAAAAAACTTTAAAAGCCATTTATTTAGCTTGGCTTAAAACCAGGATGTTAGACCTACTGGAAGCTAGGGCTTTAATTTTACGTCCCTTGGAATTAAATAGAGGGGCAATGGATTACTTGCTGGATTCGGCAAAAAACGAATTAAAATTGACGGGTAGGCCAGATTTAATTAAACAGATTAAAAAGATTTACTTAAAAAGGATGTCGGAAGCAGCATCAAAACCAACGCCTCCTTCGCTAATAAAGATTGCTATAGTTGGGGAAATTTATACCGTACTTGAGCCTTTTGCCAACCAAAATATAGAACACCATTTAAATTATTTAGGAGTCCAAATTGTTCGTTGTCTATATCTGAGCAGTTGGGTTAATGAACACTTGTTAGGCGGCTTGTTAAAAATTGAGGGAACCAAAAATACTGCTGATTTTGCGAAACCTTTTCTGAATTCATTTGTAGGAGGTCATGGTAGGGAAACAGTTGGGAGCACTGTGCAATTTGCCTCGGCAGGAGTGGATGGAATAATTCAAGTTGCCCCACTGACCTGCATGCCGGAAATTGTGGCCCATTCTATATTGCCTAAGGTCTCAAATGAGTATCAAGTACCCATTTTAACCCTATATGTGGATGAACAAACGGGTGAGGCCGGCTTAATTACGCGATTAGAAGCTTTTGTGGATATGATCAGGCAGAAAAAAAGGAGAATGATTGTAAATAATGGTTAAGGCTTATTTAGGATTAGATGTAGGTTCTGTTAGTACTAACTTAGTTTTAATTGATGAAGCAGGAAATTTAAAAGACAAAATATATCTTAGAACCAAGGGTCAACCAATATTGGCAATCCAGACGGGTTTAAAAGAGTTTTATCAAAAATGGGGAAAAGCTGTTAGCATTCTTGGTGCAGGTACAACCGGCAGCGCCAGGCAATTAGCATCGATTTTGATTGGTGCGGATGTTGTGAAAAACGAAATTACCGCTCATGCCGTAGCTGCATCAAGCTTAATTAAAGGGGTCCGGACTGTAATTGAAATTGGCGGGCAAGATTCGAAGTTGATTATTTTGAGAGATGGTGTTGTGGTTGATTTTTCCATGAATACCGTTTGTGCCGCCGGAACTGGTTCGTTTCTGGATCAACAAGCCGGTCGCCTAGGCCTACCTATTGAAGAATTTGGTGCCTTAGCGCTCAAGGCAAAGAGTCCGGTTAGAATAGCCGGTCGCTGTACAGTCTTCGCAGAATCCGATATGATTCATAAACAACAAGCGGGTTATAGTCTGGAAGAAATAATTGCCGGCCTTTCTGAAGCATTGGTGCGGAACTTTTTAAGTAATTTAGGGCGGGGAAAAGAAATTCTTGCTCCAATAGTATTTCAAGGGGGAGTTGCTGCAAATTCCGGTATCAAAGAGGCGTTTAAAAAGGCTTTAAACACCGAAATGATTATCCCAAAATATTATAATGTTATGGGCGCAATCGGCATGGCTATTTTGGCTAAAGAAGAAGCTGAACGCGGAAAACGCACTGCTTTTAAAGGATTTGAAGGAGTTAACAAATGCTTTTTCCAAACAGGCTTTGAATGTCAAGACTGTCCAAATAATTGTGAAATAATACAAATCATTGAAGGTGAAAATATTGTTGCCCACTGGGGGGATAGATGCGGCAAATGGTCTGCTAAAAAAAATAAAATAGCCAGAGAAACAGGAGCGTAATTTTATATTTTGACAACGATTTTACTATATGTTAATCTAATTTCACGGAGAATACTTGCAGTTTGTCAAAATTTGCTTAGTAACAAACCACCGACTGGGGTAGCCCTCAGTCTTTTTTAATAAACATAAAGAGGAGGGACAAAAAAGTGAAATTGCATGGAACGGCTAAAGTTAATAGTAAAGGAAATTTAGAAATTGGGGGAATAGATGTTACTGATTTAGTTAAAGAATTTGGAACACCGCTTATAATATTAGATGAAACCCTAATAAGAAACAATTGTCAGCGGTTTAGCAACACTTTAGCAACAGAATATAAAAATTTTCAATTAGTCTACGCCAGTAAGGCCCTCAGCACTCCTGCGATTTACAGGATTATTCAGGAAGAAGGTTTCGGGATTGATATTGTCTCGGGGGGTGAATTATTTACGGCATTGGCGAGTGGCTTTCCTAGTGAAAAAATATTTTTTCATGGAAATAACAAAAGTAGCGCGGAGCTTGAGATGGCGTTGGATAATCAAGTTGGACGCTTTGTAGTTGATAACGATTATGAATTGATTTTACTAAATAAGCTGGCTGTTAAAAAAGGGCTAAGGCCAAAAATATTATTACGTGTTTCGCCGGGTATTGAAGCTGTTACCCATAAATATATTCAAACTGGTCAGGTTGATTCCAAGTTTGGATTTGTCCTGCCTAATGGGCAGGCTATAAAAGCCGTAAAAAGTTTAGCAAATTACCCGTACCTAGACTTTAAAGGCATACATTGTCACATAGGTTCTCAGATATTTGATGCAACTTTTTATGTTGAAGCCACGAAAATTTTGCTGGCTTTTTTGGAAGAGGTTAAAGAGGAAACAGGTATAATTTGCCAAGAGTTGAATCTAGGCGGAGGCATGGGGATTTATTATACGAAAGAAGATAATCCTTTTGCAATTGAGGATTTATTAAAAAAGATCCCTTTGATGTTAATGGAGTATTCAAAGAACAAAAACTACCCATTGCCGAAATTAATCATGGAGCCGGGTCGGGCAATTGTAGGCAACGCCGGAACTACTTTATATACCATAGGTTCCATTAAGGAAATTCCCGGAGTTAGAAAGTACGTTGCTATTGACGGGGGCATGTCGGATAATATTAGGCCAAGCTTGTATCAGGCAAAATATGAAGCTACTATTGCCAACAAAATGAAACTCAAAAACGATGAGTTAGTTTCCATTGCCGGTAAATGCTGTGAAAGCGGGGATGTTCTAATTTGGGATTTAATGCTTCAAAAAGCGGAACACAATGACATTTTAGCTGTATTTTCTACTGGTGCCTATAGTTATTCTATGTCAAACAATTATAACTCTCTCCCTCGTCCGGCCGTAATAATTGTGCAAAACGGCGAAGCAGATTTAATTATAAAGAGGGAATCCTATGAACAAATGCTACAAAATCATTGTCTTCCGCCCAGACTTCAAAATTAGATAAGTTAAGAGCCGGATCTGTTTTGTTATAGTTTTTTTTAGCCAGGTTGTGACTTTTATCTAAATTATGCTTTTAAAACAGATACAACAGATGGTTGATGGATAAGCAAAATTCATGTTATAATCAATAGAATTTAGCGGTTATTATGTTCGCTTTTTGATTGGAGGAAGTATTATTGCTGGGCTTTAATTTGCAAGGACTTGTTACTTTGATTCCGGCTATCTTGGTAGCCATCACTTTTCACGAATATGCCCATGGCAAAGTTGCCGCTTTGTTAGGGGATCCCACACCTGCACAGCATGGCAGATTAACCTTAAACCCGTTAGCACATTTGGACCCAATAGGCACCTTAATGCTATTGGTAGCCCGTTTTGGCTGGGCTAAACCGGTTCCTGTTAACCCCTATTACTTTAGAGGGGATCGTCGTAGGGGAATGCTGTTAGTAGGTTTAGCGGGACCAGCGATGAATTTGGTATTGGCTTATTTGGCTGCAGTTGCCTTGAAAATAACTTGGGGAATTAACTTGTATTTGCAGGGTTTTTTTCAAGATTTGCTTTGGATTAACATTGCTTTGGCGGTTTTTAATTTAATCCCCATTCCTCCGCTGGATGGTTCCAAAATATTAGCAAACATTTTACCAAGTAGGTTTACGGGTCTTTTTATGCAATTGGAAAGCTACGGTACCATCATATTGCTCTTGTTGTTGGTAACAGGTCTTCTTGGCAGGATACTTTTACCTGCTGTTTATTTTGTTCTAACAATGATTGCTTTTCTTGCTGGTATATAAAATTTTTGACAGGGAAGGAAGAGCCGAATGAGTAAAGGTAGAATATTTAGCGGCATGCGTCCTACGGGAAAATTACATATTGGTCATTTAAGTGTTTTAGAAAACTGGGTACGATTGCAACAAGACTATGAATGTTACTTTGGCATTGTTGATTTACATGCTTTGACTACTGCCTTTGATAGCACTTCTGAGTTGCCGGGACATGTACTGGAAATGGCTTTGGATTGGCTCAGTACGGGTTTGGATGCAGAAAAAAGTCCCGTTTTTGTTCAATCACAGGTTAAACAGCATGGTGAATTGCATTTATTATTTTCTATGATCACCCCTTTACCTTGGCTGGAAAGGGTTCCTACTTTTAAGGACCAAATTCAGCAGCTTAAAAGTCAGGGTAAGGATGTGGCTACTTATGGCTTTTTAGGGTATCCACTTTTACAGGCGGCGGATATCTTGGTTTACAGAGCCAATGTCGTTCCCGTAGGAGCAGATCAACTGCCCCATTTAGAATTATGTAGGGAAATTGCCAGGAGGTTCAACTTCCTTTATCAGACTGATTTTTTCCCGGAACCAAGGGCTGAACTGGCAAAAACGGAGGTTTTGCCGGGGACCGATGGAAGAAAAATGTCTAAAAGTTACGGTAATGAAATAGCTATCAGTGCTGATAGCAAAGAGGTGGAGTTTAAGGTCAGGCAAATGATTACTGATCCTGCTAGAATCAGGAAGGATGATCCCGGACACCCCGAAGTTTGTGTAGTTTACAGCTATCACAAATTTTACTCACCGGGTGAGGCGGAGGATGTCGCTTACAGTTGTAGACAAGGGCAAATCGGTTGTGTTGCCTGCAAAAAGAAATTGGTCGTAAAATTAGAAGAGGTGCTGGAACCCATACGAGAAAAAAGGGCTTCCTTTGAAAAAAGGCCGGGTTGGGTTAAAGAGTTATTAAAAGAAGGGCAATTAAGGGCTGCAAATAAAGCGGAGGAAACCATGTGTGAAGTTAGAAAAATCCTTAATATAAGCTATTAAAAATGCTATTAAAGCAGCAATATTTGTACTGCACTGTGCAAATAGCTTAAATATAAAGGCGGTAGGATATTTTGGACTATCAAATCAGACTGGAAAGTTTTGAAGGCCCTTTTGATTTACTGCTACACTTAATAGAAAAACAGGAATTGGACATTTATGATATCCCTATTGGGCAAATTACCGATCAGTATCTAGATTATTTGTGGGCTATGGATCAACTCGACTTAACGATTGCCGGTGATTTTTTGGTAATGGGGGCCACCTTGTTATCTATAAAAGCCAAGATGCTCCTGCCCAAACCTCCGATTCAAACGATGGAAGACGAAATGGAAGATCCGAGGGAAGAATTGGTAATCCGTTTGCTGGAGTACCAAAAATTTAAAGCGATAATTGAAGAATTACAGATCAGGGAAATGCAGCAACGGGAGGTTTATGAACACCCTTTTAATGTAGAAAATTTTCTTAGCGGAATAAAGCCTCCAAATCCCTTAAGGGGCATTGGGGCAGCTGATCTAACGGCAATTTATCAGGAAATGCTGGAGGTACTGACCAAGGTTGAACCCATCCACGAATTATATACGGAAGAGTACACGGTAGCAACACAAATGGAACTTATCGGGAAACTATTATCCTCTAAGGTTGAGGGGCTGTTTTTTTTTGAATTACTGTCCGAAAATCTTAACATAACTTCTATTATAACAACATTTCTCGCCCTTCTTGAATTAATTCGTTTAAGTAAAGTTGAGGTATACCAAGAAAAACCTTTTGGCTCAATACGCGTTTTATGGGCTGACAATAAACTTTAAAGGGGGAGATAGCCATGCTATTTGCTGAAAAGCCGAAGGCAATTTTAGAATGTTTATTATTTGCAACAGCCATGCCCCTTTCCATAGATGAAATTGCTTCTGTGCTGGAGTTAAGCCTTGAAGAAGCCGAGGAATTATTGTTTCAACTTATGCGGGAATACAATGACAGTGATAGGGGGTTGCAAATAACTTTATTGGCGGAAGGTTACCAAATGGGTACGAAACCTCAATATGCACCCTATCTGGAGAAAATTTGTCGTCCCAGGAGCAACCCCCTTTCAAAACCAGCTTTAGAAACACTTGCCATCATTGCTTATAGACAGCCAATTACAAGAACAGAAATTGAAGCAATCCGGGGTGTAAGAGTAGAGCATTTACTTTCAACCTTAATTGAGAGAGACTTAATAAAAGAAATTGGCAGAAAGGAAGGGCCGGGCAGACCTATTTTATATGGAACTACATCTGAATTCTTGATTTATTTAGGCTTGAAAAGCCTTGAGGATCTGCCCCCCTTGGATAAACAACAAGATGGAATTAGGTAAAGGAGTCAAAATATGGCTCCTTTACTATTTTTTTAGTATTTAAAACCATGAACGGGGTAAATTAAATGGAAGAAACAAGGTAAAGGAAAGTAATGGTTTTTATGTGGATAACTTTGGCTACACTAATATTGGCGGCGGTTTTAATTTTGATGGTTAAAACTATGGTGATGGAAATTGAATTTTTTTTTAAAAAAGAGGATAATTGTGTTCAATTTCTGTTTAAGTTTATTTTGGATAACTATTTGCCGTTCAAACAGGGAAAGCCATTAATTATAAAAAAAAATTTCGCTTTAGAATTACCCTTTCAATTTAGCAAAATGAGGTCTGTTCACCCTTTAAAATTAATAAGGCTAATAATTAGATCACTGCCTGATTACTCCAAGGAGGCAAAGGATATACTAAAATTCATTAAAATCAGGGAGTTGATGTGGGTAACAACTATTGGTTTTGCCAACCCCGGTTTAACCGGTATTTCCACCGGTGCTTTATGGTATCTCAAATATTTATTTTATCGCAAATTATTAACTCATACCAGCTTTAGAAATTTCAAGCCCCGGCTTGATGTAATTCCGAATTTTGAGGAGCAGGTCTTTAGCTTGGAATTTCATTGCATATTTAGTTTTAGGGTTGGTCATATTATAATTATAATTGGGCGAACTAGCTGGCATATATTTCGTCATGTAATAAGAAGGTGAGATTTTGGTAAATCATCCGATTGAAGCATTAATGCGTACTGCAATGGAAAGTATCAAAGAAATGATTGATGTTAATACGATTGTAGGTGAACCCGTTGAAACCCAAGATGGTAGTGTTATAATTCCTGTTACAAAAGTACTTTGCGGCTTTGCTGCAGGAGGCGGCGAATACCCTTTGACGGAAAAACAAAGGGGCCAGGATAATTCCCAAAAAGAAAACAGATTGCCTTTTGGTGGGGGCAGTGGTGCCGGGGTTTCTGTCCAGCCGATAGGCTTTTTAGTGGTGGGAAACGGTGAAATTAGGCTCTTACCGGTCGATGGAAATACAGTTATTGACCGCTTAATTGATTTAACACCCAAAATTTTAGCTTATATTCAGGAGGCATTGATAAATAGAGATGAAGGTGGTAAAGAAGGGGATTCTATTTTGGAAAGCAGCTAAAAAAATAGCTTTGATGCCCTTTTACCAGCAAGCAAGACTAAAGAGTAGTAGCTGAAAGCTGTTTAGTGTCTTTAAAGTTTATAAAAACAGTAGTTTTGATCACCCCTGTTCTAGAATGCTCTGTGATTTCATAAAACTGGTAATAAGTGGGGTGGTTTGATGGTAAATCTTGTCTGGCTCTTGCTGCTGGCATCGGGAATAGTGGTGGCCGGGATAAATGGAAATATAGAGGCTGTTACAACCGCAGCATTGTCATCTGCGGAAAGAGCAGTATTTATTGCCTTTGAATTAATAGGTTTAATGTCATTGTGGCTTGGTTTATTGAAAATAGCAGAGGCTGCCGGTTTGGTTAGGTGGTTAGCACGAATAATGACACCATTTACTAATTTTTTATTTCCCAGTATCCCCAAGGACCACCCGGTTATTGGAGCTATTGTAATGAACTTAAGTGCTAATATTTTAGGTTTGGGTAATGCCGCAACACCTTTTGGTCTTAAAACCATGCAAGGTTTGCAAGAGCTTAATACCCGTCCCAATGAAGCCACTGATGCGATGTGCACCTTCCTCGCATTAAACACTTCCTGTATTACCGTTATTCCGGCAACAATAATAGGTATTAGGGCCGCAGCAGGTTCTAGAAGCCCAACCGAGATAGTAGGTACAACAATTTTTGCCACATCCGTAGCCATGGTTGTGGCAATTATAGTTGACAGAATTTTTCGCAGAAGATTTAGCAGAAAGGAAAAATTATAAATATGTTTATTAAATTTATAAATATAATCTCTGTCTGGGCGATACCTTTTTTATTATTTATCATTCCAATTGGGGCCTATTTTAGGAAGGTTAAAGTTTATGAAACCTTTGTTTTAGGTGCTGAAGAGGGATTTCGAACTGCGGTTCGAATTATACCCTTTTTAGTAGGCATGCTAGTAGCGATCGGAGTATTTCGCGCTTCCGGGGCAATGGATTTATTAGTTAATGCGATTAGACCGGTAACCAATTTATTGTACACGCCTCCTGAAATCCTACCCCTCGCTATTATGAGGCCGCTATCGGGCGGCGGTGCTTTGGCTGTGGCCGCTGAATTAATTAATACTTATGGAGCGGATTCCTTTATTGGTCGGTTGGCCTCTACCATGCAAGGCAGCACAGATACTACATTTTATGTGTTAACTGTATATTTTGGTTCCGTTGGCATAAGCAAGTACAGATATGCGTTGCATCTGGGCTTAATCGCAGACATAACCAGTTTAGCGGCTGCTATTTTTATTACTAATTTAATTTTCAGTTAAATTGTTTGCAGCCCTTGACCTAGCAGCAAAAAAATAGATATGATTTAAGTAGCAGGGATAATTTCCAAATACTCAGGTGAAGGGTGGAAGTTAATGGAGGAACGTTTGCATAAATTTTTGGCCGGGGCGGGTGTGGCCTCAAGGCGTGAGGCAGAGAAAATGATTGCTTCCGGAAAGGTAAAGGTTAATGATCAGGTTGTCAGGGTCCCGGGGACTAAAATTCATCCTAAATTTGATCGTGTCAAAGTTGAAGAAAAGCTAATTAAGCAATCGGGAGAAAATATCTACCTTATGCTTAACAAACCAAAAGGATATATAACAACCGTTAAGGATGAGAAAAATCGTCCTACCGTCTTAGATTTAATTGGCAATGAGATCCAAGAGAGGGTTTATCCCATTGGTCGCTTAGATAAAGATACGGAAGGTTTGCTCCTTATATCCAATGATGGAAAATTGGCCTATGGATTAACACATCCAAAATTTGAAGTCCCTAAAACATATAGGGCTTTGATTAGCGGGGTTCCTAATAAGGGTGAATTGCAACAACTGCGTAAGGGAATTATGCTGGCGGGGAAAAAAACTTTTCCTGCAAAAGTCAGGTTGTTGGAAGATATGGGAGCCACCTGCCTAATGGAAATCAGTATTCACGAAGGACGTAACCAGCAGGTAAGAAAAATGTTTGATTTTATTGGCTGCCCGGTTCTTAATCTTAAGCGTATAGGATTAGCTTCCCTGAAATTAGGTCCTTTAAAACCCGGCGAGTATAGATTTCTAACTGACTTTGAGGTTGAAAGGCTTTATGAGTCAATTGGTAGCGGCCCAGGAGAAAATAACAAGGTCTAATCCGGTTATCAATTAAACAGCTTTAAGCTTTTTAATGCAGTTGAGTTTCAAAACCTTAATATAGTGAAATAGTAATATAAAGAAGGATTTTTCATTTAAAACTAGAAAAATAAAGGTTGTATCTTTATTACATAAGGAGGAATTAAATATGTTGAAAGTTTATTATGAAAGTGATGCAGATTTGACCATGCTTGCAGGTAAAAAAATAGCCATTCTCGGCTATGGTAGTCAGGGACATGCCCAGGCACAAAATTTAAATGATAGCGGCATTGAGGTTATTGTTGGCTTGAGAACCGACAGCAGTTCCGTAGTTAAAGCCCAAAACGATGGTTTAGAGGTAATGAGTGTCGCTGATGCAGTAAAAAATGCAAATTTTATACAGATCTTGCTTCCTGATGAAAGACAAAGGGAGGTTTATTTAAAGGAAATCTTACCTAATTTAAAAGCAGGTGACACATTGAGTTTTGCACACGGCTTTAATATTCATTTTAATCAAATTGTACCACCAAAAGATGTTGATGTGATCATGATTGCACCCAAAAGCCCGGGACATATGGTGCGCAGAATGTATCAACAAGGAATTGGAGTGCCGGCTTTGATAGCGGTCCATCAAAATGCAACCGGTAAAGCAAAAGATTTAGCTTTAGCTTTTGCCAAAGGAATTGGTTCAACCAAAGCAGGCGTAATTGAAACCAGCTTTCGTGAGGAAACAGAAACCGATTTATTTGGTGAACAGGCTGTGCTTTGCGGTGGGACTACAGCCTTGGTAAAGGCAGGGTTTGAAGTGTTGGTTGAGGCAGGGTATCAACCGGAAATGGCCTACTTTGAATGTTTGCATGAGCTAAAACTAATTGTGGATCTTATGTATGAAGGTGGGCTGAGCTCCATGCGCCATTCCATTAGTGATACTGCTCAATGGGGGGATATGACCAGGGGTCCCAGGATTATTACGGAAGATGTAAAAGATGAAATGCGCGAAATTTTGTGGGAAATTCAATCAGGACAGTTTGCCAAGGAATGGGTTTTAGAAAACCAAGCTAATAGACCTGGTTTTAATGCTTTAGAGAAACTAGATAAGAATCACCCCATTGAACAGGTAGGAGCCAAACTCAGAGGTATGATGTCTTGGCTGAAAAAATAAATCCCAGGGCAATAGCCATTGTCGGCGGCGGTGCCGCCGGCATGTTCGCTGCCATTGGTGCCGCTGAAAAAGGGGCTAATGTCCAATTGTTTGAAAGAAACAAACAATTGGGTGTAAAATTATTAATAACGGGAAAAGGCCGTTGTAATATTACAAACACAGCAACCGTTGAAGACTTTATAGAAAATTTTTCCGAACAGGGTCGTTTTCTTTATGGTGCATTAGCAAACTTATCAAATATTGATTTAATAAATTTTTTACAGGGGATAGGTTTAGCCACTAAGGAGGAACGAGGTGGGAGGGTCTTTCCTTTATCTGATCGTTCACGTGATTTGGTAGAAGTATTATGTAAATACTTGTTATCACTTGGTGTCAGTGTTTTTTATAACCATAGAGTTGAGGATTTATACTTGGAAAGCGGTAAGATAGCAGGAATTATAAGCGGATCGAACTTTTTCCCTGCGTCTAAAGTAATCTTGACTACTGGAGGTTTATCATACCCCCGGACGGGTTCCACCGGAGATGGCTATAAATTTGCCGCAAAGCTTGGTCATACGGTTACGAACTTAAGTGGGTCATTAGTACCACTAGAAATAAAGGAACCTTGGGTGAAAGAAGTAAGCGGACTTTCCTTAAAAAACGTCAAAATAACCGCCTGGGGCCGCGATAAATTGGCTGAACAATTTGGGGAAATGCTCTTTACCCATTTTGGTGTTTCAGGACCCATAATTTTAACCATAAGCCGCGAAGTTGTTAAGGAACTGGAGTATTCGCCCGTTCGGCTAGAGCTGAATTTAAAACCTGCGCTAGACCGAAAAACCCTCGAAAAAAGATTATTAAGGGATTTTCAAGAGTTTTCAAATAAGCATTTAAAAAATGCCATGGTGAAGCTTTTACCGCAAAAATTAATTATGCCGTTTTTATTTTCCGCAGGAATAAATGCTAACAAAACCGTGAATCAACTTACAAGTTCGGAACGACAGCAAATACTCAAAACCCTTCAAAGTCTAAATTTTTCAGTTACAAAGGCTCGCCCCATAAGTGAAGCCATTGTGACATCCGGAGGGGTTTTGCTTACTGAAGTTGATCCACGTACCATGGCTTCAAAAATAATCCCTGATCTTTATTTTGCCGGCGAAGTACTTGATTTAGACGGGTATACGGGAGGATATAATTTACAAGCGGCTTTTTCTACAGGTTATTTAGCAGGTCAATCGGCGGCTATTTCCTTAAGTAGGGAGGATGGTAGTTAAATGGGCAGTAAGGTAGTAGCAAGTGCTGCGATTAGAATGTCTTTGTCGGAGACCAGGGAAGAAGAAAATTTGTTAAAGGAAAATTTTGTCCAGGTGGGAATCAGAACTGCCGCCGTGAATTTTGGTGGCGAATACTTGCATTCTGCAAGTAAAATAATCGAAAGGGCCATAGTAGCAGCCAAAAGGGAAGGGATTATTAAAGATACCCATTCGGAAGAGGGTGCTATTGCCGGAGCAACAAGAGAGGCTTTGTCACAAATTATGCCTAAGGCCCTAGGTTTCAATGTTGGTGGTAAGATTGGGATTGCCAGGGCCACGGATCACATTAGCGTTTCTGTATTTTTTGGAGTTGGATTGGTACATCTGGATGAAGTGGCTATCGGTTTAGGGCATAGGGCAGTACCATAAAAAAGATCAGATTGCTTAGAGGTGAAGCGAAATTGCGAAGAATTGTAGTTGGCATTCAAAGTTTAAAAGAGGCTTGGTATTTTATTAATGCCGGGGTTGACGGGCTAGGCTTTATACTGGAGCCCGGGGTTGAAAACTATATAAACCCAGAAGCCGCCAGAGAAGTAATTTTACAGCTACCCCCATTGGTGACTACT
>JBBAFB010000051.1:0-14041 GCA_041655595.1 Bacillota bacterium
TTTTTATTATTTTAAATGAACGGTATATCTGCTCCAAAAGAATTAAACGGGTTAGTTGGTGGGGAAAGGTCAGAGGGGAAAGAGAAAGGCGAAAATCCGCCTTATTGATAATCTCCGCCGATAGGCCCAAAGAACCTCCTATAACAAAAACCAAATTACTGTCCCCCCTCAAGCCCAGTTGCCGGATTTTTTCCGCCAACCCTTCCGAAGATGAGGGTTCTCCCTGAATATCCAGGGCAATTACATACAGTTTATCCTTTAAAAAGGGGAGTATTTTTTGTCCCTCTGTTTCTTTTAGCTGTTCCCGCTGCTTTACACCTAGATTTTCCGGAGCCTTTTCATCGGCAATTTCAATAATATTAAGCTTACAATACCTACCCAGTCGCTTTTTATACTCCCCGATGGCTTGCATCATAAATTTTTCTTTTATTTTCCCCACTGCTACAATGGTAATCTGCAATTTAACCTTCCTTTATGCCACAATAGGAGCCATCCTTTTGTAGCCGGTTAGTTTTCTTTTAAAGAAATTTGAATTTGTAGTTCTCCGATAGCGGTTTCCAAGGGAATTTTCAAAACCGTTGCGTCACTGAGGGTTAAAGGTTTTTCTTTGTCTACGATAATTCTGGGAGGTTTAATATCACATTTATAATCCTCGCTTGACAATTTGGAAACGGCATTACCGCTGATGATATTAGATACTTCCCCCAAGGCGGAAGTAACAAAACCATCCAGTTCCGCCATTTCCATACCCGACATTATCTTTACCATTTCTAAAATCATGCTTTCCGGGAAACGGTATAGGATGGAACCGGTTAAATCACCTGTAATATCTATGATTACCCCTACCTCTTTTTTACCTAACATTTTCGAACAAGCATCAGTCTGACATCTATTGATATCCAGATCCAGCATTAACTTAAAAACATCAATGGTAGCCTGATAAAAGGGATTAACATATTGTGCTTTCATTAATTACTAACCCCCTTGCTTTTTACGTAGTCGGCAATTTTTTGATCGGTTGCAGCTACATGGTTAATCAGCCAGGCCAATAACTTGCCTGCAAACTGCTGGACCAAATCCTCGGCATAGCCTTGCTCCTCAAACCTGACGGCAAATTCCCCCACTTCGTTTTTAAAATCCTCATGAACCTGCCTATGTGCTTCCAGACCCGGGTAGCCTTGTTCCTCCTGATAAGCCTCCTCATCGGCGAAATGTGTAACCACATAACCCTTCATAAATTCTAGGGTCTCCTTTACTTTGGGTAGTTTATCCCCCCATTCCCCCTCTTTTCGGAGGGAAACCACAAAATCCTCAACACGGCGAAAAAGCTCTTCGTGCTGCTGATCAATTTTTTCCACTCCAATTTTGTACTTTTCTTTCCACATCATTTCTACATTCCCCCTTTTCCATCTAAAAGATTTTATCCTGCCGGGCTAAGCCCCCAAGGAAAATTTGTAACCTACTCCCCAAACTGTTTTCAGGTATTGAGGCTTTGATGGTTCGAGCTCTATTTTCGTCCTAATGCGACGCACAAAAACGCTGATTGAACCCAGATCAGCCACATAGTCCTCATCCCAGAGGTGTTTGAAAAGCTGTTCCCTGGTAAAGACCTGCTCGGGATTATTAGCCAAAAAACAGAGCAAATCAAACTCTTTTGCCGTCAACTCTATTTTTTCCCCTCTGACTATAACTTCCCTGGATTTACAGTTAATACTAAAGTCCTGATAGTTTACTGTTCCTACCTCATTGTTTACCTTTGGGGGCTCAATATTTCTCCTAATTAAAGCTTTTACCCTCAAAACCAACTCAATTGTACTAAAGGGTTTAGTTAAGTAGTCATCGGCGCCTAAATTAAAACCTACGCTTTTATCAATAATCTCACTTTTCGCCGACAACATTATCACCGGGGTTTCCGACTCCTTACGAATCAGGCGCAGCACCTCAAATCCGTCTTTTTCAGGCAGCATAATATCCAGAATTACCAAGTCGGGTTTTTCCTGCTGAAACATTTGCCAACCTTCAATTCCGTCCCCGGCATAAAAAACCTGAAAACCCTCCTTTGCAAGAGCCTGTTCCACCACCTTTTTGATGCTTTCTTCATCATCAACTAACAGTATCCTAGCCCCTTTCTGTTGCATCCTCGCCCTCCTTTTTAAACTCGAAGTTTCCAATGGGCAGCCCGAGTATAAAGGTACTGCCCTCCTCTAACTTGCTGTCCACCTTAATCCAACCGCCATGCATCTCCAATAGTTCCTTAGTTAAGGCCAAGCCAAGACCCGAACCCCTATAGCGCCTGGCATTGGAACTATCCAGTTGGCGAAATCTTTCAAATAAGTAAGGTATGCCTTCGGTACTAATGCCGATACCTGTGTCAATGACCTTAATAATTACTTCCCCGTCGGCCTCATCAAAATCTACAACAATCTCTACTTTACCGTTATGAGGAGTAAACTTAACCGCATTATCAGCCAAATTCAAAACCGCCCGCCTGATTTTTTCGGGATCAGCCCTAAATAGGGGCACTTCCGCTAAAAAGGTGGAGGAGAAATCTATGGCCTTTTTCTGGGCAATGGGGGCCACTAGCCGCTCAACAGATTCAATTACATCCACCAAATCCATTGTTTCTAAGTGGAGCTGGTATCTGCCAGCCTCAATTTGCGCCAAATCCAATAGGTCATTGATTAAAACCAATAATTGCTCACCATTCTTTTTAATTTCCTCTATATTCTGGTGGTTAATGCCCTCTTTTTCCGGCAGCTGTTCCTCCAAAAGTTCAGCAAAGGCGATAATTGAGGTTAAAGGTGTTCTTAATTCGTGACTCATAGTGGCTAAAAATTGGGATTTATGTACATTAAGGGCGGATAACTTTTCATTGGCCAAGGTAAGTTCCTCTGTCCTTTTTTCCACCTCACCTTCTAAATCGTCATAAAGGACACCCAACTGATCCGCCATGTCTTTAAACTGAATAGCTAACTCTTTAATTTCACCCTGGGCGTTGATTCCCCCTATATCCACCTGAAGGTTCCCCCTGCCTACCTCCACTGCCGCCATCTTCAGCTTATCTAGGGGCCTGCCTACCAGGAAGTTAATCAGTAAAAAAATTGTCGTCAAGCTAAAACCCAGGAGCAATAAGGTAAACCCCAGTTGTCTGAAGGAATTGGAACGCAGGTTGGCTATAAAAGAATCCATGGGAATCATCACACTGATGGCCCCTGCATATTCACCCAACTCGTACCCTTCACGTGGGTAACCCGCTATATCAAATTTACCTGCCGGTTCGCCGTGACAGGGCAGGCAAGATTCATTGGCAAAAAGAGGTCTTATGTAGCGAAAGTAGTGCTTGCCGTTAATCTCCTGCCGGTCCCAAACCTCTACGGGCTTCATGGTTTCTTCGTAGGCAAGTAAAACTGCTCTTTCAAATTGATCCGGTTCATTTAAAGGATTTCTGGTGTTCAACCTAGTCTGCTTGATAGTATAATCCGTCCAGCGTCCAAAAATTTGGTTGACTCCGGTGCCCACGGCAGCAGGATTTAAACCTTTGAACTCAAAATTACCTAGGCTGTCATAATTAATGCGATCCTGATGCTGGGAAATGAATTCCCTGGTTGCCAGTAATTGCAAGGTAATTACTTGAGCCTTTTCTTTTAGTTCCGCATAGGCCTGGCGCTGCAGTTGATAATGCTCCCATAGAAAATGGGCAGCCATCACTGAAACAATAATTAAAGTTGTGGCCAGCATAAAACGAAAAGACAGGTTATGGCGGGACATAACAAGACCCCCTACTGAATTTAAGGAACATGAAAGATTTCACTTATGGCTATTATTCGACATCCCGGAATATCTTCCTGCTAAAAAGCAATATATTCACTATTGCTAAGTCCGCTCAAACAAAAAGCCCTCCACAAACCAATGCCTGCAGCCAAGATCATGCTTTGGCTACAGGCTATTAAAGGAGGGGGATGGAAATTACAAATTAAATCAGCTTTTCTTTCCTGGGGATAATTTTAATTGCTGGTACAACTGCAACTGCTACGCAAGCATATTCGCAAAGACCGCAACCGGTACATTTATCTTCCACTACAACAGGATACTGAAACTCCTTCATATACAGGGCTTCGTCATATAAGGGACAGTTGTTCCAGCAGGACCGGCAAGCATCGCCATGGTAGGCATAGCAAAGCTCCTCATCTATGACTGCCACCCCAATTCTCACTTCCTCCATCGGTAACGGTTTTAAAGCACCGGTGGGGCAGACCTCGGGACAATCCATACAAAGGGTACAGGGTGCATCCTTTGGAATAAAATAGGGTGTTCCCAAAGACAAACCATGCTCTATACCCCCGGCCATTAATGCCTTTTCGGGGCAGACCTCTATACACTGGCCGCAGCGGATACATTGGGATAAAAATTCCGCATCTGTACCTGCTCCAGGCGGTCTTAAAAGGTTTGGACCGATTTTTTTTGCCGGGGCCATTGACAAGGTCATCATTCCACCCACTGCCACCGCTCCCCCAAGCTGCAAAAACTCCCTTCTGGAAGGCTCCCATTTTGCCTCCTTGGCAGCCATAACTTCTTGCTGGGCTCTGTTTACCTCCGGCACAAAAGGATCCTTTTTTTTACCCATCAGGGCAGGTAATTGAAATTTAAAGCTCAGTGCCCCTTCCGGGCAGATGTCAATGCAGCTACCACAGCGAGTGCAAAGGGGTGATTCTACTCGGGTTAAACCTCCGGTAATCGCTTTTTGCAGGGCCGAAGCTGTATAATCACAAACTCTGACGCAACGCTGACATTTCGTACATTCCAGGCCATCTATATTGATTCCTAAAGGGCTTAAACGGGCCCATAAGGCATAAAAAGCACCTAAAGGACAGACATATCTACACCATGCCCGTTGTATGCCCGCCAATTCGAGGGCTAAAATAATAATTAAAATTAACACTTCTAATCCTAAACCAAAAAGAATTGCTCTATAAAAAATACCGATGGGGGAAAAACTTTGAAAGACCGGCACCCCTATTAAAAAACTAACTACCAAGACCACAGGCAGCATCCAATACCACTGCTGCTGTTGTTCCAGTTTCTTTTTTAGGCTTTTCCTTTTAATCAGCGGCACCTTGTTGGCCAGCTCCACTAAAAAGCCAACGGGGCAAACCCAGCTGCAAAAGGCCTTACCCAAAAGAAGGTAGGCACCAAGGATCAAGAGCACCCCGATGATTCCCAACAAAGCTAAACCACCTAAGGTTTTAGCGGCTAGGATAACTTCCGCGATAGCTAATGGATCCATTAAAGGAATACCAAAAATATTGCTGGCTAATAAAGTGCCCTTAATGCCTAGAAAACCTACTAAAGGTAAGAGGAATATACCTATCATTAATATTTGAACTATTCTTCGGTAAAAAACCCAGGTTTTGGGCATGCTCACCACTTCCTTACCTAGTCGGCGCCCTTCGCATCGCAATAAAATCCGGGCCGTCAACGGTTTTTAAAGGATCATCCCCGGCTTTTATACCATCAGCAAGCTGTTTCCAAGAAAACAAAGCCGGGGAGTCTTGTTAAATCAATTACGCCTTTTGAATCTTAACCGCACAGATTTTAAATTCCGGCTCAAAGGAGGCCGGGTCAACTGCATCATTGGTAATAGCATTTACCAAGGGATCTACCTCCCACCAGGTTGCGAATAACATTCCCGGCTGAGGAACCCCCGGTCTGCCCACCCGGGCCGGCATGATGATGGAGCCTCTCCTGGAGGTAAGTCTTACATTGTCTCCATCCTTAATGCCCAGTTGAGTAGCATCCTGTGGGTTTACCTCTACATAAGATTTAGGCATTGCCCTAACCAAAGCCGGACTGTTGCCTGTCATGGTGGCCCCGTGCCAATGCTCCAATACCCTGCCTGTGGTCAGACAATAGGGGTATTCCTGATCCGGCATTTCGTCTCCTACCCTATAGGGTCTGGCAAAAATTACTGCCCTCTTATCAGGTGCGGAATAAAAGCTGACTCCTTCTTTGACGTAGGGGTCCCAAGGGGCGGCAAAACGCCTGACTGTTCCCTTTGTTCCCTGGTGATCTTTAACAGGCCACTGAATACCGTGGGCTTCCCTTAGGGCAGGGTAACTGGCCAGTTCCATATCAGTCCCTGTGGTACATTTCATATATTCATTCCAAACATCTTCCGGTGTTTCGAAGGGGAACATATCGCCATAACCCAAACGTCTGGCAAAATCCAGAAGCATTTGCACATCGGGTTTTGCCTCCCCTGGAGGATCAATGGCTTTGGCCATATGCTGGGTTCTCCGTTCTGTATTGCCGTAAACCCCTTCCTTTTCACACCAAAATGCTGCCGGCAAAACTACATCTGCCAATTGAGTAGTCATAGTGGGATGAAAAGCATCTGCCACCACTAAAAAGACTTTCTCCATGCCCGGGTGGTAGTGAGTTGCATTGGGCAAAGAGTGGGCCGGGTTGGTAGTGGAGATCCAAAGGCATTTGACATCCCCATCATTACAAGCCTGGAACAGCTTCATGGTATGATGGCCCATTACAGGCTGAATTCTTTCCACCGGTATATTCCAAACCTTGGCGATTTCTTCACGGTGTTTTGCGTTGGCAACCAGGCGGTGGCCCGGCAACAAGTGAGACAAACCGCCTACTTCTCTGACACTGCCGCAGGCACTGGGTTGGCCGGTTAATGAGAAAGGACCGGACCCTGGTCTGGAAATTTTACCTGTCAGCAAATGCAGATTGTGGATTAAGTTATTGCAAAATACCCCGGCTACCCTTTGGTTAATACCCATGGTCCACATGGAAATGGTCTCCTTACCGGGGGCACCGAAAATACGTGCCAACTCCCGAATCTTACTTGCCGACAGACCGGTCTTTTTCTCGGCCTCCTCAGGGGTAAATTGCTTTAAAAACTCTTTGTATTCTGCATAGGTAATGGGATTGGCCCCATCGGAAAATTGGCAGTGATCCTTTATGAATTGCTCATCGGTCATGCCTTCCTCAATGATCACATAGGCCATGGCATGCAATAAAGCCATATCTGTACCCGGCTTAAAGGGCACTGAATAATCAGCGATTTCATGGGATCGGTGCCGACGGGGATCAGCCATAATAATAACACAATCCGGATTGTTTCTTTTTCTTTCAACCAAGCGACCGAATAATACCGGGTGAGCCTCCGCCATATTAGAGCCGATGATAAAGAAAACATCCGCGTGTTCAAAATCATCATAGGCTCCCATCGGCTCATCGGAACCAAAGGTAGTCAGGTAACCTCCTACGGCACTGGCCATACATAAACGAGGGTTACCATCCACATTATTGGTGCCTATGGCGCCTTTAAAAAGTTTAACAGCCACATAGGTTTCTTCCGCCATGGTTTGTCCCGAGCCATAAAAAGCTACTGAATCCGGGCCATAAGTATCAATGGACTCCCTGAACTTACTGGCGATTAGCGTCATAGCCTCATCCCAACTGGACTCTACAAACTTACCGTCTTTTTTAATCAAAGGCTTTTTAAGTCTTGTCTTGGCGGTTATTACCTCGGGTAAATAATAACCCTTGGCACATAGTAAACCCTTGTTGCCTTCATTATCGGGATCACCCTTGACCGCAACAACCTTATCTCCTCTAACTCCTATCAAAACTCCGCAACCGGTGCCACAATAACGGCAAACGGATTTTACCCACCTATCCACCACTTCCTTAGTTGGGTCACCGGGGGTCCCGGTTTCCTGCACTTGACCTTGCTGACCGGAACAGCCCACGGACACCATTGCTGCCGAAACTGCGGCCGCCTTAATAAAATCTCTTCGTTTTAGTTTCATCTAGCTACCCTCCTTGGCTCCATCATTGTTCCAGCGCATGACATTGACGACAATAATTGTGTTCCGGGTGAGGGGTTTTCGGTGCTTTTCCTACTTCCCCGTCACGATGGCAAGCTAAGCATTGCGCCCTATCATCTATTTCATGAGGAATCATTGGCGGAAAACCGTCTAAATCATAGCTTGGTCTTTCCCCCTCAGTAATCACCGGAGAGGGTGGTGCAGGTGACTGAGTATCGCAAGCACTTAGTACAAAAGTGGCAAGGAATAATAACAATAAAAGATAGATGGGCATCAAATACCTCAATCGTTTTCGAACCCTCATCTTTTCACTCCTCCCTTACTAACCGTTTCAATCATTTGGTATAAACATTTTAAGGGGAGATTCAGGGATAACAATAGCTGGGATGGGAGCCAAGCACACTAAAATACACTTGCCGCAGCCATTGCACTTTTCGCTGTTTACCTTGGGATAGCGATAGTCTGTCAGCTCTATGGCCTTAGGGATAGCGGGACAAGCACTATAACAGCCGGTACAAATTTGCCCCCAATAAGCTAAACATTTTTCCTTATTAATTTTTGCTATCCCTGCTTCGGCAAGATTCACCGCCCCAGGCGGAATGAATGCGCTGCCTAAATACTTCAAGTCTTCAGCAAATAAAGACAAAAGCTTTCTTCTCCCAACCGACTTTTCTGCTGACATAAAACCCCTCCCTATAGAGTGGCTTCCCCACTTTCCTGAAGATAAACCGGGTAAACTCCAAGGACTCCCGGTAGAACCTTTAGCTCCTTTTCCAAGACCTGGTGGGCTTCTTTAAAGCTATGGCTTTCCAGCAGAAAGATCACTTGCCCCTCAACAAAAGTTACCGGCTCCAATCCTTCTATCTTTCCGGCAGCAGCGATCAATTGCTGTTCACTGCCCGGATTGCAATGAATTACTAAACTAGAAATGACCATTCTTGCACCTCACCATTATGCCTTGATAAGCTTCCACTCTCTAGCAACTCTCAAGTTCGATCTTAAGTTGGTTGGCTGGTACGATTGTCCAGCCAACCTTTCTACAAAATACAACACTGAACCTATTTCAGACTATCCAATTCGCGACCGGTTTCTCTTTCGTATTTATACTTCGGTAGCGGATCCACGGAAACACCGGTAGCTTCTTTTAAAGCATGCTCCAGTCTCAGTCTATTGGCCTCATTTTCTATATCCTGATAGTACTGCCACAAGCTGGCAGCGCCGTGCCAGTGTGCGTAGTCAGGCGCAAAATGCTGGGCACCTTTGATGGTAGTCGCTTCCGCATACTTAAAGAGTTCAAACATGACGCTTTCGATTTGGCTGACATGGCTGTAGCCCAAAGTTTTGGCATTCAGTAAGGGAATACCTTCCTGATTTAGAAGTGAACCGTAGGTAGGTTCAAGAATGCCGTCTCTGTATAGATCTTGAATAATCTTTCTGGCTGCGTTCACAATACGCAGGGTTTCTTTCTTAACCTGCTCCACATTATCTCTAGAATCATTTACGAATTCCTGGCTATGGCATTTGAGACAATTATCCCAAAGCATTTGCCTGCCGGCTTCCTCATATTCATCCTTCAACTGGATGATCAAGTGATTGTTGCTGGGATCGGTATGACAGGTAATACAAGTCGGTTCACCGGTAACCATTGCTACTTGATGGTGTACGCTGGACTCATAGGCTTCCCTTTGGGGGTGATCCGGTCCCATATGGCAGTTTTCACAGCCATTAACTAAGCTTCCCGTAACCTGTTGGCCCTTCGTAGCCAGTTTTTCTGACTTGGGCACAGTAGAGTTATGTGC
This sequence comes from Bacillota bacterium, assembly GCA_041655595.1. Taxonomy (GTDB): domain Bacteria; phylum Bacillota; class DULZ01; order DULZ01; family DULZ01; genus JBBAFB01. Next base: position 9,647 of record JBBAFB010000051.1, read on the forward strand.
GTTGTGACAGCAAGTGCAGTTATTATCAATTTTGGTATGGCAAGCGTCACAGCCTTGGGTTTTCATTGCCGGCCATGCATCTAACAGTTTATATCTGGCGTTACCTTGGGAATAATTGGTTGCCACCACATGTCTTGTTTGTGAATAGCCTTCCAATTGCTCCTCGTGACAAGCACCGCAGGTTTCCATGGGAACCTTTTGAAAGTTACCATATACCAGGTCTTCATCCTGCAATATTTCGGTGCCGTGACAACTGGCGCAGCTCACACCGTTTTGACCGTGGGGGCTGTCTTTCCAAATTTGGTATTTCATCGGCATTTTATCTTTGTAATAATTTTCAAAAGCAATCACATCTGCCTTAGTAGCACCTTCGGGTATCTCCAGCTTCGCACTGGTAGAGGATGTCCCGATCAGGACAAGCCCGCCAACTACTAAGACGATTACTACAGCCCAGAGGACTATATTCTTTTTACTTTTTCCACTCACCTTTTGTCTCCCTCCTCGGTTTTAGTCTGGGGACGATGCCCTACCCTCTTATGGCAGGAAACGCATGATGCCGTGCCAACGGCGGTAGAATGGGCCAGCTGTTGCGTTTCATTTTTAGGCAATATTTTATTTATATCATGACACTCCAGGCAGTTATCATCATTGATTGCTGCCCTTGCCCTTACCTTCAAATTAGGCTTCATCAGTTCCCATTCAAAAGCACTAGGCTTAACAAAATAATGCACATATGGCTCCTTTAACTTACCCACTTTAGCCACTAATGTTTGGGCATATCCCATAGGGAGATGGCAATCCTTACATTCTGCCACAATCCCCAGCTCATTTTGGCCATGAGTTGAGGCCTCCCAAGTGGCAACTACCTCGTCCATCTCATGGCACGCCCCGCAAAAACTAGTCTGCGAGGTGAAATTGCTAGCCCCGCTGACAAACAAAAGTGCGGCTAAAGCTAAGGCTAGAGGCAAAAGCCATTTTAATTTCTTCTCTTCGCCAATGGTTACTTTTTCTTTGCTGGTTGCCGTCGTCACTACCTATCCTCCCTTCACGAAAAACATTACTTTACCGTCGGTTCTCTGTTTCACCCTTAGCCCTGTCCTATACAATCCCTCCCCATCAAAAGATTCTTCACTGGTTAAAATTTTAACAAACACTTTTTAGTAGAACTTTGCTAGTACTTTAATGAACAATTAAGAAATAATTAACAAATTATTACTCCAAGAACGAAAACAATTAGCCCACAAGAGAATCCCGGCGGATTCCTTCCGGACAGCGGCAAGAAGAAAACACGCCCTGCCCTCCTTCATGTGGGCTGAAATAAAAAAAGCCCCCCGACAGAGGGGCTGTGAACAAAAATATCTCGTTAGTTGGTTCCCGGCTTAGGAACCGGGCATTTCTCCCAGGGTTAACTCAAAATCCAGGGCTTTGCCCTTACGTACTACCCTGATGGCGATTTGATCCCCCACCTTTTGTTTTTTGAGAGCCTCTTGCAGATCGCCGGCAGTTTTAATATTGCTTCCGCCGATCTGAACTATTATATCCTCAACCTGTATGCCGACCTTTTCCGCAGGGCCGCCGGGCACAATGCCTCCAACAAAAATGCCCTCCGGTAGGTCATACCATTGTGCCATCTGAGAGGTAATCTCCTGATAATCATAAATACCTATAAAGGGTCTGGAAACATAGCCTTTATTCAACAACTCCTGCACAATGGGCTTCACGCTATTAATTGGAATGGCAAAGCCAATTCCCTCCACGCCGACTTCTCTTACCTTGACGCTGTTGATTCCTATGACCTCTCCACGACCATTTACTAACGCCCCCCCGCTATTGCCCGGGTTAATGGCCGCATCAGTTTGAATAACATTTAAGGTAATCTCCTGATTAGCACCGCTACTGACGCTGATTTGTCTGTTAAGAGCACTGATGACACCCTGGGTTACGGAACGATCAAAATCCGTACCTAGGGGGCTACCGATAGCAATGGCTAACTCCCCGATTCTTAGCTGGTCCGAATCCCCAAAAAGCGCCTCCTCAAGATTCTTGCCGTTAATTTGGACAACGGCCAAATCTGTTTGCGCATCCCCACCAATTAATTTTCCCTCATATTTTTCCGTACCCTTAACTATTACCTCGATACGGTCCGCTCCGCTGATCACATGAAAATTAGTAACAATGTAGCCATTTTTGCCGTCAAAAATAACTCCGGAGCCAGAGGAAGGAACTACCCTTCTAAAAAAACTGGATTGCTGATAGTTAACAATACTGACCACGGCGGGACTGACCTTTTCCGCAATAACCGAGCCGGGAGAAACTAAGTGCTCTAAATCCTGGGGCCAATCCCAGGGGCGCGGCTCCCCCCGATCCGCATTCGGCCCGGGTACTGCCGGAGGAAGCGGATAAGAATCTCCTAAAATCGCCGGGGCAACAAAAACTGAGACCACTCCGCCCAGCAAAGCACTGACCAACATTAATATAAAAATAACGAAAAATCCCGGCCCCCTTGGGGTTTGTCTTTCAAAATAGCTCATATTAATCCTCCTTATATTAAAATATCCATCTCTGGAAAGCCGGTATTACATCCGGCCGGGTTAACTCTCCCACTGTTTGCATTTGTAAAAATATATTCTTGAAAAAAAACCACTTTCCTGCTTTTTATAGATCTTGTTTTTACCCATCTCAAAATATTTTGCCATAACTGCCGTTTAATTATTAAAACCCGGGGCAATTTTTTTAAACCTTCCAGGGCTGGTACAAAAAACCTGATTTTATGGTACAATGGTAAAAACAAAAATCATGTAATGATTTTGCAAAGCGGAGGTCAAAATGGGAACTGATAGAGTAAGGGAGTTTTTTAAAAGTAGAGGTTTAGATTATGAAGTCAAGGAATTTGAGGCCAGTACAGCAACAGTGGAACTGGCGGCTGCCGCCCTGGGAGTTAGTCCGGGGGAAATAGCTAAAACTATGGCTTTTCAACTTAAGGAAGAGCCCATTTTAATAGTGGCTAAGGGAACAGCCAGAATTGATAATCGAAAATTTAAAGATAATTTTAAACAAAGAGCTAAAATGATGAGTCCCGAAGCCGTCCTGGAGGCCACGGGCTTTCCGGTGGGAGGGGTTTGCCCCTTCGATTCGACACAAATCAAGGTTTATTTAGATGTTTCCTTGCAGGAATTTGACCATGTTTTTCCCGCAGCCGGAACGCCGAATTCCACAGTAAAAATTACTCCCCAGGCTTTGGCGGAAATTGTGCAGGGAATTTGGATAGATGTCAGCGTTCAGGAGGCAAACAGCCAAGGGTAACCGCAAATAGCTTTGACACAAAAAACCTTGCTATGATAGAGCAGTTACACTGCGTAAGGTATCAACCGGCAAGGTTTTTATTAATCTATTTTTAAGGTTTTGAAACTTTTTTCGAAGTCATCAAAGGAAAGACCGGTGGTACTCTCTACAGCGATTTTAATTGTTTGCCCTTTTGCCAATTCATCCAAAATTGCCAAAATGGCCCCGAAGCCCTTTAATTCAACAATGTATTCCACCGCTAATAGAGATTGTCTGTAGGCTACATCCTGGTTGGGCAAAAGATCAAATTTATCGTCCATTTTAGAAAAAGAGTACCAAAGATTTTCTTCCCCAACCGGCTCCGGCAGGAGATAACCAGTTAGCTTTTGTTCCACGTATTGAGCAACCCCCTCTGTAAACCAGCGGGGATAATTGCCATGTGTTTTGTAATCCACCAACAGGTGAGCATATTCGTGAACGATGGGTCCCTGTTCCTGAAAAGTAGCAATTAGGCTTTCTTCATTATCTATATCAATCCATTCCAAAGGTGATAAGATCCTAATGGCACCCGCCCAATAAACCCCCATGGCGTTAATCGCACCGTCCCAGCCAAAGCTTTTGCTAAGTGAAACCCGATTGGGATAAATAAAAATCGGCACCGTCATTTTGGGTTCAAAATCCAGCAGCTTGTTAACATCACTAAAGGAAGCCTCCGCGGTTTCCAAAACCAGTCTGGCTATGGAAGCATCAACGGGCTGGTATTTTACCCGAAAGTATTCTCCCTCCAAAGCATACCAATTATATGTTTTTATTTCCATGCTTTTTTTCATGGTTTCCCTGACCCAATCATAGGTTCTGGCCTTCAGGCCACCGGGACTCCTTGCCAACAAAACAATCAGTATTAACAAGGCGGCCATTGACAGGCTAACCAACAAGCGCCAAAACACCTTTAAATTCAGAAACATTTTTTGCCGCATTAAAACTGCTCCCCCCAGTCCCCCGATCCTCGCTCATCATCCATTATACAATAGGGCACTGGGAGTCTCATTGGTAAATTCTTAAAGCCGAAGGGGTTGAGAATTGGCCAAGCAATGGGCAAGCTGTTGTCAAGCT